>NZ_JAATEP010000023.1:0-176183 GCF_012034275.1 Nonomuraea composti | reverse complement strand
ATGGAGACGGCCCAGTCGGGCAGCCCGTACAGGAAGTTGACGGTGCCGTCGATCGGGTCGACGATCCAGCGCACGTCGGACTCGCCGGGCTCCTCGCCGCCCTCCTCGCCGAGGATGCGGTCGCCGGGCCGGGCGGCGAGGATGCGCTCGCGGATCAGTTCTTCCGACGCCTTGTCGAGGGCGGTGACGACGTCGGTGGGGCTGGACTTGGTCTCGATCTCGCCGGACATCGTGGGCCGCTTGGCCAGCAGCATGTCGCCGGCCTCGCGGGCGATCTCCTCGGCGAGCCTGAGGAATTCGAGCTCGGTCATCAGGCCACCGAGTCCGGGCGCTTCCATTCCTGGCCGAGCACGTGCTGGCCGAGGAAGGCGAGGACGGTCTCGTACCAGGCGATGATGTTGCCGGGCTTGAGTATCCAGTGGTTCTCGTCGGGGAAGTACAGGAACTTCGCGTCCACCTCGGTGCGGCGCAGGTCCCACCACAGCCGCAGGGCCTCGCCGATCGGCACCCGGTAGTCCTTGTCGCCGTGGATGACGAGCATCGGGGTGGTGATCCGGTCGAGGGCGTTGTGCGGCGACAGCAGCGAGTAGCGCTCGCCGCCGGGCAGGCCGAACTCGCGCTGCCAGTACATGGCGGCGTCGGTGGTGCCGGAGAACTGGTCGAGGTTCCACAGCGAGGCGTGGGTGACGATGGCCTTGTAGCGGTCGGTGTGGCCGGCCAGCCAGTTGGCCATGTAGCCGCCGAACGAGCCGCCCATCGCGGCGACGCGCTCGCTGTCGATGTCGTCCCTGGCCAGGGCGGCGTCGACGATGGCGTCGAGGTCGGCCTGGGTGCGCGGGCCCCAGTTGCCCCAGCCGCGGTCGATCATCTCCTGGCCGTAGCCGGTGGACATGCACGGGTCGGGCATGAGGACGGCGTACCCGTGCTGGGCGAGGATCCACGACTGCCAGCGCCACTGCCAGTCGTTCCAGGAGCCGAGCGGGCCGCCGTGGATGAACAGCACGAACGGCGCGGGGTTGGCGGCGGAGGCGCCTTCGGGCAGGGCCAGCCAGCCGCGGATGGGGGTGCCGTCGTCGGCGGTGGCGGTGACCTCGGTGAGCGTGCCGGGCACCTCGGGGCGCGGCGCGGGCGAGGGCAGGTCGGCGATCTCGCCGGTGGCGGCGTCGATCCTGGCCGGGGCGGGCGCGAGGTTGACGGCGCTGCGCAGGGCGTAGACCCACCGGCCGTCGGGCGACGGGTTGAGGCCGAGGTAGGAGGCGTCGTCCTCGGTGAGCCTGGCGGGCTCCCCGTCGAGCGGGACGCGGAAGACCGGGCGGCGGCCCTGGAAGTCGGCGGCGACGTAGACGGCGGAGGAGTCGGGCGCCCAGTCGACGTCCGAGGGGAACAGGTCGGGCAGGTACGCGCGGCCCTCGCCGGTGGCGAGGTCGGCGATCCACAGCTCGCTGCGGGCGGAGACGTCGAGGCCGGTGATGCGGTCGCGGGCGCAGGCGAGCTTGGTGCCGTCGGGCGAGATCGCCAGCGGCCCGGTGAAGTCGTGGGCCTCGTCCGCCAGCAGGACGCGCCGCTCGCCGGTGGCCACGTCGATGGCGACCAGCTCGGTGCGCCACTCACCCTTGGGCAGGTAGACGCGCCAGGTGGTGATCACGGTGGCGCCGTCGGGGGTCAGCTCGAAGCCGCCCTCGCGCAGCGCGTCGCCGGCGTCGGGGGTCAGGTCGCGCACGTCCTCCAGGCGGTCGGCGCCGAGCCTGGCCGCGAACAGGCGGGGCCGGCCGGGGCCGAGGTCGTGGTCCCAGTAGCGGACGGGGTAGCCCTCGTGCAGGATCGCGCTGATGCCGGCCTCCTTGCGGGCCTTGCGCTTCTCCTCCTCGGCCGACTCCTCGCCGTCGAGCACGTCGGAGACGAACACGACCACGTCGCCGGCCGTGCGGACGCCGCCGATGCCGCCGGGCCTGGTGGCCACCTGGCGGGCCTCGCCGCCGGCGCGGGGCAGCAGCCACAGCGCGGGCACCTCCTCGCCGGCGTCCTTGACGGTCGGGTCGGGACGGGCGGAGGTGAACAGCACGTCGCCCGAGGCGGTGAAGACCGCGGCCGACTCGCCCTTGGCCGAGCGCGTCAGCCGGTACGGCTCGCCGTCCAGCGGAACGGCCCAGAGCGCGGTGCCGTACGACTTGCCGTCGGGGTTGAGGGACTGCACGGTCGAGATCAGCTTGGACCCATCGGGCGAAAGCCGGAGGGAAAGGACCCGGGGAATGGCCACATAGTCGCGAATATCGTTGAATGCGCTCACTCGATCGAACCTACCTCGCGGGAGGGACCGCCGACACTCCCGCATAGGGTTGCCACGTGGGTATTTACGACGCCTTGCTGGTCCTGTCGTTCGGCGGCCCCGAGGGTCCCGACGACGTGATGCCGTTCCTGGAGAACGTCGTGCGCGGCCGTGGCGTGCCGCGCGAGCGCCTGCTCGAGGTGGCCGAGCACTACCAGAGCTTCGGCGGGGTCAGCCCGATCAACCAGCAGAACCGCGACCTGGTCGAGGCGCTGCGCCCGGTCCTCGACGTGCCGGTCTACTGGGGCAACCGCAACTGGCACCCGTTCGGCGAGGACACCGTGCGGCAGATGAAGGCCGACGGTGTCAGGAAGGCCGCCGTCTTCGCCACGTCGGCGTTCGCGGGCTATTCGAGCTGCCGCCAGTACTACGAGGACATCGCGCGGATCTCGATCGAGGGCGGCCCCGAGCTGGTCAAGATGCGCCACTACGGCGAGCATCCCGGGTTCGTGGCGGCGATGGCCGACCACACGCGGGCGGCGCTGGAGCGGCTCGGCCGCGACGACGCCCGGCTCGTCTTCACCGCCCACAGCATCCCGGTCTCGATGGCCGAGACCGCCGGCCCCGAGGGCGGCCTGTACGAGGCGCAGCTGCGCAGGAGCGCCGAGCTGGTCAACCAGGCGCTGGGCCGCACGCAGCCGTGGGATCTGGTGTGGCAGTCGCGCAGCGGGCCGCCGCAGGTGCCGTGGCTGGAGCCGGACGTCTGCGACCACCTGCGCAAGATCGAGGCGCCGGCCGTGGTGCTGGTGCCGATCGGGTTCGTCTCCGACCACATGGAGGTCGTCTACGACCTCGACACCGAGGCCAGGGCGGTGGCGGCCGAGCTGGGCCTGCCGATGGAGCGGGCCGCGACGGCGGGCACGCACCCGCGGTTCGTGCGGATGGTGCGGGAGCTGATGGAGGAGCCCGAGCCGGTGCCGTGCCCGCTCACCTGCTGCCCGCCTCCTCGGAGGCGGCCTCAGGTGTAGGTCTTGGCGTACGCCTCGGCGATGCCCATGACCTTGTTCACGTAGTCCCACGAGTGGTTGTAGAACCAGATCGCCTTACGCAGCCGCTCGCCGCCCTGCCCGGCCTTGTTGGCGCACAGGTAGTTCGCCGCGCCGGGCACGGCGTCGTACGGGCTCCAGATGTCCTTCTTGCCGTCGCCGTCGCCGTCCACGCCGTAGTGCTTCCAGGTGGCGGGCATGAACTGCATGGGCCCTAGTGCGCCCGCGCTCGACGGGCCGTTGTTGCGCCCGTGCCCGCTCTCGACCTGGCCGATCGCGGCGAGCACCGTCCATGACAGGCCGGGGCAGCGGGTGGCGGCGGCCTTGTAGAGCTCCAGGTAGCTGCTGGGCCGGCCGACGCTGACCTGCTCGGGCTGCTGCTGGGCGGGCTGCTGTTGTTTGGCCTCGCGGGCGGCGGCGTCGAGCACGACGACCTGCGCGCCCTTGCCGAGCAGCCTGCGCACGCCGGACGCGCCGATCTTGCCCTCCTTGCCGTGCAGCAGCACCGCGACGCCCTGCGCGAACCCGAGCTTCCTGCCCAGCTCCGCGCTGACCAGCCCGTCCACGCCGGTCAGCCCGAGCGAGGCGGTGGCGGCGACGCGGAGCCTGGGCCCGCCGTCCACCTGGTACATGGCGCCGAGGATCATGCCGTACCTGCGGGTCGCGCCGGTGTCGGCGACCAGCTCGCCCCTGGCCAGCGCGCTCCACACGGCGGGCTGGTCGGCGACGGGCTGCGGGGTCCACGAGCGGAACCCGGAGGGGTCGACGGCCAGCAGGTTCAGGCCGGTGCCGGAGACCTTGACGGCGCCCGCGTCGACGATGGTGACCTTCTGCACGTGCTTGAGCGCGGCCAGCTTGAGCCTGGTCTCCTTGGGCACGGCGCCGGGGGCGATCGCCAGCACGCGGGCGGGCGTGGAGGTGACGCCGGGGCCGCCGGCGCCGAAGTCCTTGACCGGCTCGGCGTTGGGGACGAGCTGGTCGAGCCGGGGCGCGGGCGACTGCCGCGGAGTGGCCTGCTGGGTGGCGCGGGGCCGGCCGCGTACGGGCTCCTGAGCGCTGCTGAGCAGGTCACCGTCCATGATCACCACGATGCCGCCGGCCGCGGCGGTGACCACGAGCACGGCGATGACCATGAGCATGACCGCGCGAACACTGGGAAGACCGGACACTCGGGACACGTTAACTCACGCCGGCCCTAATCCACTTGCCATCGGGACACAAGTACGCAAGGGTTAGCCTGCTTGAGTAAGGGGGAAACAGCGTGGTCGGGCCTTACCGGGGGTTGTTCGAGAGGCCCGGGACGAAAGCGTTCGTGCTGGCGGGGCTCATCGGCCGGATGCCGATGTCCATGCTCGGCATCGGCGTCATCCTGCTGATCACCGCGCTGACCGACAACTACGCCACGGCCGGGGCCGTCGGCGCCGCCTCGAACCTGGCCTTCGCCGCGGCCGCCCCGCTGTCGGGCCGGCTGGCCGACACCTTCGGGCAGAGCCGGGTGATCCCGCCGTTCGCCGCCGTCAACGCGCTGGCGCTGGCCGCCCTCATGATCTCCGCGGGCTCGGGGCTGCCCGAGTGGACGCTGTACGCCTCCGGGCTGGTCATCGGCGCCACGTCGCTGTCGCTCGGCTCCATGGTGCGGGCCCGCTGGACGGTGATCTACGGCGGCACCGACCGGCTGCACACCGCCTTCGCCTTCGAGTCCGTGGCCGACGAGGTGGTCTTCGTCACGGGGCCCGCGCTGGTCACGGTGCTCGCCACCACGGTGAACCCGTACGCCGGCCTGATCGTGGCGCTGGTCTGCATGCTGGGCGGCTCCCTCGCGCTGGCCGCGCAACGGCGTACGCAGCCGCCCGTGCAGGTCGTCAGGTCGTCGGGGGGCACGCCGATCCTGATCCCCGGCGTGCTGCTGCTGGCGGGCGTCTCCCTCGCGCTGGGGGCGATCTTCGGCTCCGTCGACCTGATCACGGTGGCCTTCGCGCAGGAGCAGGGGGTCAAGTGGGCCTCGGGGTTCCTGCTGGCCTCGTTCGCGGGCGGGTCGATGGTGTCGGGGCTGTGGTTCGGCTCGCGCAACTGGCGGATCTCGCTGCGTGCCCGCTTCGTGCGGGCGCTGGCCCTGTTCGTGGTGGGGCTGCTGCCGATCCTGTTCATCAGCGCGCCGGGGATCATGGCGGCGGCGCTGTTCCTGGCCGGGTTCGCCATCTCGCCGACGCTCATCACCTGCTTCTCCCTCACCGAGCGCCTGGTGCCGCAGTCGCTGCTCACCGAGGGCATGGCGTGGATCTCGACCGCGATCACGCTGGGCGTGGCGCTCGGCTCGTGGGCGGGCGGGCAGCTCACCGAGACGTACGGGGCCTCCGACGCGTACGTGTTCTCCATCGCCGCCGCGGCCCTCGCCGTGATCGTCGGCATCGGAGGTTCGGGTTTGCTGAGACTTCCGACGGCGCCTTCACCCTCGGAGACCTGATCCGCTACGGTCGATGGATCCCTCGCAACACCCATCACACTGGAAGCACTAGTTATGTCCCGACAAATCACTTCACTTCTAGCTATCGCGGCTGTTTGCGTGACCCTCGCTCCGGCCCCCGCGTCCGCGCAGGCGTCGAAGAAGGAGCCCGTCGACTGTGAGCAGGTCAAGTGCATCGCGCTGACCTTCGACGACGGGCCGGGCAAGTACGCGGGAACGCTGCTCGACACGCTCAAGAAGTACGACGCGAAGGCGACGTTCTTCCTTGAGGGCCAGTACGTGAAGAGCCGCCCGCAGTTCGTCAAGCGCATGGCCGCCGAGGGCCACGAGCTCGGCAACCACAGCTACAGCCACCCCGACTTCACCAAGAGCGAGGCCGGGACGATCAAGAGCGAGATCCAGAAGACCCAGGACGCGGTGAAGAAGGCGGCGGGCGTCGAGCCCAAGCTGCTGCGCCCGCCGTACGGGCTGGCCGACCTCCAGGTCTCCGACATCGCCGCCGAGTTCGGCATGCCGATGATCCTGTGGACGGCGGGCTCCCAGGACTGGAGCTCCAAGAACGTCGACGCCATCCAGAAGCAGACCCTCGCGGTGGCCAAGCCCAACGGGATCATCCTCATGCACGACTGGGTCAAGCAGACGGTGGACGGCATGCCCGCGCTCATCAAGACCCTGCAGAGCAAGGGCTACCACCTCGTCACGGTCTCCGACGTGGTCAAGAACGAGAACCTGAAGCCCGGCGACATCTACCCCGTTCCCGAAGGCTGGGAGAAGTGAGTATCGTTCGCGTTTAGCCGGAACGATGCTCTGGAGGGGTGCCCCGTGGTCTTCGTGAACTGGGCGCGCAACCAGTCGGGCACCCCCGCCGAGGTGCGCACTCCGTCCTCCGTGGCGGAGGTCGTCCAGGCCGTGCGCGACGCCGCCGCCTCCGGGCGGCGGGTCCGCATGGTCGGCACGGGGCACTCCTTCACCGGCGTGGCGCTCACCGACGGCATCATGCTGCGGCCCGGCGCGCTCACCGGCATCACCGCCTGGGCGGGCGACCGCGTCACCGTCCAGGCCGGCACGCCCCTGCGCGTGCTGAACGAGCTCCTCGCCGCGCGCGGCCTCGCCCTGGCCAACATGGGCGACATCACCGAGCAGACCGTCGCCGGCGCCATCCAGACCGGCACCCACGGCACCGGACGCGACAGCGGCGGCCTCGCCGACCAGGTCACCGAGCTGGAGCTGGTGCTCGCCGACGGCTCGGTGGCCACCGCCGCGCCCGGCGACGACCTCTTCGACGCCGCCCGGGTCGGCCTCGGCGCGCTCGGCGTCCTGACAACCGTCACGTTACGGGTGGAGCCCGCGTTCCTGCTGCACAACCGGCGCCGCAAGCTCCCCCTCGGCGACATCCTCGGCACCCTCGACGAGCTGACCACCGCCAACGAGCACCTCGACTTCTTCTGGCTGCCGCACACCGAGGCGTGCCTGGTCAAGACCAACAACCGCAGCCCCGGCCCGGCCCGGCCGCCCGGCGCGTTCCGCCGCTGGCTCGACACCGTCTTCCTGGAGAACACCCTCTTCGGCGCCGCCTGCGCGCTCGGCGCCCGCCTGCCTGATCTGATCCCCCGCATCAACGAGGTCAGCGCCGCCGCCCTCGGGGACTCCGAGTCGATCGACGCGTCGTACCGGGCCTTCACCGCGCGGCGCGACGTGCGCTTCCTGGAGATGGAGTACGCCGTGCCGCGCGACCGCCTCGCCCAGGCCCTGCGCGAGACCCGCGACCTCGTCGAACGCATGGACTGGAAGATCACCTTCCCGGTGGAGGTGCGGGTGACGCCGCCCAGCGACGCGTGGCTGTCCACCGCGTACGGGCGGCCGTCGGCGTACATCGCCTGCCACGTCTACCGCCCGACGCCGGACCCCGCCTACTTCGAGGGCGTCGAGGAGATCATGACCCGGCTGGACGGCCGCCCCCACTGGGGCAAGCTGCACACCCGCGACGCCTCCTACCTGGCCAAGGTCTACCCCCGCTTCGCCGACTTCGTCCGGCTGCGCGACCGGCTCGACCCCGATCGCCTGTTCACCAACGCCTACCTGGACACCGTCCTCGGCGGCTAACCCATCGGGGCGTCGTACTCCCGCTCCTGGTGGTCGTGCCACGGCGCCTCGTCGGCCGGCGGCTCGTCCTCCTCCTGGGAGGGCGGCGGCGCGCTCGTCGTCCCCTCCCTCGACGGCTCCACCGTCTCCGACGGGGTCGGCGTCGGGGTGGGCGTCGGCTTCGGCGTGGGCTTCGGCGTCCTGCTGGGCGTCGGGGTCGGATCGGCCTGCGGAGTGGTGTCGTCCCGGACGCTGGGCAGCGGATCCGGGTACGCGGGCGGCGCCACGCTCCGCGTCTCCCGCTCGACCGGCGCCCGCTCCTCCTCCTGCTTCTTCTGCGCCTTCACCGGCGTCTTCCCCGTGACCTGCTCGTGCACCGTCCGCTGCGCCGCCGCCTGGTAGACGAGGATGCCGCCCATGCTCAGCCCGAACACGAGCGACGCCGCCACCCCCACCTTCAGCCACGGCAACCGCCACCTGCGCACCGCGGGCATCACCAGCGTGGAACCATCCCCGTCGTGGCGCTCCTCGTCCTGATGCCCCTCGTCCTGAAGCTCCGCGCCCTGATGCTCCTCCCGCCTGATGATCAGCGGCGTGTGCTGCTTGACCCGCTCCCCCGTCTGCTTGAGATAGTGCGTGTAGACGGCCGTGGCGACCGTGCTGGCGACGCTGACCACCGCCGCCCCGATCACGGTGCCCGCCACGCCGAGATACGACGCCGCCACCGCCGCCGTCACCGCGGCCAGCGCACTTCCCAGGATCTGCGGCACGCTCAGCTCGAACCTCCGCTGCTCGCCGCTCATCCCTCCAGATCAGTCCTTCCTAGCCCCTCGTTCGGTAAAGACCTGTCTCGTGAATAGACGCGAGTGCGTGTCCTGTTGTTCCTGTGACCTGCGTGACAGGCATCCTTGCCATTCGTGCCCCGACGACTCGGCCTGCCCTCCGTGTACCTCGCCGCGGCCGTGGCAACGGCCGCCACGACCGCCGTCCCTCTCGCCATGACGCCCGCCTCAGGGCTCGCCCTGCGTCCCGACCATCCCGAGCCCGCCCGCCCGTACATCGTCACCGCGCGCGACCGCGAGGCCGCCCGCGACCTCGTCGGCGAGGTGCGCTGGCGGGTGCGCCGCTACTACACCTCGGCGCTGCCCGGATTCGCCACCTTCCTCACCCCCACCGAGCTGGACGAGCTGCGCGCCGACCCGCGCGTGCGCACCATCGAGCCGGACCGCCAGATCCACCCCATGCCGGTACGCGCCCCCGAGCACCCGCCCGCGATCAAGGCGGGCGGCGCCGGCACCACCGTGTACGTCCTGGACAGCGGCGTCGCCATCCGCCGCCCCGCGTTCGGCGACCGGGCCTGGCGCGCCTTCGACGCCACCGGCGGCACCGGGCGGCCCTGCGGCGGCCACGGCACCCGCGTCGCCGCCTACACCCACGCCGTCGCCCCCAAAGCGGGCATCGCCTCCGTACGCGTGCTCGGCTGCGGCGGCTCCGGCACGCTCGCCGACGTCCTGGCCGGGCTCGACTGGATCCACCGGCACGCCCGCGGCCCCTCCGTCGCCGTCCTGCCGACCGACGGCGCCGACTCGCCCGCCCTCGCCAGATCCGCGCGCTCGCTCGTCCAGTCGGGCGTGTTCGTCGTCGGCGCCGCCAACGGCGGCGCCTGCCGGCTCACCCCCGACGGGCGGGCGTTCTCCGCCCACGCCCCGCACCTCGCCGGAGCCGCCGCCCGCCACCTCGAACGCCATCCGGACGCCGACCCCGCCACCCTCGCCGCCCGGCTCGACTGCACCACGGCCCGGGGCACGATTCGCCAGAACCCGTCGAGGCCAAATAACCTCCTGGTACGCAACGGCGGGCTCTAGAGGGATGGACACCACAAATGTGACCGGCGTCACATCGCCCCGGGGCTATCCCAGGAAGGCGATGTTCGGACATGCCGGGTACGGTGCTGGCAGGCAACCGGCACACGCGAGAGACTCAAGGGTCCGGGGGAAGAATGGCGACGCTGACGAAGGGACTCGCATGCAGGAGCTCCGACTCGTCGCGGTGAGTGAGGACGGCACCTACCTCGTGCTGGCTACTGCCGGACGGGGTACGCGCTTCACGCTTCCCGTGGACGACCGGCTCCGTGCTGCCGTCCGCGGCAACTTCTCCCGTCTCGGCCAGTACGAGATCGAAGTGGAGAGTCCGTTGCGCCCCAAGGAGATCCAGGCCCGCATCCGCGCCGGAGAAACGGCGGAGGAGATCGCCGCGACCGCCGGGATCCCGGTCGAGCGTGTCCGCTGGTTCGAGGGGCCTGTGCTCCAGGAGCGGGAGTACGTCGCCCAGCAGGCGCAACGCGTCGCCGTCCGCATGCCCGGCGAATCCGCTCCGGGCCCCACCCTCGGCGACCTCGTCGCCGAGCGGCTGACCAGGCGCGGCGTCCCCACCGACGAGATCGACTGGGACAGCGCCAAGCGCGACGACGGCCTGTGGCGGGTCAAGCTCGGCTACGTCTGGAACGGTCACACCCGCCACGCCGAATGGCTGTTCGACCCGCGCAAGCGGCACGTCACCCCGCACGACGACGAGGCCATGCGGCTGTCGTCCGCCGACTTCGACCCCGAGCCCGCCGTGGTGGAGGACACCACGGTCACCCCGTTCGCGCCGCGCGTCGCCAAGCTGCAGCCGGTCCCCCCGCTCGCCTCCTCTTCCTCCTCCTCATCCGACGCCCTGCCGTTCCCCTCCGTGGTACGGGGCGAGCCCGAGGAACCCCCCTTCCAGCCGTCCGCGGAAACGGCCTACACGCCGTCCCGCGAAGCGCCCTTCGACCCGCCGGCCAGAGACGATTCGCCCGCCCGCGAGCCCTTCCGTCCCGAGCCGCCCGCCCGCGAGACCGGCTACACCCGCCCCGGCGACACCACGTCCCGCCGCGGCGGGTCTTCGCCATGGCTGCCCGACTTCGGGTCCGGGCGGGCGGAGCACGACTCCATCTACGCCCCCGCCACCCCGCCCTCGGCCCGCCCCGACACCCGCCCCCCGGCACCACCGTCCGCGGACACCCCCACCCCCCGCCCCGCCACCGCGACCCCCGAGCCCACACCCGCCGCCCAGGCCGAGCCCGCCGTCCAGGCCGGCGCTCACGCCGAGCCCGCCGCTCAGGCCGGGTCCGCCACTCCCGCCGCTCAGGCCGATTCTCCGGCTGAGCCGGCCGCTCAGGCCGGGGCAGGCTCGCACGCCGATGCCACGGCTCCCGCGCGTCCGGCCGCTGAGCCCAAGCCGCCTGCGGCACCGGTGCCCGCACCCAGGGCGGAAGTGGCCGGCGCACCTGCGCCGCACGCAGGCACGGCCCCGTCCGGCGCCACCGACACCGGCGCACAGAGCCCGGCCGCCTCGTCGAGCACCACCGACGCTGCGGCCACCACGCCGGAGGCCACGGCGCCCTCGGCACCCGCTCAGACCGCCCCGGCCGCCCCGGCCGCTGCGGCAGCCGCAGGCGCGGAGGCCGCCAAGGAGCCTGCCACCGTCACGGAGCCCGAGGCCGCCGCAGCCCCGGCCCAGCCGCAGCCAGAAACGACCACCGCACCGCAGCCTCAGGCCGCCGCCGCCCCGCCGCAACCGCAGCCGGAGGCCGCCGTTGTCGCGTCGCAGCCGCAGGCAGCCGTCACCTCACCGCAGCCAGAGGCCGCCGCCGATGCGCCGCAGGCAGCCGTGGCCTCGCCGGAGGCGCAGGCTCCGGAGGCTTCGTCCGCCGTGCAGGCCGAGGCGCCCAAGGCCGAGCCCGCCGTCGGCACGGCACCGGACACGGGCACCGCGACTACGAGCAGCGCCGACGCTGCGGCCACCGCGCCGGAGACCACGGCATCCTCGGCGCCCTCGGCACCCGCTCAGGTTGCCCCGGCCGCAAGCACCGCACAGGCAGAGGCCCCGGCAGCCGCCGCCAGCGCAGCGCCGGCCGAGAGCCCTGCCCCTGCCCCTGCCGCCGGCGCAGCGCCGGCCGAAAGCCCCGCGCAAGCCGGCAGCCCCACGGTGGCCGCGAGCGCGGAACCGGCCGCGACGGCGGAGTCCACGCCCGCTGCCGCCGAGCAGGCCGTCGAGCAGGTGGCCGCTGGCGAGCAGCCGGAGGAGTCCGCGCCGGAGCCGGTCGTTTCCGAGTCGCCGACCACGCCCGGCAAGCAGGCAGTGCCCGAGGAGCAGGCCGTGCCCGAGGAGCAGGCCGCGTCCGAGCCGGCGCCGGTGGTTGAGGAGCCGGCCGCGGCGGAGAAGGAGGCGGCGCAGCCGGAGCCCGTTCAGGAGAGCAAGCCGCCCGCACCCCAGCCCAAGCCGAAGCCCGCCCCCGCGGCGGTGCCGGCGGCGCGGGCGGGCAAGGACGAGAGCAAGGAGGAGCCGCCCGTTCCGGTGCCGTCCCCGCCGCCCGCTCCGGCCGCGCGTCCGGCGCGGAAGGGTTCGAGGGGCCGCCGGGCGTCGGTGCCGACCTGGGACGAGATCATGTTCGGCGCCCGCCGCCAGGACTGACCGCACAGGCCGACACCACCCTCACGCCGCCACGCACACCCCTACGGCAAGCCCTGCGGGAAGCGGCGGCCACGCGCCGGGAACCCCTCCACGCCCGCACGAAGAGCCCCTCCACGCCCGCACGAAGAGCCCCTCCACGCCCGCCCCCGCCGCTCGACGCGGCCCGGCCAAAATCGGCCACGCGCTCAGAGCCGACGCGCCCGACCTCGCCGACGCGTATGCAGAGCCGACGCGCCCGACCTCGCCAACGCGTATGCAGAGCCGGTGCGTCCGACCTCGCCGCCTCCGATCAAGAGCCGTCGCGCTCCAGGAACGGTGCCAGCCACTCCGGCGTGACCTCGGCGGCGAAGTCCACCCCTTGCGCCTCCGCGACGTCGATCGCCGAGTATCCGCCCTTCCCGGCCCCGACCCCGGCGATCAGCGTGAGCACCCCGGCCTGCCGCTGGAACCAGGTCTGCCGCAGGCGCCACCCGACCACGGCCCGGCGTTCGACGACGGCTTGGGATCGTCGCAGCGAGCCCGACCGCACCGCGAGGCGTCCGCCGTCGTAGCCGTGCCCGAGGGAGGCGTACCGGTCGAGGCCCAGCGGCACCCCGACGCCGGCCATGAGCAGCGCCAGCACCAGCAGCACCCACCAGGCGACGCTGCCGGTGGCCCAGAGGCCGGCGACGCCCGCCAGGGCCACCAGGAGCCACGGGAAGACGGCGCGGAACAGGCGGCGCCTGCGCGCGACGGGCGGATGGGGCCGCAGGCCGGACCGGTAGGGGCCGATGGCGTCGCCGGTGACCTGGAACGCCACGTGGCGCGGCACGTCCGGCAGGAGTTGGCCGCGCGTCTCCGAGTCGCCGAGACCGGTCACGATGGCCCAGACGCGGACGACTCCGGCCCACCGTTCGGCCAGGCCGTCCACGATCTCGTAGCCGCGCACCCGCTTGGACTCCAGCGACACGCTGCGCCGGTTGACCAGCCCGCGTTCGGCGACGAGGTAGCCGTCGCGGCGTTTGAGGACGAAGTTCCAGTTGAAGACCGCGTACATGAGGCCGCCCGCGAACGGCATCGCCAGCACCAGCAGCACCGCGACGCCCAGCAGGAGGTAGGGGTGCCCCCAGAGCCACTCGCCGGCGGTGAGGGCGTCGTCCTGGCTGAGGCCGAGGTCGTCGCCCCATTGGAAGGCCAGCCCGATGGCGCCGCCGACGAAGGCGAACGGGGTGAGCAGGTACGCGCCGGACAGCGGCCCGTACAGGAGCCAGCGGCGCGGCACCCCGATGATGGGCCGCTCCTTGGGGCCGGGGGCGGCGTGCGGGAGGTCCGGGTGCGCGGCGGGCTCGGCGGTGCGGCGCAGGAGGAGCGTTTTGAGGCGTTCGGCCTCGTCGAGGGAGACGCCGGCGAGCTTGGCCTCCTCCTCGCCGCCGCTCGCCCCCGTGTCGATCTTGAGGATGGTCAGGCCGAGCAGGCGGTGCAGGGGCGGGGTGGAGACGTCGACGCCGCGGATGCGTTCGAGGGGGATGGTGCGGACGGAGCGGCTGATCAGCGACCGCTTGGTCTCCAGGCGGTCGCCGACGATCTCGTACGTGAACGTGACCCACCGGATGGTCGAGAACACCACGGCGGCGAACACCCCGGCGGCGGCGTAGGCGTACGACCTGGCCGAGAAGCCCCCCACGAACAGGACCCCGACCAGGGGGAGGAGGAGTGAGGGCAGCATGCGCACGGGGTCGATGAGCAGCACCTTGGGGCTGAGCCGCTGAGGCGCCCGCCCCATGGGCGGCTGCTGCCAGGGCCCCGGCCCGCCAGGCCCGGGAAACGGCCCTCCAGGCTGGGGAAACGGCCCGCCGGGCCCGGGGAACGGCCCTCCAGGTCCGGGGTGTGGCGCCTGCGGCCCCGCGAACGGCGTCCCGGGCGCGGGGTACGGCCCCTCCGCTCCCCGTGCCGGACCGCCGGGCGCCGGCCATGGCCCGCCACCACCCGGCGGAGGCGGAGGTGGCGTGGGCGACGCCCAGCCGGTGGAGGCGCGGTCGTCAGGAGGGCCGGTGGGGTGGTCCGGGTCGGTGGGGGTCGGGTCGTCGGGGTGGGGGTCGGTCATGTCGCGTCGTCCCTGAGCTGCTCGGCCCGGCGCGCGAGTTGCTCGGCCAGCTCCGCCGCCACCCGGTAGTCGAGCCCCTTGATCGTCGAGGAGCCCGCGTGCGACGCCGTGCGGATCTCGAGCGTGGCCAGACCGAGCATCCGCTCGAACCACCCTTGCCCCTTGTCGACCGTCTGGATGCGGCTCACAGGCACGAACACCCACTCCCTGGTCAGGAACCCCGACCGGGCGTAGACGACGTCCCCAGAAAGCTCCCAGCGATGTACGAAGTACCGTACGAACGGCTCGGCCACCAGGAACGGCAGCGTCACCACGACGACGGCGGCGGGCAGGAGCCAGGCGTCGGCGGCCAGCCATCTCGGCACCCATGACCAGTCGCTCCCGTCGAGCCACCGCGACACCAGCAGCGAGCCCCCCAGGAAGAACACGAAGGCGACCAGCGACTCCAGCAGCCACATGCGGATGGCCTTGGGCGAGACGCGGTTCGCCGGATCGCGCAGAGCGCCCATTGACGTCACAAGGCCAGCTTATGGCGCGAACCCGGCGGGCGATCTGCCAGCGGCCCGGAAAAGGGACGAGCGGGCGCGGATTCCCGTCGGTAAAGATCCGGAGGGCGTTCCGGCGTGTCTGCGGCCACCTGGATCGGCGCCGGTGCCATGCTCGGTGGCGGCCGGCCGCAGGCTGTCGAGCTTGGCCACGTCGGCGGCGCCACGTACGTGCCAAGCCAGGCCCGGCCAGCGCGTGACCGCACCACTGCGCGAGCGCCTCACGCGACGTGGCAGCCGCCGTACGCGCCCACGGCCGCGTCAAGCCGTCCACCGCCCACGGCCGCGTCAAGCCGTCCACGCCCCAGGCACGGCCGCGTCCCCGAAGAGGGGGCTGCTTTTACCCCCTCGCGACGGGCTGGCGCACCTGGTTTTTGCGGCGGTCCCGGTCCGAAACCGATGTCCGTTTCGTCGGGGTCGCCCGCGCACCCCTCGCCCGCCGCCCTCCACCCCCGTTGCAGCAGGCGGGCGGCGCTCCCCCGGTGACCCGGATCCACGAGCTGAGCGCGCCTCGCTGTGGCCAACCTCACTACGCGAATGCCCTCATTCTTGCGCTTTTCGGATCCTTTACCGACCACCGACCATCGAGAAACGGTCTGCGCACCGCCGAGAGCCGCGTAGCATCGTCCGGCATGGGGCTGTGTAAAACGGCATCGCGTGTGCGACGCTCCGCTGTCAGTGTGACAGCGGTGGCGCTCGCCTTGTCCCTGACGGGTTGCGCCAGTCTCAGCTTCATCGGCAGATCCCAGGCGCAGGACATCGCCGAGATCAACGTCTCCAGTCCTGAGCTGCGCGAGGGCAAGCCGCTGCCCAGCGAATACTCCTGCAAGGGCGATCAGGGCAGCCCGCCGCTGCGCTGGTCCAGCCAGCCGCTGGCCAAGGCCAAGTCGATCGCCATCGTGGTCGACAGTCACACGGCCGACAGGTCCGCGGTGCACTGGGTCCTCTACGACATCCCGGCTACCACGACGGAGCTGGGCCCCAACGCCGCCGCCGACCCGCCCGAGGGCTCGGGGCAGGCCCAAGTGACCAGTGGCAAGGTGGGCTACGAGCCGCCGTGCGAAGAAAAGGCGAGCTACCGTTTCACGGTGTACACGCTGAGCGGCAAGGTCGGTTTGCCGGCGGGCTCCCCGCTGCCCGCGGTCCTGAAGAAGATCGCGGAGCAGACCATCGCCCGCGGCCGTCTCACGGCGGTGGACATCCAGTGAGAGGCCGATCACGGCAGGTAGTGCCGGTGTACCAATTATTCACGTAGGGTGTGACAACTCTCATAGTGGTCCGACACAATCAGATCCAATTGTTAGGCACTGGTGATCAAAGGGGGCAGATCGCGTCGATGGCCGCGCGATCTCATCGGTGCCAGAGGGAGGCCATGGCTTTGAGGGTGGTGCAATGATCGCGGTCGTAGTGAGCTTGGTCGCTGTCGTGCTCCTCGTGCTCGTCGTCGTGGCACTGGGCATGCGCTCGATGAACCGCAGGGAGAGCTCGCTGCCTCCTGAGCGGTTGAAGGAGATGGCCGAGAAGGAGGAGCAGACGCAGACTCGTTCGACGGACGAGTTCGCGAAGCATGAGCCGCGGATGGCCAATTTCAGCCCCGACTTCAGTCCCATCGACGAGGTCAAGCCGAAACCCGTCCGCACCGGCCAGCGTGGCCGGCGCGGCGTCGACGAGTGGGGCAACCCCACCAACGACGACGATGACGAGGAGTTCTGGGCCAACATCCGCAGTGACGCGGAGGAGGGCGAGTTCGGCGCCGGGGGCACGGTGGCCGCCAGGAAGGCCGCCTCCCGTCCCGTCGAGGGCACCGAGCGGGTCCCCGCCCCGGCCGAGCGCCGTGCCGACCGTCCCGCCAAGCGCGAGCGCTCCTCCAAGCCGCGTCCCGCCGCCGCCTCCGCCTCCACGGGCGTCGACCCCAACGCGGCCACCATTCAGGCGCCTCTGCCGCAGCGCCAGCCCGCCGCCGCGGCGGCGGGCCTCGCCGACCTGGTCGAGCCGCAGAAGCGCACCCCCAGCCAGGCCGAGCTGGCCGACCAGCGCACGATGACGTTCGCGGCGCCGACCGCCGACGTGATGAGCATCCTCGGCGCGGGCGCCCAGCCGGTGCCCGCCCCCACGCGCTCCGAGCCTGCTTCCTCCCCCAGGCCGGCGCCCAGGCCCACTCCCTCGCCCGTCCCCAACACGGTCTCCTCCAACGCCGTTCCGGGCAGCGCCCGTCCGGCCGCGCACGGCAGCGGCTCCTTCCCCGCCGTGAGCGCCACCTCCAGCGGCAACTTCCCCGTCAGCCCCGCGCCCATCCACGGTGCTCCGACGAGCGACCCGTTCCCCGCCTACAACGGCGGCGCGGGCGACCCGCTGGAGACCACCTGGACGCAGCCGCCCGCGGGCACCTCGTCCGGCGCCTGGGCCGCCTCGGCGGACATCCTCGACGACCCGGCCCCCGCCCCCTCCGTTCCTTACAGCGGAGCCAGCTCGTGGCCGGCGTTCGAGCAGCCCGCCGCGCGCTCGTCCTATCCCGCCTCCTACGAGGTGCGCTCCGGCTGGGCCGTGGCCGACGACTCCGACCCGCTGACCGGCCCCTCCGCCGCCACCGGCACGCCGACCGTGCCCGGCCGCGCGGTCTCCAACTACGACGTGCTGTCGGCCCCGACGCCGCCGGCCCCGCCCGTCTCCCCGTTCGCGGCGGGCGCGTACGAGACCGGCGACATCACCACCAGCCCCGCCGCGTGGCCCGACCCGCCGACGGCGGGCAACGGGGGCCGGCCCGGTCAGCCCGCGCAGCCGAACGGCCGGGGCAACCACCGGCGCGGCCAGGACCCGGACCTGCCGCACGACTACTACCGGTGACCCGCCGTACCCATTAATGGGTAAAACCAGCGCGATGGCCCCATAAAGCGGGGGTGTCGGAGCAATAGGGTTTGGCCCATGTTCCGCGACACGCAGAGTAGCTGGATGAGCACCCTGCGGCACGATGTGCCGGCCTCGCTCGTCGTCTTCCTCATCGCGGTGCCCCTCTCTCTGGGCATCGCGATGGCTTCGGGAGCACCGCTGGCGGCCGGGCTGATCGCCGCCGTGGTGGGCGGCGTCGTGGCGGGCGCGCTGGGCGGCTCGGCCGTCCAGGTGAGCGGGCCCGCCGCCGGGCTGTCGCTGGTGGTCGTGGACCTCGTGCACACGTACGGCTGGCGGGCCACGTGCATGATCACCCTGCTGGCCGGGGCCGTGCAGCTCCTGCTGGGAGTCTTCAAGGCGGCCAGGGCGGCGCTGGCGGTGTCGCCGGCCGTGATCCACGGCATGCTCGCCGCCGTCGGCGTCATCATCGCGCTCGCCCAGCTCCACGTGGTGCTCGGCGGCAGCCCGCAGAAGTCGGCCGTCGCGAACGTGCTGGAGCTGCCCGGCCAGATCGCCGACCTGCACGGCCCGAAGGTGGCCATCGGCATCCTGACGATCACCGTGCTGGCGGTGTGGACGCGGCTGCCCCGGGTGTTCAGGGCGGTCCCGGCGCCGCTGGCGGCGCTCGCCGCGGCGGCGGGGACGGCGTGGGCGTTCGGCTGGGACGTGACGCGGGTGGACCTGTCCGGCAGCTTCGCGGAGTGGGGGTTCCCCGTGCTGCCGCAGGGCGACTGGCATCTCATCGTGGCCTCGGTGCTGCTGGTGGCGTTGCTGGCCGGGTGCGAGTCGCTGCTGTGCTCGGTCGCGGTCGACGGGATGCACGGCGGGCGGCGGGTGGACCTCGACCAGGAGCTGACCGGGCAGGGCGTGGCCAACATGGTCGCCGGGGCGCTCGGCGGGCTGCCCGTGGCCGGGGTGATCGTGCGCAGCACCGCGAACGTGCGGGCGGGCGCCCGTACGCGCTGGGCGGCGATCCTGCACGGGGTGTGGGTGCTGGTGTTCGCGGTGGGGTTCGGCTGGTCGATCACGCTGATCCCGCTGGAGGCGCTGGCCGCGTTGCTGGTGTTCATCGGCGTGCAGATGGTGAACCTGGGTCACATCAAGAAGGTGCACGGGCACGGCGAGGTGCCGGTGTACGTGGTGACGATGGTCGCCGTGATCCTGCTGGGGCTGGCCGAGGGCGTGCTGGCGGGGCTGGCGCTGGCCGCGTTGCTCGCGCTGCGCCGCCTGACCTGGGTGACCGTACGCAAGCGGGACGACCGCGACGGGCGCACCCGCGTGACGATCTCGGGGTCGCTGACCTTCCTGGGGGTGCCGAGGCTGACACACGAGCTGCGGACGATCCCCTCGGGCGCCGCCGTGGACCTCGACCTGAACATCGACTTCATGGACAACGGCGCCTTCGAGGCCATCCACTCCTGGCGGCTGGACCACGAGCGCATGGGCGGCACCGTGGTCATCGACGAGCTGCACGACGAGTGGTACGCGCTGGCGGCCAGCGGGGCGCGCACGCTGCCCGCCAAGTCGCCGCTGAAGGCGCCGGACCGCTGGTGGCTGCCGTGGGCGCAGCGCCGCCGGGGCACCGAACCGGTCACCGTGCCGCCGGAAGGGGTCTCGGAGTGCCTGGTCACGGCGGGGACGCGCGAGTACCACCGCAGCACGGCGCCGCTCGTCAAGCCCATCTTCACCGAGCTGGCCCGCAAGCAGCAGCCCTCGCACCTGTTCATCACGTGCGCCGACTCGCGGATCATGCCCAGCCTGATCACCGCCAGCGGCCCCGGCGACCTGTTCACCGTGCGCAACATCGGCAACCTGGTGCCGCGCAGGGGCTCCGAGCCGCACGACGACTCGGTGGTGGCCGCCATCGAGTACGCCACGCAGGTGCTGGGGGTGCGCACGATCACCGTGTGCGGGCACTCGGGCTGCGGCGCGATGGCCGGGGTGCTGAGCGGCGGCGTGCGGGCGGGCAGCCTGCCGGGGCTGCGCCGGTGGCTGCGGCACGGGAACCACAGCCTGGCCACGTTCATCGAGACCGAGGGCGACCGGCTGCACGCCGGGGCGCTGGACGTGCTGTGCCGGGTCAACGTGCAGCAGCAGCTCGAGAACCTGCGCACCTACCGCAAGGTCGACGAGCAGGTGCGGGAGGGCAGGCTGGAGCTGGTGGGCCTGTTCTTCGACATCGGGTCGGCCAGGGTGCACCTGGTGCCGCCGCTGCGTCCTACGCTCTGCGTGAAGCCGTTCGATCGCCCGGTGGTGGCGGGCGAAGAATGAAGGCATGAACATTCTGGTGATTGGTGGGTCGGGGTTCGCGGGCCGGGCCGTCGTGGAGGCGGCGCTGGCGCGGGGCCATGAGGTGACGACGTTCAACAGGGGGCGCAGCGGGGCCGACGTGCCCGGCGTCGAGGCGGTGCGCGGCGACCGCGAGTCGCGCGCCGACCTGGAGCGGCTGGCCGAGGGCAGGTCGTGGGATGTCGTGGTCGACACCTGCGGTTACGTGCCGAGAGTGGTGGGCGAGTCGGTGCGGGCGCTGTCGGGGCGGGCCGGCCTGTACGCGTTCGTGTCCAGCGTTTCGGCCGTCGACGGTTTCCCGGCCAAGCCGGTCACCGAGGAGTCGGAGGGCTGGGCGTGCGCGCCCGACGCGGGCCCCGACGACGGCGACTACGGCGTGCTGAAGGCGGGCTGCGAGCGGGCGGTCGAGCAGGGGTTCGACGGTGACGTGCTGATCGTGCGGCCCGGCGTGATCCTCGGGCCGCACGAAGACGTGGCCAGGCTGCCGTGGTGGCTGACCAGGATCTCCCGTGGCGGCAAGGTGCTGGCGCCCGGCGACCCGTCCGCGCCCCTGCAGCTCATCGACGCGCGCGACCTCGCGGCCTTCATCCTCGACCAGGCCGAGCGCGGCACCACCGGCTCCTTCCTGGTGGCGGGCCCCGCCGGCGAGATCACATACGGTGAGTGGCTCGACGCCTGCGTGGCGGCCACGGGGTCCGGCGCCGAGCTCGTCTGGGTGGACGACGCGTTCCTGGTGGAGCACGAGGCGGGGGCGTTCGTGGAGCTGCCGCTGTGGAGCCCGCCGGCCGAGGCCCGAGACAACTTCTGGGGCGTGCCGACGGGCCGGGCGGTGGCGGCCGGGCTGCGCATCAGGCCGCTGGCGGAGACCGTGCGCGACACGTGGGCGTGGCTGCGCGAGATCCCCGAGGACCGACGTAACTACGGCACCCACAACCGGCACGGCATGGCCCCCGAGAAGGAGGCGGCCATCCTGGCAGCGTGGGAGGCCCGGTCTATGTAATCCTCCGCAGACCGGGCGGCGCGGGCGGGGTTAGGGTCGCCGTGCAGCGAGGTTCTCCACTTGCCCATGGCGTTCCTCGCGACGCCGGTCCTCACTCCCAGGGGCCGGAGGGGCGGAGGTGCCCCGGCGTCGAGCCATGCCCTCTGGACGGGGCCGCCGATGGTGGCTCGCCACCGGGACGAACCACCTCCGCCCCTCACCGTGCTAACACCGTGGAAACAGCCGGGCAGGAATGCTGCCCGCCATGCGTTTCATGGCGTTCGCGCTGGTGCCGGGGGTGTCGGCGCGGTGCTGGGTCGCTCTGGCGGGTGTGCTCGCTTCGCTGACCCTCCTGTCGTCGAGCGGCGTCCCCCTCCCCCCGCCCGTCCCCTTGCCCCCTGTGTCGGTGGTGTCCGCGCCGGAACCGGCGACCGAGGCGGCCCCGCACGATTCGGTGAAGGCGGTGGCCCCGCGCCCTTCGTACCGCAAGGCTCTGACCCGCTCACTGGACCGCTACCTCGACGACCTCCCGGGCGACCTCGCCGTGTCGGTGCGGGAGCTCTCCTCCGGCCGTTCCTACACCTACAACCGCGGCCTGAGGACGGCCACGGCCAGCATCGTCAAGGTGAACCTCGTGATGGCGCTGCTGCTGCGGGCCCAGCGCGAGCGGCGCGGGCTGCGGGCGTGGGAGAAGCGGGCGGCCGCACAGGCGATCAAGGTGAGCGACAACGGCGCCGCGTCCCGGCTGTGGGCGGCGATCGGCGGCTCCAGGGGCCTCGCCGCGGCCAACAGGAAGCTCGGGTTACGCGACACGCGCCCCGGGCCGGGAGGCGCGTGGGGCTCGACCACCACGAGCGCCGCCGACCAGGTACGCCTGCTGAACGCGCTGGTCTCCCCCAAGAGCCCCCTGTCGGCTCGCCATCGCCGTTACGTGCTGGCGCTCATGCGCGGTGTGACGTCCGAGCAGGCGTGGGGGGTGAGCGCGGTCGGCGGGCACGCCGAGCTCAAGAACGGCTGGCTGCCCCGCGCGCGCGACGGGGGCCGGTGGACGGTCAACAGCATCGGCCGGGTACGCGCGCGAGGCCGCACGTACCTGATCGCCGTCGTCTCCCGCCGGCACCTCTCGCTCGGGGCGGGGATCAAGGCGGTCGAGCACGTCAGCAAGCTCGTCGCCAAAGCCGTGATCGCGCGCTGAAGGGTGGATGCTGGGCGGTGAGGCATGCTGGAAGGAGCCGTTTTGAGGGGATGCGATGACGCGACCCGGAAGACGCCGTTCCGAGGGGATGCGATGACGCGACAGGCCGACTTCCAGCATCCGCGCTTCGCCCAGGCGTACGCGCGGGTGGCCGAGCTCGTCGACCGGCGGGGCGCGTACGAGCACCGGCGGCGGCTGCTGGCCGGGGCCGAGGGGAGGGTGATCGAGATCGGGGCCGGCAACGGCCGCAACTTCGCCCACTACGGCCCTGGGGTGACGGAGGTCGTGGCCGTGGAGCCGGACGACGTCCTGCGCTCCCTGGCGACGGCCCAGGCACCCTCGGCACCCGTACCGGTGTCGGTCGTGCCCGGCCACGCGGAGGCGTTGCCGTCCGGCGACGGCGCGTTCGACGTCGTGGTGGTGTCGCTGGTCCTGTGCTCCGTGCCCTCCCAGCCCCGCGCACTGGCGGAGGCCGCGCGGGTCCTCAGGCCCGGCGGCGAGTTGCGCTTCTACGAGCACGTACGCTCACCCAACCCGGCGCTCGGCCTCCTGGAGGACCTGATCACCCCGCTGTGGCGCCTGGCCGCAGGCGGCTGCCACCCGAACAGGAACACCCTGGAGGCGATCCGGCGGGCCGGGTTCGAGGTGACGGAGTGCGACACGTTCGGCTTCTCACCCCAGCCGGGGATGCCCCGGATGACGCATGTGCTGGGGCGCGCCCGCACGTAGCGCACCGCGTGGGGCCGGAGGCAGCCTGCGGCTCAGATCCGCGGGACTCTTTGCCAAGACACGCTGTCGCATGTGTCAATAACCTCGATTGCCCTGGTCAGCAGCCGTAAACTGATCACGTACTGGTCGGTAGCTACGCGCGCTAGCCACACCGCTCGCCCTCACACCCGTTGCGCGGGCCGAGCATGCTTCGCAGACACGTCACTCGAATCGGCGTGCTCCCCAATGGAGGTAGGCGGGATGGACAGTCGCTGGCATGTGACCCTCGCCCTCGGCGTGGCGGCCATCGTCGCCCTGTTCGTGGCGATCCTGGTGCTCGTGGACACCAAGGCCGAACTGATGGCGGCGGGAGCCGCAGCCGGAGCCGCGTTCGTGGGAGTGGCCGGGCTGGCGCTCACGATCGTCAGCCTCAACCACAGAAAGCCGTAGCCACCACCAGGATGGTGAGGGGTGACGAGCCGGCCTGTAGGCCGGGTTCTGTCCTTCTTGCGAAGGGGCGACCATCCATCTAGGACCGCCGTTGCCGGCGGCCTCGAGCGGTCTACCCGCACGACTCGGGCGGGCAGCCCTCGAACGTCGCGCGCGGAACGCTCCGGAGAGCGTCCCTTCTTGACCTTGCTCCGGGTGGGGTTTACCTAGCCGCCCACGTCACCGTGGGCGCTGGTGGTCTCTTACACCACCCTTTCACCCTTACCCCCCGGCCAGGCCGGGAGGCGGTCTGCTTTCTGTGGCACTGTCCCGCGGGTCACCCCGGGTCGGCGTTACCGACCACCCTGCCCTGTGGAGCCCGGACCTTCCTCGGCGGGCCTGGTGTGGCCCGACGCGGCCGCCCGGCCGACTCGTCTGCTGGACTGTATCAAATCCCAAGCCGTTCCCAACCCAGCGACAAGATCGATTCGCTGGAATGGCGGAGTCATCGCCTGAGGGGGGCGGTGGCGTCGCGGCGGTCGTGCCGGGTGGCTCACTGGCACCCGGCACGGCCCCGGTCAGCGCAGGTGCGAGGTGTCGTTGAACGACTTCACCACGGCCGGCCCGTCGGCGTAGTACTCGATCAGCGACAGGCACGCCAGGTCGAGGTGCATGCGGTAGAGGGACTGCAGCGGCGCCAGCAGGGCGTCTCTGAGGAGCAGCTTGATCGGGGTCACGTGGGAGACCACGAGCACCGTCTTGCCCGTGTAGCGCTCCACCAGGTGCTCCCTGGCCGCCTGCACGCGGCGGCCGGTCTCGGCGAAGCTCTCGCCGCCCGGCGGCGCCACCTCGGGGTCGGACAGCCACGCGGTCAGCTCGGCCGGCCAGCGGCGCTGCACCTCCGTGAACGTGTGCCCCTCCCAGGCGCCGAAATCGGCCTCCCTGAGATCGTCGAACACCTCGACCTCGACGCCCGCCTGCCCGGCGACCGCCTCCGCGGTCTGCCTGGCTCGCTTGAGCGGCGAGGTGACGATCACGTCGAGACGGTACGGGTCGCGCGCCAGCCTCGCCGCCGCCGCCGACGCCTGGGCCAGGCCGTTGGCCGTGAGCTCGGCCTCGCCGCGGCCCGAGAACCTGCGCTCCAGCGACAGCTCCGTCTCGCCGTGCCTGAGGAGGAGCAGGGACGTGGCCACGCGGGTGGGCGGAGCCCAGCCGGTGCCCTTGCCCTGGCCCGTGGCCCTGGCCTGGGCGGTGGCCACGGAGGCGGTGGGGGCGGACAGCTCGGACATGTCGCCCGCGTCAAGCAGATCCGTCTGCCCGGCGGACGCTTTCGTGCCCGGCGCTTTCGTGCCCGGCGCTTTCGTGCCCGGCGCTTTCGTGCCGGATGCCTTTGTGGCGGACGTCCTTGTGCCGGACGTCTGCCCGTCGGGCGCGTCAGGCGCGTCAGGCGCGTCGGGCGCGGCCGGCGTGGTGGTGCCGCCCGCTTTCCAGGTCAGCCCCTTGGCGGCGGCGTCCATCGCCTCGTTGGCCAGGCGGTCGGCGTGGGAGTTGCGTTCGCGGGGGATCCACGTCCACTCCGTCACCCGCAGCCGCCTGACCAGCGAGCCGGCCTCGGCCGCGAGCGGGCGCAGCCCCTCGTTCTTGATCTTCCAGCGGCCCGCCATCTGCTCGACGACCAGCTTCGAGTCCATCCGGACCGCGACCTGCGCCCCGTCGCCGCCCAGGTCGAGCACGGCCCGCAGGCCGGCGATCAGCCCGCGGTACTCGGCGACGTTGTTGGTCGTGACGCCGATCGCCTCAGCCGCCTCCGCCAGCACCTGGCCGTCGGAGGCGTCCTTGACGACCGCCCCGTAGCCGGCGGGGCCGGGGTTGCCGCGCGAGCCGCCGTCGGCCTCGATGACGTACGACGTCACAGGCCCGACTCTGCGGTGCGGACGAGGATGCGGCGGCACTCCTCGCACCGGAGCACCTCGTCGTGGGGGGCGGCCTTGATGCGGTTCATCTCGGCGATGGACAGGGCCACCTTGCAGCCCTGGCACCGGCCGCCGTGCAGCATGGCGGCGCCCACGCCGTACTGCTCCCTGAGCTTCTCGTAGAGCTTGAGCAGGTCGGCGGGGATGTCGCCGGCGACGCCCGCGCGGCGGGCCTGGACCTCGCCCGCCTCCTTCTCGATCTCGTTGAGTGCGGCGTCGCGGCGGTCCTCCGCCGCGGACAAGGCGGCCCGCTCCTCGTCGCGCTTGGCCACCAGGTCGCCGACCTTGGAGTCGGCGGCCTCCCTGCGCTCCATGATCTCCAGCACGACCTCTTCGAGGTCGCCCTGCCGCTTGTGCAGCGAGGCGATCTCGGACTGCAGGCTGGCAAGGTCGCGCGGCGAGGTCACGGCTCCGGAGTCGAGGCGCTTCTGGTCGCGGTCGGCGCGCGTGCGCACGGCGTCGACGTCGCTCTCGGCCTTGGTCTGCTCGCGGGCGAGGTCGCCGGCCTCGGTCTCGGCCTCGATCACCTGGGTGGCGAGCCTGGCGTACGACTTGGAGCGCTCGTCGATCTCGGCCAGCTCGGGCAGGGTGCGGCGGCGGTGCGCCAGCCGATCAATCACGGAGTCGAGCTCTGCCAGGTCGAGCAGTCGCTTCTGTGCCTCAGGGGCTGCTTTCATGATCAATATCCTCTTGTCCAAGCATCGGTGACCGTGGCGGAGACACGTGTTTCAACGGTAACGCCACTCTCGCGCAGGATGGACGCCGCGCTGTCGAGCCAGGGCCACTCGGTCGCCCAGTGCGCGGCGTCGATCAGCGCGGGCCCGCCCGACTCCACGAACTCGCTGGCCGGATGATGCCGCAGGTCCGCCGTGAGGAACACGTCGACGCCCGCGGCGGCGGCCGTACCGAGGAGTGAGTCGCCCGCCCCGCCGCTGACGGCCACGCGCAGGACGGGCCGGGCCAGGTCGCCCGCCACGCGGATGCCCCACGACGTGCGCGGCAGCCCCTCCGCGGCCCGCCGCGCGAACTCGCCCAGCGTCGTCTTCTCCGCCAGCTCCCCGACGCGGCCCAGCCCGCGCCACGGGTCGTCGGGGAACGGCTGCAGCGGCACCAGGTCGCCGGCCAGCCCGACGGCCCTGGCCAGGGCGTCGGACACGCCGGGGTTCGCGACGTCGGCGTTGGTGTGGGCGGTGTAGAGGGCGATGTCGTTCTTGATCAGATTGTGGACGAGCCTGCCCTTGGGCGTGGTGGCGGCCACGGAAGTCGTGCCGCGCAGGTAGAGGGGATGGTGGGTGACGATCAGGTCGGCGCCCCAGTCGAGCGCCTCCTCGGCGACGGCGGCGACCGGGTCGACCGCGAGCAGCACCTTGCGCACCTGCTGGGCCGGGTCGCCGCTGACCAGGCCCACCGCGTCCCACGACTCGGCCCGGGCGGGCGGGTAGGCCGCCTCGAGCACCTCGATCACGTCAGTCAACGTCACAGCAGCCACCTGCGCAGACTACCGGCCCGCGGGACGGCTCGCGGCGGGCGCGGGCAGGGGTGTCTTGCGAACGAGGTTCGGCGTAATGTAAGTGAATCCTGACTTGCGTTCGGAGGGCGGCATGGCACCTAGCGTCGCGATCGTCGGAGCGGGTTTCGGCGGGCTGTGCATGGCGATCCAGCTCGAACGCGCGGGCATTCGCTCGTACACGGTCTACGAGAAGGCCGGGGACCTGGGCGGCACCTGGCGCGACAACAGCTATCCCGGCGCGGGGTGCGACATTCCCTCGCATTTGTACTCGTACTCGTTCGAGAAGTACGCGAGCTGGACCCGTCGCTATCCCGAACAGCCGGAAATTCTCGCCTACCTCGAACATTGCGCCGACAAATACCACGTCAGGCGAAAGATCCGATTCAACGCCGAAGTACGGCGGGCCGTTTTCGACGGCGCGAAGTGGCAGGTCACCACGGCGGGCGGCACGGAGGCGTTCGACGTGGTGGTCATGGGCGTGGGGCAGCTCAACCGGCCCCGCCTGCCGGACATTCCCGGCATGACGGAGTTCGAAGGGGTCTCGTTCCACTCCGCGCGCTGGAACCACGCGCACGACCTCACCGGCCGGCGCGTCGCCGTCATCGGGAACGGCTCCTCCGCCGCCCAGCTCATCCCGCGCGTCGCCGAACGCGCCCAGCACCTGTACGTCTTCCAGCGCACCCCCAACTGGGTGATCCCCAAACCCGACGCCACGTTCGGGCCGCTCACCCGGCTCGCCTTCCGCCACCTCCCCGGGCTGCAGCGCGCCTACCGCGAATGGATCTACCGGTACGCCGAAACCACCCTCTACCCCGCGCTCGCCCAGGGATGGAGCGTGCGCCTGCTCAAGCAGCGGGCGCTGCGGCACCTGCGCGACCAGGTGCCCGACCCCGCCCTCCGCGCCAGGCTGACGCCCGACTACCCGCCCGGCTGCAAACGGGTCGTCATCGACAGCAGCTTCTACCCCGCGCTGACCAGGCCCAACGTATCGCTGGTGACCGACAAGATCGTACGGGTCACCGCCAAGGGCATCGAGACCACCGAAGGAACGTACGAGGCCGACACCATCGTGTACGCCACCGGCTTCAACAGCACCGAGTTCCTCGCCCCCATGGAGGTCGTCGGGCGCGAAGGGCAGTCACTGGACGAGCGGTGGGCCGGCGGGGCCGAGGCGTACCTGGGGATCTCCGTACCCGCCTTCCCCAACCTGTTCCTGCTGTACGGGCCCAACACCAACCTCGGGCACAACTCGATCATCTTCATGATCGAATGCCAGGTCGATCATGTCATGGCGTGCCTGCCGTACCTGGCCGTGAACGGGCCCATCGAAGTGCGGCCCGAAGTCATGGCGGCATGGCGGCGGCAGCTCGACGCGGCCATGGAGCGGATGGTCTGGGGGGCGGGGTGTCAGAGCTGGTACAAGACCGCGTCCGGCCGGATCACCAACAACTGGCCCGGCCCCACCACTTTGTACCGCCGACTCACCACCCGCCCACCCCAACCCGCCTACCGACCGATCGGATCCCCCCAACCAGCCCGCCCCTGAAACCCGGGCAACCGCCCGCCGACCGCGCGACTCCCGCGGCTCCTGCGGCTCCACGTCCCTCCCGCCCCGCCCGCACGGTTCCCCTCCGCATGGCTTCTCGCGCGTGCGGCTGCCCTGCCACGCCGCTCCCCTCCGCACGACTTCCCGCCATGCGGCTCCGCGTCCCTACCGTTCGCCCTCACTGCTCCATGGCCTCAACGCCTCCCGTCACATGGCGCCCAGCCACCTCACGCCAGCCACCTCACGATCAGCCGCCTCACGACCACCCACCTCGCGACAGCGACCTCGCGACCAGCCACTTCGCGGCGAGCCACCCTGCCCCATCCACCCGCAGGACCTCCTGCAGACGTGGCCGCTCCCGTGAGTGGCATGCCCGGCGACGATGCCCCACCTGGCACCCACTCGCCCGCCAGGCGCCCCTCTCCCCTGACCATCAAACCCAGGTCGTACAAGTGATCCAAAAGATCGGACCTGGGACGCATTGTTGCAGGTCCCAGCCTCGCGATACCGTCCTGCCATGACGCTTCCCCTGCACCAGCGCGCTGTCGTGGCCGACACCCACAACGACCTGCTGATGGCGGTCTCCGCGAGACCGCCGCACCAGTGGGCCTCGTTCTTCCGGGAGAGATGGCTGCCCCAGCTCCGCGACGGAGGCGTCGATCTTCAGGTGCTGCCGGTCTTCATCGACGACCAGTATCTCCCTGAGGGCGCGCTGCGGCAGACCCTCCGCATGATCGAGTGCGCCCACGTGCTGGCGGAGGGCAACACCGATCACGTACGTCTGTGCCTCGACGCCTCCGACATCGACCGGGCCCTCGACGAAGGCAAGATCGCTTTGGTGCTCGCGATGGAGAGCATGCCCGGCCTCGACGCCAGCGTCGAGCTGATCCCGACCATGCACCGCCTGGGAGTCCGGGTGGCCTCCATCGCCCACTTCGGCCGCACGCAGCTGGCCGACGGCAGCGGCGAGGACGCGACGGGCAGCGGCCTGACCTCCGCCGGCATCGCGGCCCTGCGAGAGATGGAGCGTCTCGGCATCGTGTTCGACATCTCCCACCTGGGCGCGTCCGGCGTCGCCCACGTGCTGGAGCTGGCCACCCGGCCGGTCATGGCCACCCACTCCTCCGCCCGCGCCCTGCGCGACCACCACCGCAACCTCACCGACGACCAGCTCCGCGCCGTCGCCGCCACCGGCGGCGTCATCTGCGTCAACTTCTTCGCCCCGTTCCTCGCCGAGCACGAGGCCGACATGACCCTCGACCGACTGCTCGACCACATCGAGCACATCGTGTCCGTGGCGGGCATCGATCACGTGGGCCTCGGCCCCGACTTCATCCGCGAGGTGATGGACGACCTTACGCCCCCCTGCTGCGAAGACCTCTACACAAGAGGCGTGAACCCGAAGCAGGCCATCCCCGGCCTGGAGGGCCCGGCCGGGCTGCCCATGGTCACGGAGGGCCTGCTCGCACGCGGGCTCCCGGAGAAGGACGTCATGCAGATCATCGGCGGAAACGTACACCGCTTCTTCGGCCAGCTCCTCTCATGACCACCCTCTCCCAGCACCCTCTTCTGACCGCCACCGCCGGGCATCCCCTTGTGACCGCCACCGTCCGGCACCCACTCAAGACCAGCAGCCCTCGCCACCCCCTTGTGACCAGCACCTCCGCACAGCTTCAGGGACGATCATCGTGAGCATGACCGACAACACTTCCCAGCAGGCCGCCGGCATGGTCGAAGACCTGGAGGAGCTGGTCCTGTGCGAGTCCTTCTCCAGTGACCTCGAAGCCGTGGCCCGCAGTGCGAAGGTGGTGGCCGCGATGGGTGCCCGCCACCTGGGCACCGCCCCCGAGTTCCTGCTGATCGACGGCGTCACGCACCTGCGCTGGTCGTTCGGCACGCCGAGGGTCCTCCTGCTCGGGCACCACGACACCGTCTGGCCCATCGGCACCCTGGCCACCCACCCGTGGTCCCTGGTCGACGGGGTGGCACGAGGGCCGGGGGTCTTCGACATGAAGGCGGGGCTGGTGCAGACGTTCCACGCGCTGGCCGGGCTCGACTCGCTCGACGGCGTCACGCTGCTGATCACGGGCGACGAGGAGGTCGGCTCGCTCACGTCCTCGCCCCTGATCCAGGACACCGCCCGCGGGCTGGCCGCCACCTTCGTCATGGAGGCCAGCGCCGACGGCGGCGCCTTGAAGACGGCACGCAAGGGCACCTCCAACTACACCGTCACCGTGCACGGTAAGGCCGCACACGCGGGCCTGGAGCCGGAGAAGGGCGCCAACGCCGGCATCGAGCTGGCGCACCAGATCCTCACCATCGCCGCCATGGGCGCGGGCGCGACCACGGTCACCCCCACGGTGCTGTCGGGCGGCACCTCCCTCAACACGGTGCCGGCCACCGCCTCGGTCGGCGTGGACGTGCGAGTGGCCGAGGTGGCGGAGCAGACCCGGGTGGACGAGGCCATGCACGCCCTGCGGCCCGTGGTACCAGGCACCCGCCTGGAGATCCTCGGCGGCCCCAACCGTCCCCCCTTGGAGCCCTCGATGTCGGCCACCCTCTTCACCCTGGCCCAGGAGCTGGCGACTGGGCTGGGCCTGGGCCCGCTCACGTCGGCCTCAGTGGGCGGCGCCTCTGACGGCAACTTCACCGCCGGAGTCGGCTGCCCCACCCTCGACGGCCTGGGCGCCGTCGGCGGCGGGGCTCACGCGGACCACGAACACGTGATCGTCGCCGAAATGCCGGCACGCGTAGCCCTCCTGCGAGCACTCATCGAAGCGGTCCGCTAGAGCACCCAAACGGTCGGGGCATCGGACGCCGTGTCCAGCGCGATCGCCGGCGCACGGGCCGCCGCGGCCATGGGGCAAGGGAGGGCACGGGCTCGGCCAGGGGCCAGGCGGCAAGGGTTGGGCAGAGCGGAGCCGGTAGAGCGGGGACCGGATAAGCACCGGAGCGCAGAAGAGCCGAGGCAGATGTAGGTGATGAAGTTCCAGGTGATTCGGTCGTGGACGCCCGCTTGGGGATGTTGGCCGCCGTGGTAACGCTGGCGGCGGGTGGCTATGCCCCACAGGCGGGTCAGCGGGCAGAGGGCAGGGAAGATCACGGCGTTGGCGGCGGCTGGGCGGATCGGGAGGGTGGAGGCGTCGTTGCCGTCGGCTATTCACGACTCCTGGGCGTGGGTGGGCTTGCCGGGTTCCGCCGGGGTGGGTCGGGGTGGGTCGGGGGCGGTGCTGTGGGTGGGCAAGCGGGTTCTTTGGTGGGTGAGGGTGGGCCTTGGGGGAGATCGCGAGCGAGGAGGTTACTGGGCGCGGGTGAATCTGGCGCCCCAGTCGTGGAGTTGGGTGAGGAGTTCGGGCGGGTTGAGGACGCGGAAGTCGGCGCCGAGCGTGCCCAGGGCCATGATGGGCCATTCCAGGTTGTCGGTGATCATGTGGACGCGGCAGTGGGTGGGGTCGATCCCTTCGATGGTGGCCCATTTGCCGATGCGTTCGCGGACGCGTTCGGCGGGGGCGTTGACCAGGACCTCTACGCGGTGGGAGCGGGGCAGGTCGTCGAGGCGGGAGCGGACGAACGTGGCGGCGTCGGCCGTGGGCAGGGGCCGGGGGCGGAAGCGGGCGCCGGTGCCCTGCGGGGCGGACAGCCGGTCGACGCGGAAGCTGCGCCAGTCGTGGCGTTCGAGGTCGTAGGCGACCAGGTACCAGCGGCGGCCGAGGGAGACGAGCCGGTGGGGCTCGGTGTGGCGTTCGGTGTGCCGGCCGTCGGCGGCGGTGTAGGAGAAGCGCAGCCGTTCGGTGTCGCGGCAGGTCAGGGCGATCGTGGTGAGGACGCCCGGATCGACGGCGGCCCTGGGCTGGCCACCGCTCCAGCCTGCGGAGACGGTCATGGCGCGCAGCGCGTCGATGCGGTGCCGCAGGCGTACCGGCATGACCTGCACCACCTTGGCGAGCACGCGCAGGGACGACTCGGCGATGCCCTCCACCGGGTTCTGGGCGGCGGCCTGGAGGCCGACGGCCAGGGCGACGGCCTCCTCGTCGTCGATCACCAGGGGCGGCAGGGCCGCGCCGGCGGCGAGCTGGTAGCCGCCGTCCACGCCGCGTTGCGCCTGGACGGGGTAGCCCAGCTCGCGCAGCCGATCGACGTCCCTGCGCAGGGTGCGGGCCGACACGCCGAGGCGCTCGGCCAGCTCGGGGCCTGGCCAGTAGCGGTGGGTCTGGAGCAGGGACAGCAGCCGCAGCGTCCGGGTGCTGGTGTTCGCCATGCCTTTCATTCTTCCGCGAGATTGCCGGGATTCAGGTCAGGAAGTGACCGTTATGGCTGGCAGTCTGTTCTTGAGCGGCAGGAAACGTCCCAGAGGAAGGCAGCGATCATGACCGTCAACACGCCCAGCAGCAACCACACCAGCGAAGTGACCGGGGAGCGGGCCGACCTCCTGGCGGCGCTGGCGCAGAGCCGGCACTTCCTGCGCTTCACCACCCGCGACCTCACCGACGAGCAGGCCCGGCTGCGCACGACCGCCAGCGAGCTGTCCCTGGGCGGGCTGATCAAGCATGTGACCGCCGTCGAGCGGAGCTGGGCGGACTTCATCCTGAACGGCCCGTCCGCCATGCCGGACTACTCCTCCATGAGCGAGGACGACTACTCCTCCTGGGAGGACGGGTTCCGGCTGCTGCCCGACGAGACGCTGGCCGGGGCGCTGGCCGAGTACGAGAAGGTGGCGCGCAGGACCGATGAGCTGGTCGTCTCCCTGCCTGACTTGAACGTCGACCACCCGTTGCCGGCCGCTCCGTGGTTCAAGCCCGGCGAGCGCCGGTCGGCGCGGCGGGTGCTGCTGGGCATCATCGCCGAGACTTCGCAGCATGCCGGGCATGCCGACATCATCCGGGAGTCGCTGGATGGGGCGAAGAGCATGGGCTGATGAGCCGCACACGGGGATTGAGGGGGGCGGCTTGGAGGTCTGGGACTGAGGGTGGCTTGCAGGTCTGGGGCTGCGGGCGGCTTGCAGGCCGGGGGCTGGACCTGGCTTGCAATCTGGAGGGCTGGGGCCGGAGGGCTGGGGCCGGAGGTCGCGGTGGAATCCGAGGCCGGGCTGGCGTCGGGAAGTTGGGGGGTCGGGGTCAGAGGCCGGGCTGGCGTCGGGAAGTTGGGGGGCCGGGGTTCGAGGCCGGAGCTGGGGCTGGGGGCGGGGAGGCCCGGTCATGGAGGGCGCTGCCCGGGTTCGCGGGCGGGCAGCGCCGTCAGGGGTCTGTCAGCCGGTGACCGGCCCCAGTCTGTGTTCCATCGCGCAGCGGTTCGGGAACCGCTCGTAGTACGCCTCGGGCCGCCCGTACCAGTGCCCCCGCACCTCGACGTCCACCGGATCCCAGATCAGCGGGCACGGTCCTGGGTCGAGGTCGAGGTCGTACACGCGGCCGTCCACCGAGCGGAGCGCGTCGCACGCCTCCGACGGGTAGGGATGCAGCCCGCCGTCCGGGTCGCAGGTGAGGCGCATCGAGTACGCGCCGTCGGTGCGCGGGGTGACGGTGATGATGAGGTCGGCCCCGGCGGCGGCGTGGGCGGGGAGCGTCGTGAACGGGCCGGCGAGGGCCGCGGCCGCGCACAGCCCGAGCGTGGCGATCCTGCGGACGGCGGTCAGCACGAGCGGCATGATGTCCTCCCTGGTCAATGGGCGTCCCGGGGGCGGGACGACGCACGCACCATGACTACAGGCGGGCGGGTCGCGGCGGCCATGAGCAGCAGGGATAGCTGTGAGTGATGGAGATGATACAGAGAGGTGTCCGCGCAGCTCATGGACCGCGCCGTGCGGGTGGCCGACGCCGGGCGCATGCGTAAATGGAGGCATGGAGCATGAGCAGGCGGCGGCCAGGGCCGGTGTGGTGATCAGGGAGTTGCGGAAGCTCGGCGAGTTCAAGCAGGTCTACCGGCTCTTCGACGAGATCTGGCACCCGGAGCCCGCGAACGCGCCGGTGACCGTGGAGCTGATGGCCGGGTTCGCGCACACGGGCAACTACGTGGCCGGGGCGTTCGCGGGTGATGCGATGGTGGGGGCGTCCGTGGGGTTCCTGGCGGCGGAGCGGTCGCTGCACTCGCATGTCACCGGCGCCGTCATCGGCAAGGGGGTCGGGTACGCGCTGAAGCTGCACCAGCGGGCCTGGTGCCAGGAGCGGGGGCTGGAGCGGATCACGTGGACGTTCGATCCGCTGGTCCGGCGGAACGCCTCTTTCAACCTGGTGAAGCTGGGCGCCCGGCCGGAGGCGTACCTGACGGAGTTCTACGGGGCGATGGCGGACGCGATCAACGAGGGGGACGCGTCCGATCGGCTGCTGGCGGTGTGACACGTTCACGAAGAGGAGAAGGAGGACGAAGGAGAGGAGGACGCGTACCCGCTGGTGCGGGAGGCGGACGACGGGCGGCCTCTGGTCGCGGGGGACGCGCGCGGGCGGCGGGTGGTACTCGTGGGGACGCCGCGCGATGTCGAGCGGCTACGGCGGCAGGACGCGACGGCGGCGATGACGTGGCGGATGGCGGTACGGGAGGCGCTGGGCGGCGCCATGGCGGCCGGGGCGCGGGTGACGGGGTTCACGGAGGGCGGCGAGTACGTGGTGGTCATGAGCTAGAGATCACGGTGAGTGCGGGGTGGTTTCCGACTGGAGATCGCGGCGCATGCGGGGTCGTCCCCAAGCAGGGATCGCGGCGCGTGCTGGGTCGTCTCCAACCAGAGAGCACCGCGCATGCGGGGGCGTCTCCAACCAGAGAGCGCCGCGCATGCGGGGCGTCTCCGGCCAGAGAGCGCCGCGCGTGCCGGATGGTAATTAACTAGGTATTCCACCACTGTTTCGGGTCTCTGTAATGTGGCGGATAAGCAAGCAAGCAAGGAGATCCGCATGGCGGAATTCACCCCCACCGTTCCTGCGAGAGTCCTACCGGCCGTCGCCGTGCGCGACCTGCCGGAGCCGCCGCGGTCGACGTGGCGCATCATCGGCCCCGGCCTGGTGGGCGCCGGTGTCGGGCTGGCGTCGGGCGAGTTCATCCTGTGGCCGTACATCGCCTCACAGGTGGGTCTGGTCTTCATCTGGGGCGCGGCGATCGGCATCATCACGCAGTGGTTCCTGAACATGGAGATCGAGCGCTACACGCTGGCCACCGGCGAGACCGCGCTGACCGGTTTCAGCCGTATGTGGAAGCACTGGGGCCTCGTCTTCGTGATCATGACGTTGTGCTCGAACCTGTGGCCGGGCTGGGTGACCACGTCCGCGACCATGGTGACGTACCTGACGGGCTCGGGCGAGGGCTCGGTGCGGTGGATCGCGATCGGCATGTTGCTGGTGATCGCGATCGGGCTGACCATGGCGCCCGTGATCTACGTCCTGCTCGAACGGGTCATCTTCGTGAAGATCGCGCTGGTGGCGACGTTGATCGTGGTGGCGATCCTGTTCGCGATCAACGCGGACAGCTGGCTGGAGCTGGGCAAGGGCCTGACCGTCGGCGCCAGGTTCCCGGTGCCGCCGCTGGACTTCGCGGTGCTGATGGGCGCCATCGCGTACGCGGGCGCGGGCGGCGGCCAGAACCTGTGCCAGAGCAACTGGATCCGCGACAAGGGCTTCGGCATGGGTCTGTACGTCCCGCGCCTGGTCAGCCCGGTGACCGGCCACGAGGAGGCGGTCTCCTCGACCGGTTTCCAGTTCGCGCCGACGAAGGAGAACCTGGCGCGCTGGAAGCAGTGGTGGCGTTTCGCGAACGTCGAGCAGGCGTGGACGTTCGCCGTGGTGTCGTTCCTGACGATCGCGCTCATGTCGATGCTGGCCCACTCCACGGTGTTCGGCCGGCCGGGGCTGGAGAACAGCATCGGCTTCCTCAAGGTGGAGGGCCAGGTGCTGCAGGGCAGCGTCGGTACGTGGTTCGGCGTGCTGTTCTGGGTGATCGGGGCGCTGGCCCTGTTCGCCTCGGCCATGGGCATCGTCGACTACACCTCGCGCCTGGCCTCCGACACGATCAAGACGGTCTACCTGCGGGACAAGCCCGTCTCGGTGAACCGGGTCTACTTCTACACGGTGTGGGCGATGGCGCTGATCGGCATCGCCATCCTGCTGGCGGGCCTGGACCAGCCGCTGATCCTGCTGGTGTTCTCGGCGTGCTTCGCGGCCGTGATGATGTTCGTGTACTCGATCCTGCTGATCGTGCTGAACCGGCGGGCGCTGCCGGAGGCGCTCAAGGTGCGTTCGTACCGGCTGGGGGCGCTGATCTGGTCGGTGGCGTTCTTCGGGACGCTGACCGTGATCGTGGTCATCCAGCAGGCGGGGAAGCTCTTCTGAAGTTGACCTCAACCGAGCTTGAGGTTGCACACTCGGCGGCATGAAGGTTGTCGAGGTGACGAAGTTCGGCGGTCCCGACGTGCTCGTGGCCAAGCGGGCGCCAGAACCCGTGGCGGGGCCGGGGCAGGTCGTGATCGGTGTGTCGGTGGTGGACGTGATGTCCATCGACGCGCAGCTGCGGGCCGGGTGGGGGCGTGACTGGTTCCCCGCCCGGCCGCCGTTCGTGCCCGGCACGGGCGTGGCCGGGCGGGTGATCTCGGCCGGTGACGGCGTGGAGGCCGGGTGGGTGGGGCGGCGGGTGGCCGCGCTGCTCCCCGGCGGCGGCGCCTACGCCGAGCGGGCCGTGGCCGGGGTGGAGACGGTGGTCGCGGTGCCCGGCGAGGTGCCGCTGTGGCAGGCGGCGGCGCTCGTCCAGGTCGGGCCGGCGGCGCTGAGCCTCGTCGAGGCGGCCGAGCTGCGGCCGGGCGCGCGGGTGCTGGTCACGGGGGCCGGCGGCGCGCTGGGGCTGGCGCTCGTCCGGCTGGCGAGCGCGGCCGGCGCCCGGGTGACGGCGGCGGCGCACGGCCCGGCCAAACGGGCGGCGGCCCTGGAGGCGGGAGCAGCGCAGGCCGTGGACTACCCGGAGCTCACGGGAAGCTCCGGCGGCGTGCGGGACGACGGGGCCGGCGCGGGCGGCTCCAGCGGCGGAATCGCGGCGAGGAGCTTCGAGGTCGTGTTCGACGGGGTCGGTGGGGAGGTCGGCGCGGCGGCGTTCGCACTGGTCGCGCCCGGCGGCCGGTTCTTCGCGTACGGGGTGCCGAGCGGCTCCGTGGCGCCCGTCGACCCTGCCGAGGCCGAGCGGCGCGGCGTCCGGCTGATCGGCATGGAGCAGGTGCAGTTCGCCCCCGACGAGTTCAGGCGGCTGGCCGAGCGAACCTTCAAGGAGGTGGCGGCGGGCCGGCTCGCGACCGCCGTGGGCCTGGTCGTGCCGCTGGAGCGGGCGGCTGAGGCGCACGCCGCTCTGCAGTCGCGCGAGCTGGTCGGCAAGGCGCTGCTGGTGGCGAGCGCACGGGCGGCCCGGTACAGCCGGCACGGCGGGCCGGAGGTGCTGGAGATCGTGGAGGTCCCGCTGCCGGAGCCGGGCCCCGGCCAGGTACGGGTGGCCGTCAGGGCGGCGGGCGTGAACCCGATCGACTGGAAGCTGCGCCGGGGCTTCCGCGGCGCCGCTCCGGACGGGCCGCAGGGCACCGGCATGGAGCTGGCCGGCACGGTGGACGCGCTCGGCCCCGGCGTGCGCGGGCTGCGGCTCGGCGACCCGGTGTACGGGCAGGTGGCGCCGGGGGCGGTGGCCACGCATGCGATCGCCGAGGCCGACGCGCTGGCGCCCAAGCCGGACGATCTCACGTACGAGGAGGCCGCCGCGCTGCCCGTGGCGGTCGAGACGGCCCGGCGCGCCCTGCGCGACCTGGGCGTCGAGGAGGGGGAGACGCTGCTGATCCACGCGGTCGCGGGCGGCGTCGGCCTGGCCGCCGCGCAGCTCGCGCTCGCCCGGGGCGTCACGGTGATCGGCACGGCGAGCGAGCGCCACCACGACTTCCTGCGCGGCCTCGGCGTGCGCCCCGTGGCCTACGGGGAGGGGCTGGAGCGGCGCCTGCCGCCGTCCGTGGATCGCGTGCTGGACGCCTCGGGCCGGGACGAGCTGGAGCTGTCGGTACAGCTGACCGGTGACCCGGACAAGGTGATCACGATCGCGGACCGGGACGGGGCGCAGCGGCTCGGGGTGCGGTTCTCGACCGGCGACGGGGCCGCCGCGGCGGCCCGCGCCCTACGTGAGGCGCCGCACGTGCGGCTGCCGGTCGCCGAGGTGTTCCCGCTGGAGCGGATCGCGGACGCCCACCGCCGCAGCGAGGAGGGCCACTTCCTGGGCAAGCTGGTGATCAGCACGGCTCAGACCTAATGCGGAAGCCACCTTGCCGCGTCAGCGGGCACACTGGTGCTCATGCTGGAAACCTCGGCCCGCCTGCTCAAGCTCCTCTCTCTCCTCCAGGCGCACCGCGACTGGTCCGGCCCCGAGCTGTCGGCCCGGCTCGGCGTCTCCACGCGGACGATCCGCAACGACGTCGAGCGCCTGCGCTCGCTCGGCTATCCGGTGCACGCCACCCCGGGCGTGGCCGGCGGTTACCGGCTGGGCGCGGGGGCGGCGCTGCCGCCGCTGCTGCTGGACGACGAGGAGGCCGTCGCGGTGGCGGTGGGGCTGGGCCGGGCGGCCGGGGGCGGCGTGGAGGGGATCGAGGAGAGCTCGGTGCGCGCGCTGGCCAAGCTGGAGCAGGTGCTGCCGTCGCGGTTGCGGCGGCGGGTGAGCGCGCTGAACGCGTACACGGTGCAGATCCCGGGCAGCGCGCCGGCCGTGCCGCCGGAGGTGCTGACCACGATCGCGAACGCCGCCCGCGACCACGAGGGCCTGCGTTTCGACTACACGGCCCACGAGGGCGAGCCGACGGTGCGGAGCGTGGAGCCGCACCGCCTGGTGCACCGGCGCGGCCGCTGGTATCTGGTGGGCTACGACGTGGACCGCGACGGCTGGCGCACGTTCCGGGTGGACCGGATCCGCCTGCGCACGCCGTCGGGGCCCCGGTTCACGCCGCGCGAGCTGCCGGGCGACGGCGACGTGGCGGCGTACGTGGAGAAGGGGCTGAACACGGCGATGTGGCGGTACCGGGCGACGGTGCTGCTGCACGCGCCCGCCGAGCGGATGCGGGAGCTGCCGCTCGGCCTGGAGGTCGAGCCGGTGGACGAGGGCACCTGCGTGCTCAAGCTGGGCGGTGACGACCTCAACGGGATCGCGGTGTGGGTCGGATTCATCGGCGTGGACTTCGAGGTGCTCGACCCGCCGGAGCTGGCCGAGCACGTGCTGCGCCTGTCCGAACGTTACCGGCGGGCGGTCAGTGGCCGGTAAGGGGCCGGTCAGCGGGGCGGGCGAGGCTTCCGTCCATGAAGAACATGACCCACGTGGCGGGCGGCAAGGACGACTTCCAGCTCGTCACCCACCTCACCCTCACCGGCGGCCAGTACGAGATCGGCAAGGCGCTCACGCAGGAGGCGCGCCGGCTCGGCTGGTCCCCCGCGCCGATCGACCCGGTGGTGGGCCGGGCGCGCAGGGCCTGGTTCGAGCGGCACTGGCCGCAGCACCACGCCCGCATGGACGGCGCCGCGGCGGTGCTGGGCCTCGACCCGGACCAGGACGAGCTGGTCCTCGACGACCAGGGCTACGTCCCCGAGGGGTACGGCTGCTCGGCCCTGTGGATCCCGCCGTCGGCGGCGACGGACGGCCACGGCCGGGCGGGCCGCACCTACGACTTCTTCCCGGGGACCACCAGCGAGATCATGGGCGGCGAGCCGCGGCCGGGCGAGCTGCCCATGGCCTCCCGCCCGTACGTGATCACCACGCTCCCGGACGAGGGGCTGTCGTCGGTGGTGCTGACGATGTCGGCGCTCGACGGCTGCATGGACGGCATCAACTCGGCGGGCCTGGCCGTCATGCTGCTGGTCGCCGACATCGAGAGCGCCGAGCCGCCCCGGAGCTTCGCGCCGCAGGTGGGGGTGAACAGCGTGCAGCTGCCCCGCTTCCTGATCGACACGTGCGAGAACGCCGACCAGGCCAAGCAGGCGCTGCTGGGCGCCAAGCAGTACGACCACGGCATGCCCCTGCACTACCTGGTGGCCGACGCGCACGGGCAGGCGTTCGTGTGGGAGCGCGGCAGGGACGGCACCGAGCACATCGTCGAGTTCGGCGACGGCCCGCTGTGCGTCACGAACCACCTGCTGCACCGCCACCCCGACCCGATGAACCTGCCGGCGGACACCGGGTCGAGCTTCGCCTCCTACGGCCGGCTGCGCACGCTGTACGAGCGCAGCAAGGGCGCCACGATGTCGGCCGGCGACCTGCGGGCGAGCATGCGCGCGGTCGCGCAGCCCGAGGACGCGGCCGTGCCGTTCCGCACCCTGTGGAGCAGCGTCTTCGACACGGCCGACCGCACTTTGTCCACCCGCTTCTACCTGGGTGAGGACGGGCGTTACAGCGAGGAGCTGGTGTTCCCGGCGAGGTAGTCGGCGCGCACCTTCGAGCGGGACAGCTTGCCGGTGGGGGTACGCGGGAGCGCCGCCCGGTACTCGATCACCTTCGGCTGCTTGAACCGGGCGATGCGCGGCCCGCAGTGCTCCATCAGCTCGGCCGTGAGCTGGGGGCCCGGCTCGACGCCGTCGGAGGGCTGCACGAGGGCGACCACGTTGTGGCCCCATTCCTCGTCGGGCACGCCGATGACGGCCACGTCGGCCACGGCGGGGTGCTCCAGCAGGGCGGCCTCGATCTCGGCGGGGTAGATGTTCACCCCGCCGGAGACGATCAGGTCGGTGCGCCGGTCGCACAGGAACAGGTAGCCGTCCTCGTCGAGGTAGCCGATGTCGCCGGGGGCGTACCACTCCCCTCGCTTGCTGGCGGCGGTCTTGGCGGGGTCCTTGCGGTACTCGAAGGAGCCCATGCTGGACTTGACGTAGATCATGCCGGGCTCGCGGGGCGGCAGCTCCTCGCCTGCGTCGTCGAGGATCTTCGCCTCGAACGTGGGCGCGGGCCGGCCCACGGTGCCCGGCCTGGCCAGCCAGTCGTGCGGTTTGACGAAGAAGGCGATGGTGGACTCGGTCGAGCCGTAGTACTCGTACAGGACCGGCCCCCACCAGTCCATGATCTGCTGCTTGACGGCGACGGGGCAGGCGGCGGCGGTGTGGATGACCTGGCGCAGGCTCGACACGTCGTACTTGTCGCGGACGTCCGGCGGGAGCTGCAGCATCCGGTGGAACATGGTCGGCACCATCATCGCGTTCGAGACGCGGTGCCGCTCGATCAGCTCCAGGATGTGCACCGGGTCGAACCGGGGCGTGATCACGACGGTGTGCCCGAGGTGCAGAGCGAACTGGGCGTGCGCGCAGGGCGCGGAGTGGTACATCGGGGAGGTCACGAGGTGCACGTCGTCGCCCGGCTTCAGGTCCACGACCTCGCCGAAGAACCACGTGTAGAGCGGCACGATCGCCTCGGGCTCGGCGCCGGGCAGCCTGCGCTGCACGCCCTTGGGGAAGCCGGTGGTGCCGGAGGTGTACCACATGACGGCCCCTGCGGTCCGTCCGCCGGGCGCGCCGGCGGGCTGCCCTTCGGCCAGCCCGTCCGTGCCGACCTCGGCGCCGGGCACGGCCTGGCCGGGGCCGGTGACGACGACCTTGGCGTCGCAGTCGCCCAGGATGTACGCGATCTCGGCGTCGGTCAGGTGCCAGTTGATCGGCACGTAGTAGAGCCCGATCTGCCCGGTCGCCATGACCATGACCAGCGCGTCCACGCCGTTGGGCAACACCCCGGCCACCACGTCGCCGGTGACCAGGCCGCGGGCGCGCAGGCCGTGCGAGACCTGGTTGACGCGGGTGAGCAGGTCGCCGTAGGTGACGCGGGTGTCGTCGGTGTCGATCACGGCCAGGCGGCCGGGGTCGGCCGCGGCGATGGCGTAGAAGCCCGGCAGCTCGCTGACGTCCATCAGAGCTCCAGCAGTTGTGCGAGGCGGGCGCGGTGGATGCGGGGCGGGCCGAGCAGCACTTCGTCCGCCTTGGCCCGTTTGTAGAACAGGTGGGCGTCGTGCTCCCAGGTGTAGCCGATGCCGCCGTGCAGCAGCAAGTGGTCGCGGGCGACCTCGAAGCAGGCGCGGCCGACGTACGCCTGGGCGAGCGCGGCGGCCTCCGGCAGCTCCTCGGGCGACTCGTCGGCGGCCCAGGCGGCGTACCGGACGATGGACTCGGCCTGCTCCAGCTTGCCGTGCATGTCGGCGAGCTTGTGCTTGACGCCCTGGTAGGAGCCGATGTAGCGGCCGAACGCGACGCGGATCTTGGCGTAGGCCACGATGGCGTCGAGCGCCGCCCGCATCACGCCCAGTTGCTCGGCCGCCAGGGCCACGCACAGCCGTTCGAAGATGCCCGATTCCGGGGCGGGGCCGAGCACGCGGGCGGGCGCGCCGTCCAGCACGATCTTCGCCTGGTCGCGGGTGAGATCGAGCGTCTCCAGCGCGGTCCTGCTCACGCCCGGCCCGGCCAGCTTGACGGCCACCAGGACCGGGGCGTCGCCGTCGCGGGCGGGCGCCACCAGCACGTCGGCCTCGCTGCCCGACAGCACCTGCGCCAGTGTGCCGCTCACGGTGCCGCCGTCGAAGGGCAGCTCCGTGGTGCTCAGCGTGGCCGCGGCGCGGCCCTCGGCGATGCCGCTCTGCAGCTCCTTGTCGGGCACCCGGGTCAGCGCGAGCGCGGCGAACGCGGTGGCCAGGAACGGGCCCGGCAGCAGGGCGGCGCCCGTCTCCTCCAGCGCCACGGCCAGCTCGGCCAGGCCCGCGCCGGCGCCGCCGTACTCCTCGGGGACGATCAGGCCCGACAGGCCCAGCTCGCCGTTGAGCCGCGCGTACACCTGCGGGTCGTAGCCGTCGCGGACCTTGGGCAGCGGGGAGGCGGCGCGCAGGAAGTCGCGGACGGCCGCGCGCAGCTCCTGCTGCTCCTGACTGAGTACGAGCTTCACGCCTGCGTCCCCACCTTCAGATCCTTGAACGGCACGGTCTTGTCCACCCGCGGCTCCGGCGGCAGGCCCAGCACGCGGTCGCCGACGATGTTGCGCATGATCTCGTTCGTGCCGCCGCCCAGCGCCATGCCGGGCGCCATGGAGATCGCGCGGGCGAGGGGGTGATCGGCCAGCGCCGCCTCGGGGCCGGCGAGCCGGGTGGCGAGGTCGGCCTGGTAGAGGGTCAGCTCGGCCAGCAGCAGCTTGGCGGCGCTGCCGCGGGCGCCGGGGAAGACGCCGGCCTTGGTCTCCTGGGCGAGCCGCTGGTTGAACAGGGCCAGCGCGCGGGTGCGGATGTGCAGCTCGACGAGCTCGTCGCGAACCAGCGGGTCGCTGGTGTCGAGGGCCCGGCGCAGCGCCTCCACCGAGGCCGGGTGGTCCTTCTGGCCGCCCATGCCGACGCCCGCGGAGATCGACAGCCGCTCGTGCAGGAGGGTCGTGACGGCCACGCTCCAGCCGTCGTCGACCTCGCCGACGCGGTGCTCGTCGGGGATGGGGACGTTGTCGAAGAACACCTCGTTGAAGTTGGCCCGGCCGGACATGTCCTTCAGCGGCCTGACGGTCACGCCGGGGTGGTGCATGTCGATCACGAACATGGTCAGGCCCTTGTGCTTGGGCACGTCCACGTTCGTACGGGCGAGGAGCAGCCCCCAGTCGGCGTGGTGGGCGACGGAGGTCCACACCTTCTGGCCGTTGACGATCCAGTGGTCGCCATCGCGCACGGCCCTGGTCTGCAGGCTGGCGACGTCGCTGCCGGCGCCGGGCTCGGAGAAGAGCTGGCACCAGATCTCCTCGCCGCGCAGCAGCGGCCGGACGAACCGCTCCCGCAGGGCGTCGGAGCCCCGGTCGACGATCGTCGGCCCGGTCATGCCGAGGCCGATCGAGAAGACGTAGGTGGGCAGGACGTAGTGGCGGGCCTCCTCGGCGAACACCCGCTCCTCCGCCTGGGTGAGCCCCTGGCCGCCCCACTGCTTCGGCCAGGTGATGCCGGAGTATCCGGCGTCGTGGAGCTTGGCCATGAACTCCTTGGCCCGGGCGATCCCGTCGGCCTCCGGGTGGTCGTCGGTCGGAACGTTCTCCCGCAGCCAGTGTGCGGCCGCACGCCGATACTCAGCAAGGTTCACATCGACTCCTCGGCATCAGTGCTCACTTACTCTAGTCAGCGCCTCCAGGGACGTACAGAGCTTTGCTCTGGACATACGCGCCCGTTTCGTCCCAGCCGGGGCCGGTAAGGGATTACTGAGGGTGGTTTGAGGGACCCCGACAGAAGCACATTCGGTGGCCGCGGTTACCATGATCAACGTGACTGTCGGTGAACGGGAAATCCGTACCGTACGCGGGTTCCTCATACCAGAACAGATCACGCCCGGTTTGTCCTATAAATACTAATGATCAGAAGTTAGAGTTACTCGCTGTGACAACAGGTTTCAGCCGATTACGGCGCGAGGATTTGCTGAAAACGGCCTGCGAGGTGATCGCGGAGCAAGGCTTCGGGCACACGAGGACCCTGGACATCGCCAGGGCCGCGGGTGTCAGCCAAGCCCTGCTCTTCTACCACTTCGAGACCAAGGAGCGGCTGTTCGCCCAGGCGTTCAGCTACGCCGCCCGCCAGCATCTCCACGCGCTGGCCGACGTCGAGCAGTCGGCGGGCACGCCGACCGAACGCCTGCGCTCCCTGCTGCGGCTCTGCTCCCCCGCCATCCCCACCGAGGGCTGGCGGCTGTGGATCGACGCGTGGTCCGAGGCCATGCGCAGCGAGGAGCTGGAGGAGACCTCGCGGCGCATCGACGCCAGGGGCCGCACGCTGATGCGCGGCATCATCGAGGCCGGCGTGGCGTGCGGCGAGTTCGAGTGCCCCGACCCCGACGCGACGACGTGGCGGCTGTTCGCGCTCATCGACGGGCTGGCGGTGCAGACGCACGCGCACCCGAAGGTGTTGTCACGGCGCCGGGTCAACGTGCTGATCCGCTCCGCGGCGTCGAGAGAGCTGGGGGTGCCCGCGGACAGACTCTGAGCCGATGACGCCCCGAAAGCTGCGGTCCTCACCCTTCCCAGTGTTATTGGATTCTACGTACAATTACTGGGCGAGGAGAGGAGTGCACGCGATGACATCCGCACCGAGCTCTACCGCCGCAAGGGAACGTGACGAGCAGGTCGCGAGCCGCAGCGCGTACCGCGCGGTCATCGAACGCCTCTCGAAGGCGTCGGTGGACAAGCACTGGGAGCCGTACCGCGACATCCCGTGGGACGACCCCGAGTTCCAGGTGGACCAGACCGATCCGCGCTGGGAGCTGCCCGGGGTGGACCGGCTGGGCGGCCACCCCTGGTACCTCAGCCGCTCCCCCGAGGTACGCGCGCGGATCGGCCTGTGGCGGGTGGCCACGGCCATGAAGATCGGGCTGCAGTTCGAGAACCTGCTCAAGCGCGGCCTGCTCAACTACGCCTACCGCCTGCCGAACGGCTCCCCCGAGTTCCGGTACGTCTACCACGAGACCACCGAAGAGGCGCATCACGGGATGATGTTCCAGGAGTTCGTGAACCGTACCGGGCTGCCCGTGCGCGGCATGCCGGGGCCGCTCTCGGTGATCGCCCAGGTGGCGCCCTGGATCCCGCTGATCTCGACCGAGCTGTTCTTCGTGTTCGTGCTCGGCGGCGAGGACCCGATCGACCACGTGCAGCGCCGGCTGCTCAAGGACGGCCGGGTGCACCATCCGTTAGAAGAGACGATCATGCGCATCCACATCGCGGAGGAGGCCAGGCACATCTCCTTCGCCCGCCACTACCTGCGCAACCGGGTGCCGCGGATGCCCGCCTACCGCCGGCTCCTGCTCGGCATCGCCTCGCCGGTCGTCCTCGGTGTCATGGCCCGCATCATGCTCGCGCCGCCCGGGCCGATGATCCGCCGCTTCAGGATCCCCGCGAACGTGGTGGCCGAGGTCTACCTGGGCAACCCCGCCGCCCGGCAGGAGATCAGGGACTCGGTCGGCAAGACGCGCGAGCTGTGCGCCGAGATCGGGCTGATCAACCCGCTGACCCGGCGCGTCTGGCAGCTCATGGGGATCTGGGAGGACGCCGCGCCGTCAGCACCTCGGTGACCGTCACCCGCTCCCACCGGCCCGACGGGTTGGCCGCGAGCAGCGCCCGCCTGACCGCCTCGACGAACGCCTCCTTGCGCGCCCCGAGGCGCGCCGGGGCCGAGTACGAGTACGACAGTTGCAGGCCGATCACGGCGTCGAGGTCGTAGGGCAGGTGCTCCTCGTAGTGCGCCCGGTCGAGGACGCTGAACGGCGAGGTCGCCAGCACCTCGTCGTGGTGCTCGCCGGTCGCCTGGAAGGAGCTGGAGGCGGTGAAGGTGTTCACCGCGAACTCGTCGCGCACCCGCCGCACGACCGGCTCCCAGGGCTCCTGAGGGTCCTCGCGGGTCGGGCCGACGAGCGCCACGACGCCGTGCGGCGGCAGCAGCTCGTCCAGCTCCGCCAGCACCGCCCGGCGATCCATCCAGTGGAACGAGCGGCCCATGACCACGTGGTCGAACGGCGGCAGGTCCCGCAGGGTCGTCGAGTCGCCCTTGATCCAGCGGATGCCGCCGGCCTTGCCCGCCAGCCGCCGGCCCTCGGCGAGCATCTCCTCGTCGGGGTCCACGGCGAGCACCTGACGGACCCGCCGGGACAGCGGGATGGCGATCGTGCCCGGCCCGCAGCCGAGGTCGAGCACCGTGCTGTCCTGGCCGAACGTCATCGCCAGGTGCTCGATCGCCGGATCGCCGTAGCGGGAGCGGTATTTGGCGTAGTACGGTGCCGCGCCGCCGAACAGGTCGTCCACGGATGCGACCATATACGGGTCCGCAACGTGTTTTATGGAAGGTTCTGATCTGTGAGGCGGCTACTCACGGTCCTGCTGCTCGCGTTCACCGCCGTGGTCGCGGTGGGGGTCACGTACTCCCCGGCCCAGGCGCACAACGTGCTGATCGGCAGCGACCCGGAGGACGGGGCCACGCTGGCGGCCTCGCCCTCGCAGGTGACGCTGGTGTTCGACCAGGCGGTGCGTCAGGGGTACGCGCAGGTGGGCGTGACGGGGGCCGATGGGTCCTCGTGGGCCGACGGGAGCGCCGTGGTGGCGGCCGAGCGGGTCAGCGTGAAGGTCAAGCCGCTGCCCGCCGGAGGGTCGTACGTGGTGGGCTACCGGATTTTGTCGTCCGACGGGCACCCCGTCACCGGGAAGATCACCTTCCGGCTGGCCGCGGACGCGTCAGGCGTCGCGGCCGGGGCGGTGGCGGGCGGCTCCAGTGCCGACGCCGCCGAGGCGGCCGCCAACGGCGGGGCCGGGATGGCCGTGGTGTGGATCGTGGGCGCGCTGCTCGTGCTGGCGGCCGGCACGGCGGTGGCCCTGCGCCGGGCCGCCCCCGCTTCGGCTCCGGCTCCGGCTGCGGCTTCGGCTGCGGCGGACGACAGCGTCGGCGCGGCGGGCCGCGGCGAGGGGACGGGCGCGTGACCGCCGTCGCTCCTCCCCTGGCCCGGCAGCGGGTCGGCGGGCGGCTGGTGGCGGGCGCGTTCGGCGTGTGCGCGGTCGTCGCCGCCGTGGCGGCCAGCTCGTTCACCGCCCAGGAGTCCGTGCCGGGCATCCCCATGCCCGGGCCCGTCGTGTCGGTGGGGCTGCCGATCGTCCGCGTGCTGCTCGACGTGGCCGCCGTGGCCGTGGTCGGGCTCAGCCTGCTGCCCAAGCTGCTCGGCTTCAAGATGCCGGAGCACACCGAGCCGGTCATGGTGCGGGTGCGGCCGCTGGCCGTGCTCGCCGCCTGGGCCTGGGCGATCTGCGCGCTGGTCACGATCGTCTTCCAGACCGCCGAGCTGAACCCGGGGGCCGTGCCGACGTTCGGGATGATCGCCTCTTACGTCGGGAACGTCGGCACCGGGCAGGGGCTGCTGTTCAGCGCGGCGTGCGCGCTGGCGGCGGCCGGGATCGGGCTCATGGCGGTGCGGTTCGGGGAGAAGGTCCCGGCCGAGCTGCGGATCATTGTGGCGCTGTTCGGGCTGCTGCCCATCCCCGTCACCGGGCACGCGGTGAACTCCGTCTGGCACGACCCGATCATGATCTCGATGGAGATCCACGTCATGGGCGCGGCGGCCTGGACGGGCGGGCTGCTCGCCACCGTCGTCTTCCTCGCGCCGCACAGCAGCCTGCTGGCGGTCGTGCTGCCGAAGTTCTCCAGGATGGCGACCGTGTGCCTGCTCCTGGTCGCGCTGTCCGGGCTGGTCACGGGGCTCGGCACGATGGCGCTCACGCCCGGCGTGACCCTGCCCGGCGCCATCGTGACCAGCCACTACGGGGTGCTGGTGATCGTCAAGACGGCGCTGGTGGCGCTGCTGGTGCCGCTGGCGGCGCACATCCGCTTCCGGCTGCTGCCCGTCATCCGGCGCGGCGGGGCCACCGCCCTGGCGAGCTGGGCGGCGGCCGAGGTGGGGATCATGGGGCTGGCGTACGGGGTCGCGGTCGCGATCACCCGCGCCTCGATCGCCTGACCCTCTTTACGATGTGGCCGGGGCGACCATCGGGCGGGCCGTGGCCCCGGCCTCCCTGGGCTTGCGCTTGCCCGTGGCCCACTCGATGGCCAGCCAGGCGACGAGCAGGCCGAGCCCGGCCCACACCGCCGACGGCGTGGCCAGCGGGGGCGCTCCCAGGAGGCCCTCCTGGCCCTTGATCGCGCCGTACACGGAGCCCATGACCGCGCTCTGCACGACCAGCGCGCCATACGCGCCCGCCGTCACCCCGGCCGCGCCGAGCACCGCGCGCACGACCGGCACCCGCACCAGGAACGCCAGGTCGACCAGCAGCCCGGCGACGACCATGAAGAACGGCACCGCCGACGGCGGGAAGCCGGTGAAGGTCAGCAGCGGCCAGGCCAGCGCCCTGAACCCCACGTACGAGGCCGCGACCAGCGTCGCCGTGCCGAACCTGCCGACCAGCCTCCTGGCCACGACCAGCACCGACAGCACCCCCACCACGGCGTAGACCGGGTACAGGTAGTCGGGCACGGGCAGCGTGAACCCGGCCATCATCGTGCGATCGACCGGCCGCCCCATCTGGTCGGCCGCGAACTGGAGCAGGATCGGCTCGGCGTACGTCGCGCCGTTGTCCCACGCGCCGAGCGACAGGATGCCGTACTCCTGGTGCTGCTCGGGGAAGTGCATGTTCTCCAGGAAGAACGCGAAGAACGCGCCCAGCACGACCACCCGCTCGCGTCCGGGCGGCGCGCCCACGAACCAGCCGCGGATCACGCCCGCGATCATGAAGAACGTTCCAACGTAGAGCAGGATGTGCGACGGGCTCCACGAGGTGATGTCGAGCCCGTTGACGCGGTGGTTGATCAGGTCGAGCGGCACCGCCACGAGGAAGATGCCGGTGCCCCACTGGATCAGCCTGAGCGCGGCCTTGTCGACGCCGTAGCCGGTGTAACCGTGGATCACGGTCAGGGCGACGACGATGGCCGTACCGGCGGAGTTGAGCAGGTGCGGCGGGGCCAGGTCGTCACGCAGCCACTTGAAGTGCCACGAGACGTCCCACGCCGAGCCGAGCACCTTGAGCGTGAACGCCCCCAGCCAGCCGAAGTACAGCACCCTGAACAGGTCCTGCGGGGTCTCGCGGCCCGCCTCGCCGCGAGTCCAGTAGGGCAGGGCCCAGGCGGCGGCCCTCTTGAACGATGCTGGAAGCTTCACGGCAGAGCATCTTACGGTCATCTGCCCCGTACGGCCCGATCGCGGGGGCCCTACCCGGCCGAGGCCCGCAAGGAGTACATGAGCGGGATCCTCGGCGCGCCGTCCGGCACCCGGTAGCCGTCCGCCTCCACCAGGGTCGCGAAGCGGCGGAAGAGCGTGTGGTCGTGCTCGTGCAGGAACTCCACGCGCAGCCCCGCCGCCGCGACCGCGCTGACCACGTCGCCGAGACCGTGGTCGAACTGCACGGAGGTCTGGTGCTCCAGCACGTCGTCGCCGGTGTAGGTGTGCGGGTACTCCCAGACCTGCGGCGTGCGGTCGAAGTAGTCGCGGACGACCCTGGTGCCGGTGTCGTCGTCCAGGACGTTCGTGAACGGGTGGAACTCCGCCAGGTACAGGAACCCGCCGGGGCGCAGCAGGGCCGCGACCGTCTCGGCCCAGCGGGTGAGGTCGGGCAGCCACACCAGGGCGCCGACGCCCGTGTAGACGATGTCGTACGTCTCGCCGAGCGCCTGCGGCGCGTCGTAGACGTCGGCCGTCACGAACCTCGCCGGGAGCCCGCACTCGGCGGCGATGCCCCTGGCCTGCTCGATGGCGGCGTCGGAGAAGTCGAGGCCGGTCACCTCGGCGCCGAGCCTGGCCCAGGACAGGGTGTCGAGGCCGAGGTGGCACTGCAGGTGGGCCAGGCGGCGGCCGGCCACATCGCCCACCTCCTCCAGCTCGAACGCCCGCAACGCGCTCCCACCCGCCTTGAAGCCCGCCACGTCGTAGTAGTCGCTGGCGACGTGGACGGGGACGCGGGAGTTCCAGTTGGCCTGGTTGATGCGCAGATAGTCGATCATGCCGGTGATCCTAGGCACCTCTATGGAGGCTCAGGCCGGTCTGCGCAGGCGTACCGGCAGGTGCTTGAGCCCGTTCTGGAAGTTGGAGGTCAGGCGGCGCGGGGTGCCGGCCAGCTCGACCTCCCAGCTCAGCAGCTCCCTGAACAGGGAGCGGAACTGCGCGCGGGCCAGATGGGCGCCGAGGCAGAAGTGCGGGCCGAAGCCGAAGCTGACGTGGTCGTTCGGCTCCCGGGTGATGTCGAAGCGGTCGGGGCCGGGGAAGACGGCCGGGTCGCGGTTGGCGGAGGCGTGGTAGACCACCACCTTCTCGCCCGCCCGGATCCTGCGGCCGGCGAGCGTGAGGTCGCGGGTGGCCGTCCGCCTGAAGTGCATGACCGGGGGCCAGAAGCGCAGCATCTCCTCGATCGCGGAGCCCAGCAGGGACGGGTGGGCGCGCAGGCGGGCCAGCTCGGCGGGGTGCTGGAGCAGGGTGAGCAGGCCGCCGGGGATGCCGTTGCGCAGGGTCTCGTTGCCGGCGACGGCGAACAGGAAGAACATGTTCTCGAACTCCGCCTCGGTCAGGCCGCCCTTGCGCATCGCCGCCATGACCGACTCGCCGTCCACCGGGGTCTCCCCCAGGGCGTGGGCGTAGGCGAACATGTCGGCCAGCGCGGCCCTCGACCGCGGGTTGACCCCCGGCCTCGGCTCCGGCCTGGCCGCCAGCGCCAGGCGGCCCATCGGGGTGAGGGCCTCGACGTCCGCCGTGGACAGGCCCGCGTAGTCGTCGTCCTGGTAGCCGATCACGCGCGACGCCCAGTCGTACAGCAGCCGCCTGTCCTGCTCCGGCACGCCCATCACGTGGGCCAGCGTCCACACGGGCAGGTCGGCGGCGACCTCCACGAAGTCGCACTCGCCCTCCTCGAACAGCGCCGCCGCCCGCTGCGCGATCGTCCGCTCCAGCGCGCGGACGGCGCGGGGCGTGAACGCCGCCGCCACGATCCTGCGCAGCCTGGAGTGGTCGGGCGGGTCCATGTTCAGCATCTGCGACTGGACGAAGCGCAGGTCGGCGGGGGTGTCGGGGTCGCGGATCTGGGTGGCGCCGAGGTGGGAGGAGAAGTCCTCCGGGGTGCGCAGGACGTGCTTGACGTCGGCATGCCTGAACACCGCCCAGAAACCCGGACCCTCCTTCCAGGGGCCGATGGCGGGCTCGGGGATCCAGCACACCGGAGCCTCCCGTCTTAGCTGGGCGAACAGGTCGTACGGGACTTCGGTGTCGTAGGTGGAGGGGGTGAAGATCTCGACCGCGGAGCGGTGCTCGCCGGCCGGGTCCGGCCTGGGCTTTGAGCGGCCCTCACTCGTCGCCGACATGTCGTCCTCCTGTCCTCGCGCCGCCAGTCCTCACGCACGGCCGAGGCCGGAACCGCAGGACTGTGCGCATAGCCTGTGAGCCGGGCCCGGAGCCGCGTGCACAGAGCCGGGCCGGAAGCCGTGTCCACAGCTTGCGAACCGGGCGGGGAGCCGTGCGCACAGCCTGTGAGCCGAGCCGGGAGCCGTCTGCACAAGCGTGGCCCGGCTCCCGAGGCCCTGTCCACAGGCGCGGTCGGGCCGGTGACGGCTTGTCCACAGATCGGCCGCACGGCCTCTCGCCCGTTCCGTCCAGCGTGCATGATGAGCCCGTGACTCCAGAAGACGCAGAGGCGATTCTCCAGGAATACTTCGCCCCCTGGATCAAGCAGCTCGGCCTCCGGGTGGAGGAGGTGGGCGAGCGTCACGCCGTCGTCCGGCTGCCCTGGTCCGACGATCTGGCCAGGGAGGGCGGCGGGCTGTGCGGGCAGGCCATGATGGCGGCGGCCGACACGGCCACGGTGCTGGCCATCGCGTCGGCGCGGGGCGGGTTCGTGCCGATGACCACGGTGCAGCAGGCCACGACGTTCCAGCGGCCGGTGGTGGGCAAGGACGTTCTGCTCGACGTGCGCATCACGAAGCTGGGGCGGACGCTGGCCTTCACCGAGATCACGCTCACCGCCGAGGGCGCCACCGAGACGGCCGCGCACGCCACCACCGTCTACGCGATCATGGGCTGAGCTCGCCCGCATAGCCGCCCGGCTTACCTGCCAGGTAATCGCCAAGCCGTACCGACCCGGGGAGACTGTCGCATGCACGCATCACCGAAACGGACTTAGGGGATGAATCATGACGACTTACGACGCTGTGCAGGAGTTGCTGCGGCGGATCGGTGAGGGAGACGTCGAGCGGATCGCCGAGTTGTTCGCCGAGAAGAGCGACTGGCGCTTCAATTGGCCCGCCGAGGGGCACCCCTCGGTGCCGTGGATCCGGCCCCGTTCCAGCCGGAGTGACGTGGCGGAGCACTTCCGCATGCTCGGGTCGTACCACGTGCCCGAGCTCAACGGCACTACCGTCACGCGCATCCTGGTCGACGGCGACGACGCCGTCGTGCTCGGCGACATCGCCCAGACCGTCGCCGCCACCGGCCAGTCCTACACCTCCCCGTTCGCCCTGCACCTCACGGTCACCGACGGCCTGATCACCCGCTACCACATCTACGAGGACAGCCTCACCGTCGCCCGCGCGCACTCCGGCAGCGCCACCGCGTAGGCCACCACGAAGGACCGCCGTGGACACCGCCGCCTCATGATCGGATGGTCATCGACTTGCCCGCCCGTCGTCCTGCGCTTCCACGACCCGCCCGCCCCCACCCATCCACCTCTACGAGCGCCTTTCAGCAGGTCCCGGCGTTCACGCGTCTCAGCGATCTCTCAGGTGCGGAAAGTAGGCTCACCGCATGAAGCGTGTGGCCGCCCTGGTTGCGGCACTCGCCCTCATCGGGGTGACGGCGTGGCTCGTGTGGCCGTCGGCTCCGGAGGTGCGGGGTCATGACCAGCGAATAACCGTCGTCGACGGACCGGACGACGACCAACGGGTCGAGCTCGATACGACGTTCTTCCCGCCGCCTGACGGTGGGAAGGCGCCTGCCGTGCTGCTCGCCCACGGGTTCGGCGGCAGCAAGCAGAGCATGCGCGACCAGGCCGTGCGCCTCGCCCAGCAGGGCTACGCCGTACTGACCTGGTCGGCGCGCGGCTTCGGCCGCTCGACCGGGCAGATCGCGCTCAACTCGCCCGACTACGAGGTCAAGGACGTCAAGCAGCTCATCGACTGGCTGGCCAAGCGCCCGGAGGTCCGGCTCGACGCCTCGGGCGACCCGCGCGTGGGCATCGCGGGCGGCTCGTACGGCGGGGCCATCGCCTTGATGACCGCCGCCTATGACCATCGGGTGGACGCGATCGTCCCGCAGATCACCTGGTCCGACCTGGCCGACGCCCTCTTCCCCAACGCCGCCGCACAGCCGTCTGGCACGGGCACCCCCGCCACACACCCGTCCGCCACGGGCGCCACCGCCGCGCAGCCTTCCGGCACGAACAGCACCGCCACGCAGCCTTCCGGTGCGGCCGTCCAGTCGGACGATGAGGCCGCCATGAGCGGGGTCTTCAAGCGCATGTGGGCCGGGATCTTCTTCGGCCAGGGCGTCTCACTGGACGCCACGTCCTTGCTGAGCCGCAGGGAGACGGCGGCCGGGCCGGTGACGGCGGAGCAGGCGCGGTGCGGCCGGTTCCGGCCCGAGATCTGCGACATCTACCAGCAGGTCGCCGAGACCGGCCGGGCCACGCCCGAGGCCGTCGAGCTGCTGCGCAAGTCCAGCCCGATCACGGTGGCCGCGCAGATCAAGGCGCCGACCCTGCTCATCCAGGGCCAGCGCGACTCGCTGTTCCCCCTCGGCCACGCCGACGCCAACGCCAGGGCCATCGCCGCCCAGGGCACGCCGGTGAGCCTGGCCTGGTTCGACGGGGGCCACGACGGCGGCAACGGCGAGGCCGACTGGCTGTTCGACCAGTCGGCGGCCTGGTTCGCGCGCTACCTCAAGGGCGAGGGCGCGGGGCAGGCGGCGCCGCCGGTGAGCGCGTTCACGGTGACGCGCGACGGCGGGCGCGACCCCGGCACCCGGCAGCGCATCCGCCTCCACCCGGAAGCCGCCTCCTACCCGGGCCTCGCCGGCACCGCCACCACCTCGGTCCGGCTGAACGGCCCCGAGCAGAACATCGTCAACCCGCCCGGCGGCGCCCCCGCCTCGATCTCCACCGTGCCCGGTCTCGGCGGGCTGCTCGGCGGCCAGAACACCGGTGGTGTGTCCATCGACATGCCCGGCCAGAGCGCCGCGTTCGAGTCCGCGCCGCTCACCGCCCCGCTCCAGCTCACCGGCAGCCCCACCGTCCGGGTCCGGGTGACGGGCGAGGGCGAGGGCGAGGCGACCCTGTTCGCGAAGCTGTACGACGTCGCCGACGACACCCAGCTGCCCACCCTGCCCGCCGGGCTGGTGGCACCCGTCCGGGTGACGATCCCGGAGGACGCGGGCAGCGCGGAGGCCACGATCAGCCTGCCCGCCATCGACCACCGCTTCGCCGCCGGGCACCGGCTCCGCCTCGTCGTCACCACCACCGACATGGGCTTCGCCACGCCCGCCCAGCCGGCCGCGTACCAGGTCGCGCTGGCCTCCCCCGCCGTCACCATCCCCACCGTGAGCACGCTCGCCACCGCTCCCACCGGGGTGGCGTGGTGGGTGTGGGCGATGCCGCTAGCCGCCGTACTGCTCGCCGCCGTCCTCCTGTCCACGGGCCGCTCCCGCCGCCGTCCCGTCCTCGCGACGGCCGGCCGGGGCGGGGCCGAGCCGCCGGCCACACCGGACGCGCCTCTCGCCGCACCCGCCCTGAACGGCACGCGACAGGACGCCACCGCCGGGGACGGGGCGACGGGCGCTTTCCCCGCGAGCGGTGCGGCGCATGGCGACACCGCGCGTCCGGGTGGCGACGCGAACGGTGCTCACGCCGACGTCGCTGCCGGCGACGACACGACCGACGAGAGCCGGGGCGGCTTGGGCAGGAGCAACGGCAGCCTCGTCGCCGATGCCACTGTCAGCGGAGGCGATGGCGCCGGGGCTGATGAGATCACCACCGCGAGCAGTGCGCACGTCCACGTCGGCGCACGCGCAGGCGCTGACACCGGCGGTGGCGGTGGCGGTGCGGAGGTGCCGTTGGAGATCAGCGGGCTGACGAAGGCGTACCGGAACGGGGAGCTGGCCGTGAACGACCTGTCGTTCCGGGTGGAGCGGGGGCAGGTGCTCGGGCTGCTCGGTCCCAACGGGGCGGGTAAGACGACCACGATGCGGATGATGATGGGGCTCATCCATCCGGACGCCGGTGAGATCAGGATCTTCGGGGAGCGGGTCAGCCCGGGTGCGCCCGTGCTGTCGAGGCTCGGGTCGTTCGTGGAGGGGCCCGGGTTCCTGCCGCACCTGTCGGGGCGGGACAACATCGAGCTGTACTGGGCCGCCACCGGCCGTCCCAAGGCGGACGCGCACTTCGAGGAGGCCCTGGAGATCGCGGGCCTGGGCAAGGCGCTGGCGCGGGCGGTGCGTATGTACTCGCAGGGCATGCGCCAGCGGCTGGCCATCGCGCAGGCGATGCTCGGGCTGCCGGACCTGCTCGTGCTGGACGAGCCCACCAACGGGCTCGACCCGCCCCAGATCCGGGAGATGCGGGAGGTGCTCAAGCGGTACGCGCGCGACGGCCGTACCGTGATCGTGTCCAGCCACATGCTGGCCGAGGTGGAGCAGACCTGCAGTCATGTGGTGGTCATGCGGCGCGGGCGGCTGGTGTCGGCGGGGCCCGTGTCGCGGCTGCTGGGCTCGGCGGCGGTCGCCAACGGGCACGGGCCGCGCCTGGAAGACGTGTTCCTCGATCTCATCGGAGACAAGCCATGACCACCGCGACCGGCTACGCGCCGAACCGCACGCTGCCGTTGCGGGTGGAGTTCGTCCGGCAGTTCAAGCGGCGCCGGACGCTGGGCATGTTCGCGTTGCTGCTGGCGCTGCCGTGGGTGCTCGTGATCGCGTTCCAGATCGGGCCGCAGTCGAGCTCGCAGGGGCAGTCGGCGCTGCGCATGTCGGATCTGGCGACGCAGAGCGGGCTGAACTTCGCGGCGTTCGTCCTGTCGGTGTCGGCCAGTTTCCTGCTCGTGGTGGCGGTCGCGTTGTTCTGCGGCGACACGGTGGCGAGCGAGGCCAACTGGTCGTCCCTGCGGTATCTGCTGGCGGCGCCGATCCCGCGTGACCGGCTGCTGCGGCAGAAGCTGATCGTGGCGCTCGGCTACTCGGCGGCGGCGGTGATCGTGCTGCCGCTGATGGGGCTGCTCGCAGGCACGCTGGCGTTCGGCTGGGACGACATCACGGTGCCCGGCACCGGCGAGAGCATCCCGGCGCTCGACGTGCTGCCGCGCTTCGGGATCGTGATCGGGTACGCGCTGGTCAGCCAGCTCGTGGTGGCGGCTCTGGCCTTCCTCATCTCCACCATGACCGACTCCCCGCTCGGCGCGGTGGGCGGAGCGGTCGGGCTGTGGATCGTCTGCACGATCTTGCAGGCGGTGGAGGCGCTGGGGGTGCTGCGCGAGTTCCTGCCGACGTTCTGGAACAACGCATGGACCGACGCCCTGGTGCCGGAGCTGGACTGGAGCGGGATGGCGAAGGGCGCGTCGGTGTCGGTCACGTACGCGGCGATCCTGATCGCGATCGCGTTCCGCCGCTTCCGCCGCAAGGACGTCACCAGCTGAAGGTCGGGAGGGCGTCATCAGCTGAAGGAGGGCGGCTGCGGGTCCGGTGGCGGGGGATGGGGTGGTGCCGGCGGGTGGGTGGTCAGTCGGTGGTCCAGTCGAAGGCTTTGGTGACGGCCTTCTTCCAGCCCGCGTACGCCTTCTCGCGCCGCTCCTCGTTCCACGTCGGGTTCCAGCGGCGCGACTCCGCCCAGTGCGCGCGCAGCTCGTCGGTGTCCTGCCAGTAGCCGACGGCCAGGCCGGCGGCGTAGGCGGCGCCGAGCGCGGTGGTCTCGGCGACGACGGGGCGGCTGACGGGGACGCCGAGGATGTCGGACTGGAGCTGCATGCACAGGTCGTTGGCGGTGACGCCGCCGTCCACGCGGAGGACGTCGAGCACGACGCCGGAGTCCCGCTGCATGGCCTCGACGACGTCGCGGCTCTGGTAGCAGATGGCTTCCAGGGTGGCGCGTGCGAGGTGGGCGTCGTTGTTGTAGCGGGACAGGCCGACGATGGCGCCGCGGGCGTCGGCCCGCCAGTAGGGGGCGAACAGGCCGGAGAAGGCGGGCACGAAGTACATGCCGCCGGAGTCGGCGACCTGCCGGGCGAGCGTCTCGCTCTGGGCCGCTGAGGTGATGACGTGGAGCTGGTCGCGCAGCCACTGGACGGCGGAGCCGGTGACGGCGATCGAGCCTTCGAGGGCGAAGACGGCGGGCTGGTCACCGAACTTGTAGGCGACGGTGGTGAGCAGGCCGCTCTGGGAGCGGACGCGGTCGGTGCCGGTGTTGAGCAGCAGGAAGTTGCCGGTGCCGTAGGTGTTCTTGGCCTCGCCGGGTGAGAAGCACACCTGGCCGACGGTGGCGGCCTGCTGGTCGCCGAGGATCGCGGTGATCGGCACTTCGCCGCCGAACGGCCCGTACCGGGTGGTGGTGCCGTAGCCGGCGGGGTCGGAGGAGGGGCGGATCTCGGGGAGCATGGCGCGGGGGATGCCGAAGTACGACAGCAGCTCGTCGTCCCAGTCGAGCGTGTCGAGGTCCATCAGCATGGTGCGGCTGGCGTTGGTGACGTCGGTGACGTGCACGCCGCCGTTGACGCCGCCGGTGAGGTTCCACACGGTCCAGGTGTCGGTGTTGCCGAAGATCGCCTCGCCGCGGTCCACGGCCTCGCGGACGCCGGGAACGTTCTCGAGGATCCACTGGATCTTGCCGCCGGAGAAGTAGGCGTCGGGGCGCAGGCCGGTCCTGTCGCGGATGACCTGGCCGCGTTCGTCCTGTTCGAGGGCGGCGGCGATGCGGTCGGTGCGCGTGTCCTGCCAGACGATGGCGTTGGAGTACGGGCGGCCGGTGCGCGGGTTCCACACGACGGTGGTCTCGCGCTGGTTGGTGACGCCGAGGGCGGCGAGGTCGCTGTCGTGCAGGCCGGTGCGTTGCAGGGTGGTCTGGATGACGGCGGCGGTCCTGGTCCAGATCTCGATGGGGTTGTGCTCGACCCAGCCGGCCCTGGGCAGGATCTGCTCGTGTTCGAGCTGGAACTTGGCGACCTCGGCGCCCTCATGGTCGAAGATCATGAAGCGGGTGCTGGTGGTGCCCTGGTCGACGGCGCCGACGAAGTCCGGCATGGTGCTCTGCTCTCCCCTGGTCGGTCAATCGAACCCTGGTCGGTCGGGCTCTGGTCGGTCGGGCTCTGGCCGGTCGGGCCTCAGGCGGGCCTCGGGCGGGCCTCGGGCGGTCCGGCCCTTGTCGGTCCGGCCCTGGTCAGTCGGACGGCTTCACGGTGTCGCGGTCCTCGCCCTGGGGGAGGAAGCGGGCGATGCACGCCTGGTAGAGGCCGGCGCCGAGGACGCCGCCGATCAGCGGGCCGACGATCGGCACCCAGAAGTACAGGTCGCCGTACTGGTCGCGCCAGGCGCCGCCGTAGCCGGTGAGGAAGCTGGCCAGGCGAGGGCCGAAGTCGCGGGCCGGGTTGATGGCGTAGCCGGCGTCGGTGCCGAAGGACATGCCGATGCCGACGACGAGCAGGCCGATGACGAACGGCCCGAGGTTGGCGCTCGGCGCCATGTTGGCCGTGTCGGACAGGGCGAAGATGACGAAGAGCAGGATCGCGGTGCCGATGATCTGGTCGCGCAGCCCGCCCCACATGTCGACGGGCAGGGTGCCGTTGCCGGGCAGGGTGGAGAAGACGATCTGCGTCTTGAGGGTGCGGCCGGGGTCGGCCATGGCCAGCACCTCGGAGTAGTTCCAGCGCACGATGAGGGCGGCGACGAAGGCTCCGGCGGTCTGCGCGACGACGTACGGCAGGACCTTGGGCCAGGGGAAGCCGCGGAACAGGGCGAACCCGACGGTGACGGCGGGGTTGAGGTGCGCGCCCGTGGTGCGCCCGGCGACGTAGACGCCGAGCATCACGCCGATGCCCCATGCCCAGGCGATGCTGTCGTGGTCGCCGAGCTGGGCGGCGACGACCTGGGCGACGACGCCGGCGCCGAACAGGATGAGCACCATCGTTCCCGCGAACTCCGCGACGAGCTCCCCCGTCAGCCCTCTCCGGGCTTCGCGTCCGGCCACCGGTCACCTCCTTGAAGCGGCGTTGTGTGCCATTCCCCGATTGAGGGAACGAACACGCTCTGTGTGTCATACGTTGCGGAAAGTGATGGACGTGCCATGGGGCTGACCGGGGCGATCGACGCCAGGACCCGTCAGGAGACCATCGACCGGCTCGCCGACCAGACGTTCGACGTGCTGGTCGTCGGCGGTGGCGTGACGGGGGCGGGCGCCGCTCTGGACGCGGCGGCGCGCGGGCTGCGGGTGGCGCTCGTGGAGAGCCGCGACCTCGCGGCGGGCACGTCGAGCAGGTCCAGCAAGCTCATCCACGGCGGGCTGCGGTATCTGGAGCAGTTCGACTTCAAGCTGGTCAGGGAGGCGCTGAAGGAGCGGGACCTGCTCGTCGCCCGGCTGGCGCCGCACCTGGTCAGGCCGGTCACGTTCCTGTACCCGCTGCGCCGCAAGGTGATCGAGCAGCCGTACGTGGCGGCCGGGCTGACCCTGTACGACGCGCTGGAGGGCGTGCGCCGCCCGATGCCGAGGCACCGCAACCTGTCGATCAGGGAGGCCCGCCGGATGGCGCCCGGCCTGCGCGCCGACGTGCTGACCGGGGCGATGATCTACTACGACGCGCAGGTGGACGACGCCCGCTTCACGCTCACCCTGGCCCGCACGGCCGCCGCGCACGGCGCCGTGATCGCGACGCGGGCGCGGGCGGTGGCGATGCTGCGGGACGAGCGCGGCGAGCGGGTGGTGGGCGCGCGGGTCCGCGACGAGGAGAGCGGCCGCGAGGTGGACGTCGCCGCCGACGCGGTGGTGGTCTGCGCCGGCGTGTGGACGGATCCGGTGACCGCGCTGCCGGGGGCGGCGGAGGCGGGTTTCAAGGTACGGATGTCGAAGGGCGTGCACGTCATGGTGCCGGGCGAGGCCATCGACTCGCGGACCGGCATGATCATCCGTACGGAGAAGAGCGTGCTGTTCATCATCCCGTGGACCAGCCGGCGCTGGATCGTCGGCACGACCGACACCGACTACGACGGCGACCGCACCGAGCCGGCGGCGACGGGCGAGGACATCGACTACATCCTTGAGCACGCCAACTCCGTCCTGGCCAGGCCGCTGACCAGGGACGACGTGGTGGGCCTCTACGTGGGGCTGCGACCGCTGGTGGCCGCCGACGAGACCTCGTCCACCACGAAGCTGTCGCGCGAGCACGTCGTGGACGTGCCGCTGCCCGGCCTGGCCACGATCGCGGGCGGCAAGTACACGACGTACCGGATCATGGCGAAGGACGTGATCGACGCGGCATTGGAGGGCTACGACGTGCCGGAGTCGGTGACCGAGCGGCTGCCGCTGCTCGGCGCCGACGGGCTGCCCGCGCTCGAACGCTCGGTGCGCCGCATCGCGGAGGACCACGACCTCGACGTGGACACCGTCGCCTACCTGGTGCGCCGCTACGGGAACCTGGCCATGGAGGTGCTCGACCTGGTGCGCGACGACCCCGCGCTCGGCGAGCCGCTGATCGAGCCGGGGCCGTGGCTGCGGGCCGAGGTCTGCTACGCGGTCACGCACGAGGGCGCGCTGCACGCCGAGGACATCGTGGCCCGCCGGACGCGGATGCTCATCGAGTCGAGCGATCTCGCCGACCAGGCGGCTCCGGTGATCGCGGAGCTTATGGCGGGGGTGCTGGGGTGGGATCGGGCGCGGGTGGAGGAGGAGATCGCCCGCTGCCGCAGCCTGGTGCAGGCCGAACGCACCGCCCTCGCCCAGGCCCGCACGTCCGGAAAAGGCGACTGACCTACAACGGGCGGGTGAACGTGACCAGGCTCGTGCCGGGACCGTTGTAGCCGGGGACGGGGTCGCCCGCCTCGAAGCCCATGCGGCGGTGGAAGGCGATGGAGGCCGTGTTGACCGGCGCCGTGACCGCCTTGACGACCCGCCGCCCGTCGGCGCGGGCCAGGTCGAAGAAGCGCTCGTACATGGTGCGGGCCAGCCCGCTCTTCCGCGCGTCCGGGCAGACGCCGACGAAGTGGATGTACGCCTCACCGGGCAGCGACGGCGACAGGATGCCGATCAGGAAGCCCACTAGGGTGCCGTCAGCCGTCTCGGCGACCTGGCTGGTGCCGTGGAAGTGGTCGAGGAAGAGCCGGGGCAGGGCGGGCAGGATCGGGCGGCCCCACCAGCCGTCGATCACGGCCGCGATGGCGTCGTAGTCGGCGGGCGTGGCGGGGCGCAGGGCGTACATGGAAGGGGATGCTAGCCCCAGTACACGGAAGGGGATGCTAGCCCCAGTGCATGGAAGGGGGCGCTAGCCCCAGTGGGGCGGGCGGTTGTCGAGGTAGAAGGCGTCGGAGTCGGCCTCGCGCCAGTCGCCCCAGCCGAGGTCGGTGTCGTCGGCGGTCTGCTCAGGTAGAAAATCCTCCACGACATCCATGCTACTCAGGCGTACAAACCGGCACCGAGCGTGTCCCGTGGTCCAGGGACAGGCGGCGAGCACGGCGGTACGATGCGAAGGCAGGTGTCGCCTACCCCCCGTGAGGCTGCTCATGGCCACCCCGACAGGCTGGCGGCGTGAAGGCAATCTGCCGGCGGAGCTGACCAGCTTCGTCGGCCGTACGCGCCTCCTCGCCAACCTCAAACGACACCTCAGCGAGTCGCGGCTGGTGACGGTGACCGGCATCGGCGGTGTGGGCAAGTCGCGCACCGTGCTGCGGCTGGCGCACCAGGTGCGCTCCCATTATCCCGACGGCGTCTGGTTCGCCGACCTGGCCCGGCTGCAGGACGCCGGCATGGTCAAGCACACGATCGCCTCGGCGCTCGGCATCGCCGACCAGTCGTCGCGGGCGGAGTCGGAGTCGCTGTCGGAGTGGGTGGGCGAGCGCGACATGCTGCTCATCATCGACACCTGCGAGCACCTGGTGCAGGGCTGCGCCGAGCTGGTGCACGAGCTGCTGGAGGCGGCACCCAACCTGAAGGTGCTGGCGACCAGCCGCCAGTCGCTGCACCTGCCGTACGAGCACGTGGTGCCGGTGCCGCCGCTGCAGGTGCCGGGCGACGACCCGGCGGAGAGCCTGTTCACGAACGAGTCGGTGCAGCTGTTCGCGGCCAGGGCCGGGGCGAGCGTGCCCGACTTCGTGCTGGACGAGGACAACATCGGGCCGGTGGCGGAGCTGTGCCGCAGGCTCGACGGCATCCCCCTCGCGATCGAGCTGGCCGCGGTGCGGCTGCGGGCGCTGTCGGTGGAGCAGATCCTCGGGCTGCTGGCCGACCGGTTCAGCCTGCTGGCGGGCGCGAGCCGCACGGCGCTGCCGCGCCACCAGACGTTGCGGGCGGCGATCGGCTGGAGTCACGAGCTGTGCGAGCCGGCCGAGCGGCTGCTGTGGGCGCGGCTGTCGGTGTTCGCGGGCGACTTCGAGCTCGACGCGGCCCGGTTCGTCTGCTCCGACGGACGGCTGCCCTCCGAAGACATCACCGACCTGGTCACGGGGCTGGTGGAGAAGTCGATCCTGCTGATCAGGAGCAACCACGCGGGCGTGCGGTACAAGCTGATCGACACCCTGGCCGAGTACGGCGAGGAATGGCTCGACAAGCTCGGCCAGAAGGAGCAGATGTCGCAGCGGCACCTGGAGTACTACCTGAGCCTGGCCCAGCGCAGCGAGGAGGCCTGGTCGGGGCCGCGGCAGATCTACTGGTTCGTCCGCATGCGGCAGGAGCACGACAACGTGCGGGTGGCGCTGGAGCACGCGCTGAAGTCGCCGGGCAAGTCGGCGCTGGCGCTGACGCTGCTGTCGTCGCTGTGGTTCATGTGGGTGTGCTGCGGGTTCGCCCGCGAGGGCCGCCTGTACCTGGAGCGGGCGCTGGAGGCCAACCCGGCGGTGAGCAAGGAGCGCTGCAAGGCGCTGTGGGTGCTGTCGTACGTCAAGAGCGCCCAGGGCGACAGCGGCGGAGCGCTGGCGGCGGCCGAGACGTGCAGCACCGAGGCGGTCCGGGTGGGCGACTCGCGGGCGGTCATCCTGGCCTCGAAGATGCAGGGCACGGCCGCGCTGCTGCAGGGCGACCTGCAGAAGGCCAGCGCGCTGCTCGGCGTGGCGATCGAGTTCAACACCGAGAACAGGGAGCTCAACCCGGGCCTGCTGCCCGCGATCGTCGAGCTGTCGATCGTGCTGACCACGCAGGGCGAGCTGTACGAAGCCGAGTCGCTGCTGCTCGACTGCCTCCAGGTGTGCAAGGAGCGCGGCGAGCTGTGGGTCAGCTCCCACGCGCAGTGGGCGCTGGCGGGCACGCGCCTGGCGGGCGGCCGCACCATGGACGCGCTGCAGAACGCCAGGGAGGCGCTGCGCATCAAGCGGCACTTCCACGACACGCTGGGCACGCTGCTGGCGCTGGAGACGGCGGCGCGCATCTTCGTCCTGTCCGGCAGGCTGACGCTGGCCGCCCAGCTCCTCGGGGCGCTGCAGCAGAACTGGAAGACGGCGGGGCTGCCACAGCTCGGCGCGCCCTGGATGACCGACGAGCACAACATGTGCGTGCGTGACTGCCGGCAGCGGCTGGGCGAGCTGGCCTACAAGGACGCCTTCGAAGAGGGCGCCCGGCTCGATCTCGACGAGGCGTCCGCGCTCGCGCTGGACGACCCGGACGCCCTCGACGAGAGCTAAGGGAAGCGGGACCGTCAGACGGCCTGCGGCCACTGGGTGCCGTCAGGCCAGGCGTGCACGTAACGCGCACTGCCGAGGGAGAACTCTATGTGGCCGCGCACCCAGTGCTCGAGGCCACGTACGTACTTGCGGACCGGGAGCGGAGCCCACTGCTCCAGTGCCGCGCGCCGGTCGAGGAACGCGGCGATGGCGTCGTTGTGCATCTGCGCGACCTCGCGCAGCGCGTCCTGCAGGGACAGGGCCTTGTGCGTGGCCAGCACCGTGACGAGGTTGTGCCGCGCCTTGTCGTTGCCGCGTTCCTTGGCGTACGACAGCAGGTCGTTGTCCCAGCCGATGAGGTCGCACGCCAGGTCGGAGAGCGTGCGGACGTCGGGGTGGTGCCACTCCTCGGCTTCGAGGCGGTAGCCGCCGCCCGCGTCGATGAGGGCGAAGCAGGTGTAGGTGGCACCGGTGATGCGGCGCATCAGGACGTAGTCGTCGGGCGTGGGGATGAGGTCGGCCTCGCGGTTGGCGGCCTCCCAGATCTGGGCGAACAGGTATTCCTTCACCGTGATGCGCCACCGGTCCACCTGTGCGGGGGTGGCGTACTGCGAGATGCGGTGCAGCAGCTCGTGGAGCGCGAGGCCGAACGGGTCGCCGGCGTCGGGCTCCCTGCGCCCGTCGAGGATCTCCAGGAGCGGGGGGAGGGCACGGGCCAGGGCCGAGGCCCGGTGCCCCATCAGCTCGCCTTCGCAGAACGCGTCGTCGAAGGCGAAGAGCCAGTTGTACCAGTCGTTGATCAGCCGGAGACTGTCGCGCGGCACGGTGGGGTTGGTCCGTGCCGCGAGCAGGCCGATCTTCGAGCGCCGGAAGTGCTCGATGGTGTCGGCGCCGTTGAGCATCTTTGAGGCGGCCAGCCAGGTGTGGCTCTCCGCATCGACCTCTGAGGCATGCACGTTGATCTCGTTGGGGAACGGGCATGGCAACGGAGGGATGTGGAGCGGTCGCCTGCTGAAGGAGTGCGCAGAAGTAGCCACGTCCCCCAGCATGACGATGGAGTGACCGAAAGGCCACACTCGGCAACTTCGAGCCCTATAATGCTTATTTCATACTATGAATCACTTTGCGTGAACCACTGGATAAACTGGTCATTCGCGAACATTCGCGCGGTCTCAAGCGCGGACGGCTGACCGGCATACGGGTCGGCCCCGGCGTCCAGAAGCGCCCTGACCACGGCAGACTCCTTCTTGAAGACCGCGCCGGCGAGCGGCGTCTGCCCACGGTCGTTGGCACGATTCGGATCGGCGCCGCTTGTGACAAGCATCCGAACAGTCTCGGCGTGACCGTAATAAGCCGCCAGCATCAGCAAAGTGTCACCTTTGCCGTTGGTCAGGTCGACCGGCACCCCGGCCTCCACATACGCCCGCAGCGCCTCGGTGTCACCCGCCCTGGCCAGGCCGAACAGCTTGGTCGCGAACTCTTCCAGCTCCGGATCCCCGTCCATGATGCCCATTGTGCCTCGATAGGGTGCCGTGCACGGAATCGATACGACGCGCCGTAGGTTCTGGTGAAGAGTACCTAGGGAAAGGCTGTTCAACCGTGTTCGACCCGAAGGATCTCTACGAGCTCGCAGACGACGCGCCCGAGCTTACCGATCCGGTGTTGCTGTACCACTTCGACGGCTTCGTCGACGCGGGCTCGGCCGGACGGCTCGCGCTGGGCCACCTGCTGGCCGAGCTGGAGCACCGGGTCGTGGCGACATTCGACGTCGACCGGCTGCTCGACTACCGGTCGCGGCGGCCCATCATGACGTTCGACACCGACCGGTGGGTGGAGTGCGAGAGCCCCGAGCTGGCCGTGCACGTCGCGAAGGACGCGACCGGCACACCGTTCCTGTTGATGAGCGGCCCCGAGCCCGACCGGGAGTGGGAGCTGTTCGCCAAGGCGGTGGCGGCCTTGGTGGAGCGGCTGAAGGTGAGCAAGCTGGTGACGTTGCACGGCATCCCCATGGCGGTGCCGCACACCCGCCCGCTCGGCATCACCATGCACGCCAGCAGGCCGGAGCTGATCAACAATGCGCAAAGCAGCGTGTTCGGGCGGGTCCAGGTGCCCGGCAGCGTCGCGGCGCTGCTGGAGCTGCGGCTCGGCGCGCAGGGCCACGACGCGCTGGGGTACGCGGTGCACGTGCCGCACTACCTGTCGCAGGCCGAATACCCGACCGCCGCCGTGACCGGGCTGGAGGCCGTGACGCGGGGCACGGGGCTGGTGTTCCCGATGGACGCGCTGCGCGAGGCCGCCCGCCGTACGACGACGGAGATCGAGGAGCAGATCCGCGCCTCCAGCGAGCTGTCCACCGCGATCAGCGGCCTGGAGCAGCAGTACGACGCGTTCGCCGCGGGCGCGGAACGCGAGAACCTGATGGCCGAGACCACGCCCATGCCCACCGGCGACGAGCTCGCCGCCCAGTTCGAGCGCTTCCTCGCCGAGCGTGACGACGAATAGGCCCGCACCCCCGCTACGCTGGCCCGATGAGTGAGATCCGGGTCGGCCTCGTCGGTTACGGCACCGCGGGGCAGTACTTCCATGCCCCACTGATCCACGCCACCCCCGGCCTGACCCTGACGGCCGTCGTCACGCGCAACCCGGATCGCCAGGCCGAGGTCGCCGGCAGGTACGGCGCGGCGGGGGTGGCCGAGGTGGCGGACCTGTGGGAGCGGTGCGACCTCGTCGTGGTCGCCTCGCCCAACAGGACGCACGTGGCCACCGCGACCGCCGCGCTCACGCAGGGCCTGCCCGTCGTCGTGGACAAACCCCTGGCCCGCACCGCCGAGGAGGGCCGCGAGCTGGTGCGGCTGGCCAAGGAGCGCGGGCTCCTGCTCACCGTGTTCCACAACCGGCGCTGGGACGGCGACTTCCGCACCGTGCGGCGGCTGGCCGGCGAGGGGCGGCTGGGCGAGGTGCTGCGGTTCGAGTCGCGCTTCGAGCGCTGGCGGCCGGTGCCGAAGGGCGGCTGGCGCGAGTCCGGCGGCCCTGAGGAGGTCGGCGGCCTGCTCTACGACCTGGGCAGCCACCTCGTCGACCAGGCCGTGCAACTGCTCGGCCCGGTGCGCGAGGTCTACTGCGAGAGCGACGTCCGGCGCGAAGGGGTCTCCGCCGACGACGACACGTTCGTCGCCCTCACCCACGCCTCCGGCGCCCGCTCGCACCTGTGGGCCAGCTCGATGGCCGCGCGCCTCGGGCCCCGCTTCCGGGTGCTGGGTTCCTCGGCGGGCTTCGTGAAGTACGGGATGGACGTGCAGGAGGAGCGGCTGCGGGCCGGGATGACGCCCGACTCGCCGGGGTTCGGCGACGACGAGGAAGACCGCTGGGGCGTGCTGGGCACGGAGAACGAGCGGCAGATCGTCCGCACGGAGCCGGGGGCGTACCTCGACTTCTACCGGGGCGTGGCGGCGGCGCTGCGCGAGGGCGCGGCGCCGCCGGTCGACCCCGGCAGCGCGGTGGACGTGCTGGCGATCATCGAGGCGGCCCGCCTGTCGGCGACCCAGCGGATCGTGGTCCGCCTCGACTGAGGCGCCTTCCCACGCGAGATGCCCTTCTGACGCGAGATGCCCCTCCCAACGCGAGGTGCCCCTTTTGGCGAGAGGCGTCCGCGAGGTGTCCGTCCGGGGCGATCAGTCACGCAGGCGGGCGCGCATGGCCTCGGTGTCCGCGTCCGTCCAGCCGTTCTCGGCCAGCCAGCCCAGCGGCCCGCCGAAGCGGTCGTCGAGGACGCCGAGGAACTGCTCGATGTAGCGGGCCCGCGGCATGTGGTCGTCGGCGGGCCGCGAGTCGAGGTCGTCGCGGTAGGTGGCGCTGCCGCGCAGCCGCTTGAGTATCAGCTCCAGCCGCTCGCCCGTGGCCACGTAGTCCTCGACGATCGCCTCCCGCGTCGCGCCGGCGATCTCCAGCGCCAGCGCGCACAGCACCCCGGTACGGTCCTTGCCCGCCGCGCAGTGCACCAGCGAGGCCCCGTCGGCCAGCGCCATCGCGCGCAGCGCCGCCACCACCGAGTCGGGGCGGTCGCGCAGGTAGCCGAAGTAGAAGCCGGTCACCCGCAGCTCCTCGTCGATCACCCGCTCCGCCCACGGCAGCACCCGGTCGCCGTCGATGGTGTCGGCCTCGACGTCGGTGTGCCGGCCGCCCTCGGCGAACAGCGTCAGGTGGTGGTGGCGCACCTCCGGCACCCGGGTCAGCGGGCCGGGCCCCTCCAGCGCCACCTCGGCGTTGGAGCGCAGGTCCACCACGTGCCGCAGTCTCAGCTCGCCCACCAGCAGCTCCACGTCGGCGGGCGTGAGGCCTTGCAGGTTGTCGGCGCGGAAGATCTGCCCGCGACGGGTGCGGCCACCGTCGCGAGTCGGCAGTCCGCCCAGGTCACGCGCGTTGACCGCGCCTTCCAGATCGATCCACCTCGTCATCTCGCTCATTATTACGACCCTATATGTCCGCCAACATGCAGCGGATTCGAGGTTCATAACGCAGCATGAACGTATGGATCCACGAGCTCTGCCTCCACGGCTGGTGATCGATCCATCGCTGCACCCGGAGATCTCGGTCGAGCTGCGGTCGAGTCCGCACATACTCCGCATGGCTCGGTCGGGCGCGCGAATGGACACCACACGCAATCCCGCCCTGCTCTTCGTCCTGCCCGCCTTCCTGATGTTCCTCATGATGGTGGCGGGTCCGCAAGCGTTCTTCATCGCGAGCATGGGAGTCGGCCTGATCGTCCTGATCCGGTGGATGGCGATGGACAGCACATACCGATCCACCAAGCGAAGACTCCGGCTGGCGCGCGAGCACGCGAACCAGTACATCCTGCCCGAGGATCTCGACTATCCCTGCCAGCAGCTCCTGCGCCGGGCGCAGAACGCCGTCGAGGCGATCATGAGCTCGGCGGTGCACAAGGCGGGCCTGATCGACAGCATCGAGAACCAGGTGTCGCTGCCGGAGGAGGTCTGGCAGATCGCCACGCGGCTGCGGAAGCTGTCGAAGATGCACGCCGAGCACGGCAAGCTCATCCCCCGTGAGCTGCCGGCGGGCATGGAGGACGCGTTCAAGCCGTACACCACCGCGCTCGACGCCGCCTGGACGTCGCTGTCGCAGCGCGTGCGGCACCTGGAGAAGTACGCCAAGCAGGTGCTCAAGGCGGACAAGGTCTACCACGCCCACACCCGGCTGGAGAAGCTGGCGGCCAAGACGCCGGAGTACCAGCAGCTCCTCGCCGAGACCGTGCGGGACGAGCTGGCCCACGAGCGCATCAGGGAGCTGTCGGACCAGGCGGCGCACGTGCGCAAGCTGTTCGAGGAGAGCATCCTCCAGGCCAGGCAGGCGGCGGGGGAGCTACTGCGTTCGCCGCTCACCTGAAAACCCACCGCTCACGTAGAGGGGGCCGCGCGCCGCAGGAGCTCCAGCGTCCTGCGCATGCCGGCCTCGTTCCCGAGGCTGCGGTAGATCTCCCTGGCCTGCTCCAGCGGCTCCACCGCGGCCCCGTGCCCGCCCGCGTCCAGGTGTGCCTCGCCGAGGTAGCGCAGGCTCCTGGCCATCCACCAGCGGTCCTCCAGCTCCTCGAACCCGCGCACCGCCCGCCGCAGCTCCCGCTCGGCCTCCTCGATCCGCCCGAGCCTGGCCAGCGCCCGCCCGGCCGACACCGCCGTCCTGGCCACCCCCCACGAGTCGGCCAGCGCGGCCAGGATCTCCTCGGCGCGCCGGATGTACTCCAGCTCGCGCAGCCCGTTGTCGGGGTCGCCGACCTCGCCGGCGGCGCGCAGGCAGCGGGCCTCCTCCCACAGCTCGCCGCGCTGCTTGAACATCTCGCCGGCCCGGTCGAGGCTGAAGCCGGCCCGGGTGAACAGGTTGGCGGCCGCCCGGTGGTCGCCGTGGCGGTACTCGCCGCGCGCCTGGGCGGCCAGCACCTCGCCGTACACGCGCAGGGTCTGGGCCTCGGAGTAGCGGTTGCCCTCCCGCTTGAAGACCTCCAGGGCGTCCTCCAGCAGCTCCCTGGCCTCCTCGGTGCGGCGCTCGGCCATCCGCATCTCGGCCAGGTTGCGCTGGGTGCGGGCCATCCACCACAGGTCGTCCTCGCCCTTGAACGCGGTGATGGCGCCGGTCAGGAAGTCCTGGGCGCGGTCGAGGTGGCCGTCGCTGAACAGGGTCATGCCGATCGTGCGCATGGCCCTGGCCGCCCACCAGGTCTCCCCCAGCTCGCCGAAGATCGCCAGGGCCCGCTCGGACTCCTCCAGCGCCTGCCGGCGCAGGCCCAGCCCGCCGTGCACGGCCGCGGCGTCGAGCAGCGCGATGGCCAGTGAGCGGCGGTCGCCGGTCTTCTCGGCCGCCTCGCGGCCGAGCTCCGCGACGGCCGCCCAGTCGGCCCAGTACGCGCGCAGCGAGTGGCACAGCGAGCAGAACGCCCGGGCCAGCCCCCACGTCAGCTCCCAGAGCCGGAGCTGGTGGGCCAGGTGGATCATGGCGATGAGCGAGAGCCGCTCGGCGTTGAGCCAGTCGCCCGCCCGCAGCTGCCCGTCGGCGCCGGAGCGCCGGCCGCCCCTGCTCCAGTCCTGCGGCCAGCGGTTCTGGGCGGCCTCCTCGGCGCGGCGGCGGTAGCCGTGCAGCACCCGCTCGATGGCGGCCCTGCGCCGGTCCGGCTCGTCCTGCTCGGCCAGCTCGGCGGCGAAGACCCGGACCAGGTCGTGCAGGCGGTAGCGCATCGTGCCGGTCTGGTCGGTGCCCGAGCACTCGGCGAGCTGGGCGTCCATGAGGGCTTCGAGCTGGTCGGCGCCGTCGAGGCCCGAGACGTCGAGCAGCTCGCCGGCCACCCAGCCGGGCACGTCGGGCGCGGTCAGCGCGCTGAGCAGGCGTAACAGGCGGCGCTGCACGCCGGTGCAGTCGTCGTAGCTGAGCTGGACGGAGGCGCGCACGCTCTTGTCCACCGTGGGCGCCACTTGGAGCATGTCGAGGATGCGCCGCTTGTCGGCCAGCCGGCTCGCCATCTCGCGCATCGTCCACTGCTCGCGGGTGGCCAGCCGGCCGCCGCAGATGTTGATCGCCAGCGGCAGGTAGTCGCACAGCCGCACGACCTCCTTGGCTGCCTCCAGGTCCTCCACGATCCTGGCCCCGCCGGCCAGCCTGGCCAGCAGCTCCACCCCGTGCGCCTCGCTGAACTCGCCGAGCCGGGTGTCGTGCGTGCCGTTCAGGAACAGCGGGGAGCGCGAGGTGACCAGCACCGCGCAGCCGGGCTCGGCCGGGATCAGCGGCTTGACCTGCTCGGCGTCGTGCGCGTTGTCCAGGCCGATGAGGATCCTGCGGCCCTTGGTCCAGGTCAGCCAGAGTTTGCGCAGCTCCTCCAGCCCGCCGGGGTCGGTGGTCAGGCGCACGTCCAGGGCTCGCAGGAAGCCGATCAGCACCTCCTCGGGCCGTACGGGGGCGTCCACGCCGCCGCGCAGGTCGGCGTAGAGCCGGCCGTCGGGGAACCAGCCGGCCACCTCCTGCCCGAACCTGGTCATGAGCGCCGACTTGCCGACGCCGCCGCGGCCGTACACGGAGACGACGAGGGGCGGTGAGAGGTCGGTGGACCCGCGCCGGGCGGCGAACACCTCGCGCAGCTCCGCCAGCGCCTCGGCGCGGCCGGTGAAGTGCTCGGGCACGGGCGGCCACTGGTCGGGCGGCATCGTGCCCGGCTCAGGGCGGGGCCGCTCGTGGGCGGGGCCGCGCGACTCGGTGGTGGCCCAGGTGGTCAGGCCGACGAGCACGGCGGCGGCCACGGTGACGCCCACCTTGGCGGCGGGCGGGATCTCCCACTCCATGGAGGCCGTCAGCACGCTGGCGGCCGCGGCGGCCAGTCCGGCGGAGACGGGTGCCGCCCAGGGCACCTTTCTACGGCCCGGCTTGTCCGGAAGGTTGTCCCCTGCCAACGAACACCCCCTTCGGGGGTGATTCAAGCCGATGGGGTACGGCTCGCGCCAGCCGTACCCCATCGTTCACTCAGATTCCGATCACGTGACAGGTGGCCGTCGTCGTCTTGGTCGGGTCGCTCTCCGACGTGGCGGTGAGCTTGACCTTGGCGAGCCGGTCGCCGCCCGCCCCGCGCACGGCGTTGACGGTCACGAGCGCCTGCTTGCCGAACGCGACAGAGGCCAGGGCGTTGGGGAGCTGGGCGGTCCAGCCCTTGCCCTGCACCTCGGCCTTGAGCCGGTAGAGGTCGGACTTCAGGTACGCGCTGACGTCCTCCGGGTGCTGCCCCTGCGCCGGGGCCGCCCTGCCGGTGTTGAACAGCGGGAACGTGCAGGTGGAGACGTTCTTCGCGGCGGGGACGCCGGCGGCGGGCAGCAGCTTGACGCCGCGCCGCTGCGGGCCCGCGCCGTCGAGGGAGCGGATCGCGACGGTGTAGGAGAGCTCGCCCGCGCGGTTGCGGTGCACGTCCGTGACGTAGAAGTGCAGGCGGTTGGCCTCGTCGACGTACTCGTACTCGCTGCCGGAGTCGGTGCCGGCGTGGAAGAGGGCGTCGGACAGCTGCCGGTAGTCGCCGATCGTGATGGGCACCTTCGTGCCGTCGGGCAGCACGTAGTCGGTCATGCCGATGTCCTGCGGGTTGGCGTCGATCACCCACTCGAATGCCGGGAGCTGCCAGCCGGTCCCGCGGTCCTCGTTCTTGGTCTTGGCCAGCAGGACGCCCGCGTCCGGGGTGAAGGAGTCGCTGCCCATGCGGTCCACGACCTCGACCGTGTAGTTCTCCCAGCCGCCGCCGTCGCAGAGCGGGTCGGTCTTGACGTCACAGGCGGGGCTCTTGTCTCCGGTGTCGAAGGAGATGTTGACGCCGGACAGCCCGTTCTCGCCCGGCTGCACCGAGCGGGCCGTGACGCGGGCCGTGACCAGCCCCGACTCGTCCAGGGCCTCACGGGAGAGTCGCAGCACGTTCCGCTCGTCCACCATGCCGAGCTTGATCTTGTTGCGCAGCATGTGGTGGGCGCCCATGGACGCGCCCGCGGTGGGCGGGATGAGCCAGCGGGAGTGCGGGCCGCCGGGGCCGTTGAAGCTGCCGCGGCTGAGCATCTCCCAGATGCCGGTGTACGCCCTGTTCACCGGTGTCGCGTACGGGTTGTTGTAGTTGTCGGCGATGCCCATGATGTGGCTCAGCTCGTGGGCGTAGACCGCCATGCCGGAGCTCTCGGCCTGCACCGAGTCGATGCCGAAGCGGGCGTTGGGCCAGAAGTTGGAGCCGGCCTGCCAGGAGGTCCACTCGACGTAGCGGGTGGGCGACCAGTTGGGCAGCGCGGGGTCGGGCGGCCCCCACTCGTCGGTCACGTCCTCCTTCGTGGGGAACTTCATCATGCCGAACTCCTGCCAGGTGGACGACTCGTCCTGGCCGGCGCTCAGGTAGAAGACGAAGTCGAACTGCGCGGCCACGTCCGGGCCGACGGCGGCGAGCCAGGCGGCGTTCCCGTCGGTACGCAGGTTCCTGGTGCAGGTGTCACCGGCGGGGCAGGAGCCGCGCTGGTACTCCATGGCGTACTCGTGGTCCTTGCCGGGCATCGTGTACGGCCCGAACCCGGTCAGGTCCACGCCGATGCGCCCGCCGGAGTCCTCCATCCAGTACTCGTGGATGGTGTGCCCCTTGTTGAGGTCGTTCGGGGTGTTGAGGAAGTTCTGGTAGAACGTCGCGACCTGCTCGCGTGGGACGTCGTGGGCCTCGGCGCTCGGGTTGCCGTACACGGTGGAGCCCTTGGGCTGGGTCACCACGAACGGCTGGTTGGGGTAGTCGAGCAGGACCAGCGCGCCCTTGAACGTGCGCTGCGAGCCCTTGACCGAGGGGTCGTTCCACTTGGTGCCGGGCGGCCTCTTGTAGTCCGCCCACGTCATGTTGTCGGGGTTCTCCCAGTTCTGCGGGTCGATGGGCTTGATGCCGCCCGGTAAGGGGCGTGTGCGCAGGGCCTGGGCGTCGTCGAGGGGGGTGTCCGACTGCCAGGGCTGCGTCTGGGGCCAGTGGTTCAGCCGCCACGGTTGCTCGGGGTCCTCGGGGGGTGCTGCGGAAGCGGGGGTCGCCATCAGGCTCACCGGGATCAGCACGATGGCCGCCAGCAAACCCTTCAGCAGCTTCTTCGGGGCGTTCACGGATCGACGGTATAGACGTTATTGACGGAGATCACCGAGCAGTTGTAGGGAAGACACGTAGTTGCCTTTCCGTCAATTGACGAAATTTCCACGTGAAGGTGGGGTTGTGGCGGATCTCCAGCGAGCCGTCGACGAGCTCGCCGCCCGGCTCGACCGCCCGCTCCTGCTGGAGGACCGCGTCCAGCGCGTCGTGGCGTACAGCGAGCAGAGCGGCGCCATGGACGACGTGCGCCGCGACTCCATCCTGCGCCGGCACACCGCGCCCGAGGTGCGGCAGTGGCTGCGGGCGGCGGGCATCCACGAGGCCGCCGCGCCCCTGCGCACGCCCGGCGCCCCGCACCTGGGGCTGCTGCCGCGCGTCTGCGTGCCGATCAGGCACGCGGACGGGCTGCTCGGGTTCCTGTGGCTCATCGACGCGCAGCCGCCCATGACGGACGCCGGGGTCGCCGAGGCGGCCGCCGCCGCGCCCGGGCTGGCCCTGGCGCTGTTCCACGAGAGCCTGGCCAGCGGGCTCGCCTCGCACCGGGAGCTGGAGGCGGTGACCGGGCTGCTGGTCGGCGACCGCGAGGCCGCCAGGGAGGCCGCCGAGCAGCTCATCGAGGCCGGCGCGTTCCCGCAGGCCCAGCCGGTGGGCGTGCTGGTCGCCAGGCCGCGCGCGCCCGAGCCGGACGACGCGCTCAGGCTGGCGCTGGAGCAGGGGCTCCTGGCGCTGCGGCGGCGGCTGAGCGGGCACCATCCGCTGCACCTGGTGCGCTACGACCACGCCGTGCTGCTCACGGCCGGGCCGCCGGTCGCCGCCGACGACCTGCACGCGGCCATGCCGGTGCCGGTGGTGGTGGGGGTCGGGCGGGCCCGGCCGGGGCTGGCGCAGGCGGCGGGGTCGTACCGGGAGGCCAGGCACGCGGCCGAGGTGGCCGCGCGGGTGCCGGGGCTGGGGCGCAGCGCCGAGTGGGCCCGGCTGGGCGTGTACCGGATGCTCAGCGCGCGGCCCGACCAGGAGCTGCATCCGGGGCTGGAAGGGCTGCTCGGCGACGCGCAGTACCTGCCGCTGCTGGAGACCCTGGAGACGTACCTGGATCTGGCGGGCAGCGCGGTGGCGACCTCGCGGGCGCTGCGGCTGCACCGCACGTCGCTGTACTACCGGCTGCAGCGGGTGGAGGAGCTGGCGCGCACGGATTTGAAGGACGGCGGGGAGCGGCTGGCGCTGCATCTCAGCCTCAAGCTGGCGCGGCTGTCGGGGCGCTACCTACCTAGGGATTCACATGGTTCACCTTGATTGCGGTGATGTCACGCATTCACGTTTAATGCCCTGAGGGCTAATTCTGACGGGGAGTAGGAATGCCGTCCGCCAAGCGTGCCAGGCCGATGATGGGCCGGCGCGCGCCCGCGCCGGTCGTGATCCACTCCGCGCCGCTCGTCCTGCCCATGAGCGCCGACCCCGTACGTGCCGGCGCGGTCGCGGCGCGCGGCGAGCGGGTGCTCGCCGTGGGCCCGCGGGCCGAGCTGCTGACCTCCTATCCGGCCGCCGAGGAGACCCGCTGGCCCGGCCTGATCGTGGCGGGCCTGGTGGACGCCGGCTCCGCCACGCCGTCCGCCATGCCGGGGGTGACCGCCCGCGCCCGGGTCGTCGCCGACCTGACCGACCCCGGCGGCCTGCCCGGCATCTCCTACGTCGCGGTGACCAGCGAGAGCGAGGAGGAGTGGGAGGAGCGCGAGCGCGACGCCGTCATCACCGCCATCCGCGAGGTCGACCGGCCCTGCGCCGTCGGGCTCGCGGTGCACACCCGCGACCCCCTCGTGCTGGAGGACGTGGCCGTGCTGGCCAGGACGTTCGGCCTGCGGCTGCTGGTCGATCTCGACCGGCACTCCCCCGCGGCGCTGGACGAGGCCGGGGTGCTGGGGCCGCTGTGCCACGTGGTGTGCGCCCGGCCGCTCGACCCCGGCGAGCGCAAGCTGCTGCGGCTGCGCAGGACCGTCGTGGCACTGTCTCCCGCTGCCGAGGACGTGCTGCCGCTGCTGGAGGAGGGCAACGTCGTGGCCCTGTGCGGCGCGGGGCCCGGCGGGCCGCTCGGGCTCGCGGCGGCCGTGCGGCGGCACGTGCACGGGCTCGGGCTGCGGCCGCGCGGTCTGGACCGGCGGCTGGTGGAGGCCGCCACGCTGGGCGGGGCCAGGGCGCTGGGCATGGACCGGGGCAAGGGCAGGATCGGATCGCTGGCGCCCGGCTCCCGCGCCGACTTCGCGGTCTACGACGCGCGCGGGCGGTATCCGTACTCCGCGTTGCTGGCCGAGCCGCCGTGCCTCGGCACGGTCGTCGGCGGCGCCCTCGCCGGCTGAACCGGCCGTCCTGGCGCCCTCGCCGAGCGCGCTCTCACCTGAACTGGCCGTCCACCAGCGTCAGCAGCTCGCCGAGCTGCTCGCGCTGCTTCTGCGACAGCACCGCGAACAGGTCCTCGCCCGCCTGCCGGCGGGCGTCGCGGGCCCGCTCCGCCAGCTCGCGCCCCTCGGGGGTGATCACGAGCAGCGTGGAGCGCCGGTTGGCCGGATCGACCTCCCTGCGGACCAGCCCCGCCTCCTCCAGCGCGTCCACGACGGGCGTGAGCGAGCGCGGCACGATCCTTAGCTCGTCGGCGAGCCTGACCATGCGCAGGGGCCGCCCGGCGTCGGCGAGCGCCCGCAACGCCCGTGTCTGCCCGGGAGTGAGCCCGAGCGGCACCAGCCGCTGGAGGTAGCCGTGTCGCAACCGCTTGCCGACCAGGAACAAGAGCTCGGCGAGCTCCTTTTCTGCCATACGAAACAGTTTAACGGAACAAATATGAGCTAACCTCTGTTTGAGTGGACATCTGAAAGGAGACCCCATTTGGCGGAAGAACCTCGCGCGCCGCTCCAGCGCATCGTCAAGCTGTTCGGCGCCTACCGCGGCCGCCTGGGCGTGGTCGCCTCGCTCATCCTGCTGTCCTCCCTCGTCTCGCTGGCCTCGCCGTTCCTGCTGCGCGAGGTGCTGGACGTCGCGATCCCGCAGGGCGACACCGCGCTGCTCACGCTGCTGGCGCTGGGCATGGTGCTCGTGGCGGTCGTCACCAGCGTGTTCGACACGTTGCAGACGCTCGTGTCCACCACCGTGGGCCAGCGGGTGATGCACGACCTGCGCATCGCCGTCTACAGCCACCTCCAGCGCATGTCGCTGGCCTTCTTCACCAGGACCAGGACCGGCGAGGTGCAGTCGCGCATCGCCAACGACATCGGTGGCATGCAGGCGGTCGTCACCTCCACCGCCGCCTCCCTCGTCTCCAACCTGACCACCGTGACCGCCACGATCGTCGCCATGCTCGCGCTCGACTGGCGGCTGACCCTGATCTCGCTCGTCCTGCTGCCGGTGTTCGTGTGGATCAGCCGCAAGGTCGGCGACGAGCGCAAGCGCATCACCTCCGAGCGGCAGCGCAAGCTGGCCGCCATCGCCTCGATGGTGCAGGAGTCACTGTCGATCAGCGGCATTCTGCTGGGCCGCACGATGGGCCGCTCCGCCGAGCTGACCGAGCGCTTCGGCCGGGCCTCCCACGAGCTGGCCGAGCTCGGCGTCCGCACCAGCATGGCCGGGCGGTGGCGGCAGTCGTCCATCCAGATCGTGATGGCGGCCATGCCCGCGGCGATCTACTGGGCCGTCGGCCACACGGGGGCGATCTCGGTGGGCACGCTGGTGGCGTTCACCACGTTGCAGACGAGCCTGTTCAGGCCGGCGGTCTCGCTGCTGCGGCTCGGGGTCGAGGTGCAGACCTCGCTGGCGCTGTTCGGGCGCATCTTCGAGTATCTGGACCTGCCCGTGGACATCCGTCCCGGCACGAAGCGGCTCGACGGCGTGCGCGGGGAGGTCCGCTTCGAGAACGTCGACTTCTCCTACGGCGACGCGCCCACGCTGACCGGCGTGGACGTCACCGTCCCCGCCGGCACGAGCCTGGCCGTCGTCGGCGAGACGGGCTCGGGCAAGACCACGCTCAGCTACCTGCTCCCCCGCCTGTACGACGTCACCGGCGGCCGGGTCACGATCGACGGGGTGGACGTGCGGGAGCTGACGTTCGAGACGCTGAGCGACGCGGTCGGGGTGGTCTCGCAGGAGACGTACCTGTTCCACGCCTCGATCGCCGACAACCTGCGCTTCGCCCGCCCCTCGGCCACGGACGAGGAACTGGAGGCGGCGGCGCGGGCCGCGCGCATCCACGACCGCATCGCCGCGCTGCCCGACGGCTACGACACCATGGTGGGCGAGCGCGGCTACCGCTTCTCGGGCGGGGAGAAGCAGCGCCTGGCCATCGCCCGCACGCTGCTGCGCGACCCGCCGGTGCTGGTGCTCGACGAGGCCACGAGCGCGCTGGACACGCAGACGGAGCTGGCCGTGCAGCAGGCGCTCGACGCGCTGGCGCGGGGGCGCACGACGATCACGATCGCGCACCGTCTGTCCACGATCCGCGACGCGGACCAGATCATCGTGCTCGACCAGGGGCGGGTCGTGGAGCGCGGCACCCATGACGAGCTGGTGGCGCTGGGCGGCCACTACGCGGCGCTGGTGAGCCGCGATCATCCCCTGGAACTCGTCTAATCGCGTTTTAAACGTGTGATGCCTCACATTCCGGCCAGACCGGAATCCGCCTCCCAGAACGGCGTGTTTGTTGCCTCGGTGCATCTCCAAGGCAAGGACTCGTTTTGTTCCCCACAACCTCCACGTTCAGAGCCCTGCGTCATCACAATTACCGGCTCTGGGCGGGAGCTGACATCGTCTCCGTCACCGGCACCTGGATGCAGGTGCTCGGCGTCAACTGGCTCATCCTCACCCTGACGGGCTCGGCGACCAGCGTCGGGCTGAGCCTCGTCATGCAGGCGCTCCCGACGCTGCTGCTCGGCATGTGGGGCGGCGCCCTGGCCGACCGGCTGCCCACCAGGCCCGTCGTGGCCGCCGCGCAGCTCGCGCAGGCCGGGCTCGCGGTGGTGCTGGCGGTGATCGCGTTCTCGGACGTGCGCTCCGTGGTGCCCATCTACGCCGTCGCCCTGATGGGCGGCGTGGTCGGCGCGCTCGGCGGGCCGGCGCTCGGCCGCTTCGGCGCCGAGGTGGTGCCGCCCGCCGACCTGCCGAACGCGATGGCGCTCGGCTCGATACTCAACTCCGCGGGCCGCATCCTCGGCATGAGCCTGGCGGGCGCGCTGCTGCCGCTCACCGGCATGGGCGGCCTGTTCGTCGTCAACGCCGTCAGCTTCTTCTTCGTGCTCGCGGCCATGGCGGCCATGCGCCGCGCCGAGTTCCACGTGCTGGCCGCCGCCACCCGGCAGCCGGGCGCCGTGCTGGAGGGGCTGCGGTACGTGCTGCGCACCCCGTGGCTGCTGGCCGTCCTCGCGCTCTGGTTCGTCTCGGGCAGCGTCGGCCGCAACTTCCAGGTCACCATGGCCTCCATGAGCGCCGGCCCCCTGGACGCGGGCGCCGGCGGCTACGGCCTGCTGTCCACGGTCTTCGCCGTCGGCACCGTGCTGGGCGGCTTCCTGGCCGCGACCCGGCCGCACCTGACGCTCAAGTTGCTGCTGATCACGGCGTTCGTGACGGGCGTGGCTCAGGCGCTGAGCGGGCTGATGCCGTCGCTGTGGACGTTCGCGGCCATGATGCTGCCGATCGCGGCCGGCGCGGTGGCGCTCGACACCACCGTCAACGCGCGGGCGCAGCTCGACAGCCCCGACGAGATGCGCGGCCGGGTCATCGGGGCCCTGTCCATCGTCAGCGCGGGCGCGGGCGCGGTGGGCGGCCCGCTGCTGGGCTGGCTCAGCGACACGCTCGGCCCGCGGGTGGCGCTGGAGATCGGCGGCGTGTCCTGCGTGGCGGCGGCCCTGCTCACGGCCGTGGCGCTGGCCAGGCTGTCGGGCCGGACGGTCAGGCAGGCCGTCAGGGTGCGGCGCCCGAGCCTCGAGAACGCCTGACTCGGGCGGGAATTCTTCCTTACCCCTCTTGGTTTGATCTCAGTGAGCAGGTAACCTACAACTGAAGTTAGAGGTTAGCTGCAACCGAGCATCCAGCGGAGGAGGATGGAAATGTTGTTGACCTCGATCGATCCGTTCTTCCAGGAGTTCGAGCGGCAGTTCAACCGCCTGGCCCGGCAGACCTTCGACAGCACCGGCAACGCCATGATGCCGATGGACGGGCTGCGCCGCTCCGACGACGTGCTCCTGCGGTTCGACCTGCCCGGCATCGACCCCGACTCCATCGAGGTGACGGTCGACCGCGGCGTCCTCAGCGTCAGCGCCCGCCGCGAGGAAGAGCTCTCGGAGGACGAGCGGCTGTTCGTCCGCGAGCGCACCATGGGCACCTTCACCCGGCGGGTCTACCTGTCGGAGCACCTCGACAGCGACAAGATCGACGCGGGGTACGCCAACGGCGTGCTCACCGTCCGCATCCCGGTCCTCGAGCGGGCCAAGCCGCGTAAGGTGGCGATCCAGCGAGGCGAGACCAAGGCCATCAAGGCCTGACACGCGGTCCGGGGGCGGTGGTGCCGCCCCCGAGCCACGAGGAGAATAGAGGACATGCCGGACCTGCCCTTCGACGACGAGCACGCGCCCCTCTACTCGCTCGGGCAGGTGGCGGAGATGCTGCAAGTCCAGCACGCCTTCCTGCGGCGGCTCGACCAACACGACGTCATCAGGCCGAGCCGCTCGAGCGGCGGCCAGCGGCGCTACTCGCGGCGAGACATCGTCGTCGTCCAGCACGTGACCCGCATGGCCGAGGAGGGCATGACGCTCATCGCCATCCGCCGCATCCTCGAGCTGGAGCGCGAGGTGGCCAGGCTCCGCCAGGAGCTCAAGGAGACCCGTGCGCGCCTGCGCGATCGGGAGTGAGCGAGGGCGCGCACCCCGCGTCAGGTGCACCGGGGCGCGTACCCGCGTGAGGCGTGCGGGGCGCGTACCCTCGTGACGTGCACAACACCAGATACGCGCCCTCCGGCATGGTGTGCAGCGTCGACCACCTGGCCTCGGCCGCCGGGCTGACGATGCTGGAGCGTGGCGGATCGGCCGCCGACGCGGCCATCGCCACCAACGCCGTGCTCGCCGTCGTCGCGCCGCACATGTGCGGGCTCGGCGGCGACCTGTTCGCCCTGGTCCACGAGCCGGCGCGCGGGGGCGGGGCGAGCGCGCTCAACGCCTCAGGACGGGCGGGATCCGGCGCGGATCCCGCCCGGCTGCGCGCCGAGGGCCACGTGCGCATGCCGCACCTGCACGACATCAGGTCCGTGCCGGTGCCCGGCTGCGTCGACGGATGGGCGGCGCTGCACGCCCGCCACTGCCGCCTGCCGCTGGCGGAGCTGCTCGCGCCCGCGATCAGGCTGGCCGATCACGGGTTCCCCGCCTCGCCGCTGATGGTGGCCGGCGCCGTGAACGCGGCCCGGCGGCCCGGCGGCTCCGACTTCGCCTCCGTACGCGCCGCCGGCGACCGCGTGACCAGGCCCGGTGTGGCCCGCGCGCTGCGGGCGGTGGCCGAGCGCGGCAGAGACGGCTTCTACCTGGGCGAGTTCGGGCAGGGCCTGGTCGAGCTGGGCGCCGGCGAGTTCACCGAGGGCGACCTGGCCGCGCCGGGCGCCGACTGGGTCGAGCCGCTGAAGGTGCGCGCGTTCGGCCACGACGTCTGGTCCATGCCGCCCAACTCGCAGGGCTACCTGCTGCTGCGCTCCCTGGCCATCGCCGAGGGCCTCGACCTGCCCGCCTCGCCGCGCGATCCCGCCTGGGCCCACCTGCTGGCCGAGACCGCCAGGGTCGCCGGGCACGACCGGCTCGACGTGCTGCACGAGGCCGCCAAGGACCTGCTCGACCCGGCCGAGACGGCCAGGCGGCGGGCGCTCGTCGACCCCGGCTCGCGGCTGCGGCTGCGGGTGCCGTCCGAGCCGGGCGACACGACGTACCTGTGCGCGGTCGACGCCGACGGCATGGGCGTGTCGCTCATCCAGTCGAACGCGGCCGGGTTCGGCAGCATGCTGTTCGAGCCCCGTACCGGCATCAACCTGCACAACCGCGGCATCGGCTTCTCCCTCGAGCCCGGCCACCCCGCCGAGTACGGCCCCGGCAGGCGCCCGCCCCACACGCTCGCCCCCGCGCTCATCACCCGCCGCGACGGCACGCTCAGAGCGGTGACCGGCACCATGGGCGGCGACGCACAGCCCCAGATCCTGCTGCAGGTCATCACCCGGCTGCTGCTGCACGGCGAGGAGCCCGGGCAGGCCGTCTCCGCGCCGCGCTGGCGGCTGGGCACCGGCGGCACCGGATTCGACACCTGGGACGCGCCCGACGACGCCGTCCTCGACCTGGAGGAGGGCGCGACCTGGGCCGACGGCCTGGCCGCCGCCGGGCACCGGGTCGCGGCGCTGCCGTACGGGAGCTCGTTCGGCCACGCCCACCTCATCGAGGCGCGCGCCGACGGCATGCTGGCCGGCGCCGCCGACCCGCGTTCCCTGGTCGGCTCCGCGATTGGACGCTGATCGTCCGGGTAGCGAGCCACACCATGGCTACGGACGTCATCACTCTCATCACGCAGGATCACAGGGTCGTGGAAGGCATCTTCGACAAGCTCAAGAAGGGGCAGGGCGACCAGAAGGCGCTCGTCTCCGAGCTGCACGCCCTCCTGATCGCGCACGCGCGCGCCGAGGAGGACCGCGTCTACCCCGGCATCGACGCCCACCACAGCGTCGAGGAGCACAAGGAGGCGGAGGTGCTGCTCGACTCGCTCGTGCGGGCGCAGCCCGGCACGGCGGAGTTCGCCAAGGCGCTCGACGACCTCATCGAGTCGATCAACCACCACGTCGAGGAGGAGGAGACCAAGCTCCTGCCCGAGCTGAAGAAGGCCTCGGACGCGAAGGAGCTGGAGCGGCTCGGCAAGGCGTTCCAGCAGCGCAGGGCCGAGGAGCTGCAGGCGCTCGGCGCGTCGTCCGGCGGGCCGTCCGGCGGGTCGGGCGAGCCCACAAAGGCCGAGCTGTACGAGCAGGCGCAGCAGGCGGACATCCCCGGCCGCTCCCAGATGGGCAAAGAAGAGCTGGCCCAGGCCCTACGGGAGGCCAAGTCCTAGGATTCCGGGCCGCTCCATGGGTAGGGGGCGCATATGACCGAAACACCTCCGAACCGGCACGGCATGGCGGACGAGCAAGAGATCGAAGTCACCGAGTGGACCGACGATCTCGGCCTTCACCATGAGGTCGTCGACGACGACCCGCAGCGCAGGGACACACTCGACGAGCGCTTGCGGCGCGAGGCGCCCGAGCGCCTGCACGAGCCCCGTCCCAAACACCGGCTGACGCAGCCGGACGAGGGGCTGGAGCCCGACCGTGACGACGAGGAGATCGGCGCGGACTACCTGGACGACAACGACGACATGTCGGCGGAGGAGCGGGCCGTCCGCATCGACCCCGACGAGAATCTCAGGTGAGCCGCGCCAGAGCGGGCAGAAGCGCATGCAGGTCGTCGGCGATCACGTCGGCGGCCTGCGCTTCCGGCCGGTCGGCGTGCAGGTAGCCCCAGGGGCCGCGGCGCAGCAGCGCCGTGCGCATGCCCGCCGCGGCCGCCGGGAGCACGTCGTTGTCGAGCCGGTCCCCCACGTAGAGGACCTCGCCCGGCTCGCGGCCGGCGACCGCCGCCACCTTGGCGAAGAAGCCCGCCTCCGGCTTGGAGACGCCCCATCCGTCGGAGGTGTGCACGGAGTCGGCCGGCAGGTCCATCGCCACCAGGGCGTCGTACGCGCGGCGCGGCTGGTTGCCGGCGATGATCACCTGGTATCCGGCCGCCCTGATGGCCGACAGGGCCGCGCGCACGTCGGGGTAGAGGTCGTCGGCGTCGAAGTGGTTGCGCAGGCCGCCCGGGTCGTCCCGCTCCCAGGCCGCCTCCTCGGCGTCGAGGTCGGTGCCCGGCCGCAGGATCCGGAAGGCCTCGCGGTGGTGGCGGTCGAGCGCGGCCATCCCGCCGAGCACCCCCATCAGCGTGAAGTGATCGACGCCCAGGCGCTCGGCCCAGCGCGACCAGATCCGCTGCTCGCTGATCAGCGTCTCGCCGACGTCGAACACCACTGCCTTGATCATCGATCCCCCTGCTCGCACGTTTCACCTCATCTGTCCGGGCACTAGGCGACACCGGACGAAACACCTGCAAGGGGGATCTTTTCATGCAATCTGAGCGTGACGCCAAGGACCGCCAGCTCGACGAGCACCGCGTGCCTCTCGACGACCACACCATGACCACCGACCAGGGCATCCCGGTCGACGACACGGACAACTCGCTCAAGGCCGGCACCCGCGGGCCGACCCTCATGGAGGACTTCCACTTCCGCGAGAAGATCACCCGCTTCGACCACGAGCGCATCCCCGAGCGGGTGGTGCACGCCCGCGGATCCGGCGCGTACGGGATCTTCGAGCTGTACGAGCCGCTCGGCGAGTACACCTGCGCCGAGTTCCTGAACGACACCTCCGCGCGGACGCCCACCTTCGTGCGCTTCTCCACCGTCGCCGGCTTCCGCGGCTCCGCCGACACCGTACGCGACGTGCGCGGCTTCGCCACGAAGTTCTACACCAGCCAGGGCAACTTCGACATCGTCGGCAACAACATCCCGGTCTTCTTCATCCAGGACGGCATCAAGTTCCCCGACTTCGTGCACGCCGTCAAACCCGAGCCGCACTGGGAGATCCCGCAGGCGCAGTCGGCGCACGACACGTTCTGGGACTTCATCCAGCTCCAGCCCGAGTCGCTGCACATGGTCATGTGGGTGATGTCCGATCGGGCGATCCCGCGCAGCTACCGGATGATGCAGGGGTTCGGGGTGCACACGTTCCGGCTGGTCAACGCCCAGGGGCAGGGGACGTTCGTCAAGTGGCACTGGCGGCCCAAGCTCGGGACGTACTCGCTGGTGTGGGACGAGGTGCTGCGCATCCAGGGCAACGACCCCGACTTCAACCGCCGCGACCTCTGGGAGGCGATCGAGCGGGGCGCCTACCCCGAGTACGAGCTGTGCGTGCAGCTCGTGCCCGAGTCGCGCGAGCACGACTTCGACTTCGACCTGCTCGACCCCACGAAGATCATCCCCGAGGAGCAGGTCCCGCTGCGGCCCATCGGCAAGATGACGCTCACCCGCAACCCGCAGAACTTCCACGCCGAGACCGAGCAGGTCGCCTTCCACACGGCCAACGTCGTGCCCGGCATCGACTTCACCAACGACCCGCTGCTCCAGGCCAGGAACTTCTCCTACCTCGACACCCAGCTCCTGCGCCTCGGCGGGCCCAACTTCACGCAGATCCCCATCAACCGGCCGATCGCCCCCGTCCGCAACGACCAGCGCGACGGCTTCCACCAGCACCTGATCCACGAGTCGCGCACCAGCTACGCCCCCAACTCCATCAGCGGCGGCTGCCCCGCCGCCCGGGACGGCTACCGGCACTACCAGGAGAAGGTGGAAGGCACCAAGATCCGCCGGCGCAGCCCCAGCTTCGAGAACCACTACAGCCAGGCCACCCTGTTCTGGAACAGCATGGCCGACTGGGAGAAGCGGCACATCGTGGCCGCGTTCCTGTTCGAGCTGGGGCACGTCGAGCGGCCCCCCATCAAGCAGGCCATGGTCGCCCACCTCGGCAGGATCCACCCCGACCTCGGGGCGGCCGTCGCGCAGGGTCTCGGCCTGCCCGCGCCCGGCGGCGGCCAGGTGCACTCCCGCACCTCCCCCGCCCTGAGCATGACCGGCCAGCCCCGAAGCGTCGCCACCCGCAAGATCGCCATCCTGATGGCCGACGGCACGGACGCCGCCGCCGTCACCACCCTGCGCCAGGCCCTGGAAGGCCAGGGGGCCATCTGCGAGATCGTCGCACCCCGCGAGGGCACGCTCGGCGGCCTCCCGGTGGACCGGCAGCTCAGCGCCGCCAGCTCCGTGCTCTACGACGCGGTGGTGGCCGCCGACGGCGCCCTCCTGTCCGCCTCGGCCCGGGCCGTGTTCTTCGTCCTGGAGGCCTTCCGCCACGGCAAGGCGGTGGGGGCCGTGGGGTCGGGCCGGCAGCTCGTGGAGGCGGCACGGCTGCCCAACGACGTGGGGGTGATCGTCGGGGACGACATCGCCGCCGCCTTCGCCGAGGCCGTGGCCGGGCACCGCTTCTACGACCGGGACGTTTCCGGCGTGCCCGCCTGAGCCCTTCGCCGGCCGCTTCCGCTGTGAGCGGAGGCGGCCGCTTCGGTCGCTATGGGTGATGATCCGGTGACATACTTAGCGTACCCGTTCGAACACGAAGGGACAGATTCGATGGTAGCCATGGCGATCGAACCTCCGGCGACCCAGCCGGAGCCGACCTACAAGCCCACGCCTCGAACCGCAAGAGACCTGTTCGAAGCCCTATCCCCCCTACCCGGCTTCCGTACGGAAGTCATCGAAGGGACCCTGATCGTGAGCCCCTCCGGCAGTCCAGAGCATTTCCTGATGGGCGGCGAGCTGCACATCACCCTGAATCCGCTGTGCAAGGAGCGCGGCTGGCGCGGCGCCTACGGCCCGCACGTCTGCATCGACGGCCCACGCGACGCCGTTCAGCCCGACTACGTGGTGTGGGAGGCCGGCTGCAAACGCTGGGGCGACGAGCTGCTGTCGCCTGGAGTGCTCATGGCCGTCGAGGTGATCTCACCCAACAGCCTGCACATCGACCGCGTGGACAAACTGCGCCTCTACGCCCTGGGCAGGGTCGCGGTCTACCTGCTGGTCGACCCGATCACCCAATCCCCGAGCGTCACTGTTCACAGCGATCTGGAAGGCGGCCGGTACACCTCGATCAGCACGACGTCCCTGGGCAAGCCGCTCCACCTGCCCACTCCCATCGATTTCGAGCTCGACACCTCGATCTTCATGGTGTGAGCTTCTCCAGCGTCTTCGCGATGCGCTTCTCCGACACAGGGGTGGGAGTGCCGAGCGTCTGGGCGAAGAAGCTCACCCGCAGCTCCTCGATCATCCACCGGATCTCCACCACGTCCGGGTCCCCGCGCCGGGCCGGATGCAGCCGCTCCAGCACGTCCTGATAGTCGTCCTCGACCTTGTGCACCCGGTCCATCCACTCCTGGTCGCGCCACGGCTCCTCGGGGAGCTTGGTGAGGCGGCGGTCGATGGCGCGGAGGTAGCGGAGGATGTCGGAGAGGCGCTGGTAGCCGGTGGCCGTGACGAAGCCGGCGTAGACGAGCTTGCCGAGCTGGTCGCGGACGTCGTCCGTCGCCGCGCTCGGCCGCAGGGCGTCGAGGCGGACGTTCGACTCGTGCCAGACGCTGAGGATCTGCTCCACCTTGGCCAGCACGTCGGCCGCCGTTTCGTACAGGTGGGCGCGCACGTGCTGGTAGAGGCGGTCGAAGCCGACCGGGTCCCAGGCGGGGCCACCGGCGTCGCGCATGAGCTTGTCGACGGCGGCGTTGACCACGTCGTCGAACAAGGCCACCGCCCCGCCGTGGGGGCTGCGTGACAGGGCCAGCTTGGCCTGGTTGGACAGGCCGCCGAGCAGTGACTTGGCGGGGTTGGTGACGTTGAGCAGGAGCAGGCGGCGCACGCCGGGCCAGTGGGAGCGGCGCTGCTCGGCCTGCGTTTCGAAGATCTTGATGGAGACCGAGTCGCCCGCGTCGACGAGGGCCGGGTAGCCCTTCATGCGGCCCTGCTCGAAGACCTTGGGCAGGGTGCCGAAGCTCCAGGTGTGCAGGCCGGTCTGCTCCAGGTCGTCGCCCGCCTGGGAGAGCGTCTGGCGCAGGCGGGGCGCGAGGCGGCGTTTGAGCGCGTCGAGGTCTTTGTCCTCGGCGACGGTGCGCTTGCGCTCGTCGATCACCCGGTAGGTGATGCGCAGGTGGTCGGGCACCTGGTCGAGCTGCCAGGCGTCGCGGGGCACGCGGACGCCGGTCAGGCGCAGCAGCTCGCGTTCGACGGCTTCCAGCAGCGGCTCGGCTCCCTGCTTGACGCCGGCGAGCACCTGCTTGGCGTAGTTGGGGGCGGGCACGAAGTTGCGGCGCAGGTGCTTGGGGAGGGAGCGGATCAGGGCGGTGATCAGCTCTTCGCGCAGGCCGGGGATCTGCCAGTCGAAGCCGTCGGAGGTGACCTGGTTGAGCACCTGGAGGGGCACGTGCACGGTGACGCCGTCGGCGTCGGCGCCCGGCTCGAACTGGTAGGTCAGCTTCATCCGCTGGCCGAGCTGTTTCCAGGTGTCGGGGTAGTCGCGGGTGCTGACGTCGGCGCCCTCGTTGACCAGCATCTCCGGGGAGAACGTGAGCAGGTCGGGCTGCTCCTGCCGGGTCTTCTTCCACCAGGAGTCGAAGTGGCGGGCGGAGACGACGTCGGCCGGCACGCGCTGGTCGTAGAAGTCGAACAGGGCTTCGTCGTCGACCAGGATGTCGCGGCGGCGGGCGCGGTTCTCCAGCTCCTCGACCTCGCCGAGCAGGCGGCGGTTGTCCTTGAGGAACTTGTGGTGGGTGTCCCAGTCGCCCTCGACCAGCGCGTGCCGGATGAACAGCTCGCGCGACAGGTCGGGGTCGATGCGGCCGTAGTTGACCTTGCGGCCGGTCACGATCGGCACGCCGTAGAGGGTGACCTTCTCCAGGGCGATCACGGCGCCCTGGTTCTTCTCCCAGTGCGGCTCGGAGTAGGTGCGTTTGACGAGGTGCTGGGCGAGCGGCTCGACCCAGTCGGGCTCGATCTTGGCGTTGACCCTGGCCCAGAGGCGGGAGGTCTCGACGAGCTCGGCCGACATGATCCACTGCGGCTGCTTCTTGGCCAGCGCGGAGCCGGGGAAGATGGCGAAGCGGGCGTTGCGCGCGCCGAGATACTCCTGGATGGGGCGGCGGCCGTCGGCGCCGCGCTTCTCCATGACGTCCTTGACACCGACGTGCGACAGCAGCCCGACGAGCAGCGACACGTGCACGTGGTAGGGGTCGGCCGGGCCGCTGCCGGGCTGGACGCCGAGCGACTGGCGCAGCTGGCTGTAGATGTCCTGCCACTCGCGCACGCGCAGGTAGTTGAGGAACTCCGCCTTGCACAATCGGCGGAACGCGCTGGACGACAGCTCCTTCTGCTTGTCGCGCAGGTAGTTCCACAGGTTGACGTAGGCCATGAAGTCGGACTCGGGGTCGGCGAAGCGCCGGTGCTTCTCGTCGGCCTGCTGCTGCTTGTCGGCGGGGCGCTCGCGCGGGTCCTGGATGGACAGCGCGGCGGCGATCACCATGACCTCGCGCAGGCAGCCGTTCTTCTCGGCCTCCAGCACCATGCGGCCCAGGCGCGGGTCGACGGGGAGCTGGGCGAGCTTGCGCCCGATGGGGGTGAGCTTGTTCTGGGCGTCGAACGCGCCGAGCTCGTGCAGCAGGTTGACGCCGTCCTTGACCTGGCGGCGGTCGGGCGGCTCGACGAACGGGAACGCCTCGATGTCGCCGAGCCCGATCGAGGTCATCTGGAGGATGACGGAGGCCAGGTTGGTGCGCAGGATCTCGGGGTCGGTGAACTCCGGCCGGCCGAGGAAGTCCTCCTCCTCGTACAGGCGGATGCAGATGCCGTCGGACGTGCGCCCGGAGCGGCCCTTGCGCTGGTTGGCGCTGGCCTGCGAGATGGGCTCGATCGGCAGGCGCTGCACCTTGGTGCGGTGGCTGTAGCGGGAGATGCGGGCGTAGCCGGGGTCGACGACGTATTTGATGCCGGGGACGGTGAGCGAGGTCTCGGCGACGTTGGTGGCCAGCACGATGCGGCGGCCGGTGTGGCGCTGGAAGACGCGGTGCTGCTCGGCGGCGCTGAGGCGGGCGTAGAGCGGCAGCACCTCGGTGTTGCGGAACTCGGCCTTGGCCAGCGCGTCGGCGGCGTCGCGGATCTCCCGCTCGCCCGACAGGAACACCAGGATGTCGCCGGGCCCCTCGCCGATCAGCTCGCGGCAGGCGTCGACGATGCCCTGCGTCTGGTCGTCGTCCTCCTCCAGCGGGCGGTAGCGCACCTCCACCGGGTAGGTGCGGCCGGAGACCTCGATGATCGGCGCGTCGTCGAAGTGGCGGGAGAACCGCTCGGGGTCGATGGTGGCGCTGGTGATGACGACCTTGAGGTCGGGGCGCTTGGGGAGGAGCTGCTTGAGGTAGCCGAGGATGAAGTCGATGTTGAGGCTGCGCTCGTGGGCCTCGTCGATGATCAGCGTGTCGTACTGGTCGAGCATGCGGTCGTTCTGCAGCTCGGCCAGCAGGATGCCGTCGGTCATGAGCTTGACCAGGGTGCGGTCGCTGGCCTGGTCGGTGAAGCGGACCTTGTAGCCGACCACCTCGCCGAGGCCGGTGCCGAGCTCCTCGGCGATGCGCTCGGCGACGGTGCGGGCGGCGATGCGGCGGGGCTGGGTGTGGCCGATCAGGCCGCGCACGCCCCGGCCCAGCTCCAGGCAGATCTTGGGGATCTGCGTGGTCTTGCCGGAGCCCGTCTCGCCGGCGATGATCACGACCTGGTGGTCGCGGATGGCCTCCAGGATGTCGTCTTTACGCTGCGAGACCGGCAGGTTTTCTGGATATCTCACTACTGGTACGGCCTCGCGGCGCCGTACCAGTCGTTGCTCGGCCCGCTCCACGTCGGCCAGGATCTCCGCGACGATCTTGTCGCGGGCGTCACGGGAGCGCACGCGGCGCATGCCGTCGAGCCGGCGCCGCAGCCGCCGCTGGTCGCGAGGCATGAGCTCGGGCAGGCGAGACTGGAGGTCGGCGAGTGGAGAGGACAACGAAGGCGTTCCCATACTGCTTTCAGGATATTTGAGCCCCGCATCGCCGGAGCCAACCGCCCATGGTGCCTGACGCGCCCGCCGCGCGCATCCCAATATCGGTCGTGTCTCAGCGATCGTGAATCGTGATCACGTAGCCCTCGGGGCCGGCGAAGCTGAACGTGCGGCCGAAGGGGCCGTCCACCGGCGGGCCGACGATCGGCACGCCCGCCGCCTGGAGCTCGTCGTGCAGCTGCTGGGCGTCGCCGGCCTTGAGCCAGAGCGCCACGCCGGTGCCGGGCCGCTCGGGCAGGTCCACGCCCGGCAGCGGCTCGCGGACGGCGAAGGGGATGGGCTCGGTGGCGAACACGACCGCGCCCGGCGGGCTGGCCGGGGCGCGCTTGAGGCCCAAGCGCGTCTCGTAGAACGCGGCGGCCTGCTCGACGTCGCGGACCTGCAGCGCGACGAAGTCGATTCCGGTGACGGTCATGGTGCCCTCGTTTCAATGTCAGGGTTTTGACATAGGAGAGCATATGTCAGAATTCTGACATGACGCAAGACGATGTGTACCGGACCGTCGGCTACCAGCTCAAGCGGGTGCAGGCCGCCCTCAGGGCCGCCATGGACGCCGCGCTGCGCGCCCACGGGCTCACCACGCCGCAGTACGCGTGCCTGGAGATGCTCGGGCACCGGCCCGAGCTGTCGAACGCGGAGCTGGCGCGCGGCGCGTTCGTGACGCGGCAGTCGATGAACGTGGTGCTGCGCAACCTGGAGGAGGCGGGCCTGGTGTCGCGCCCCGCGACCGCTCCGTCGGGGCGCGCGCTGCCGACGCGGCTCACGGAGGCCGGGGAAAGGGTGCTGGAGGCGGCCAGGGCCGACGTGCTGGCCGTCGAGCGGCGGATGACGGCCGGCCTGGACCGGGCGCAGGCGGAGGTGCTGCTGCGGCAGCTCGACGCCATGGCCGAGGCCCTGGCCGGCTCGGACGGCTGACCGCCCGGGCGCACGACACGCGCCCCGGGCGATCCAGCGGCAGGCGTCAGTGGACGCGCTGCATGCGGCTCGCGGCCGCGTGGGCGGCGCCGATGATGCCCGCCTGGTTCTGCAGCGCGGCCGGCACCACGGGCGTCTCCAGCCGGACGTACGGCAGGAACTTCTGCGCCTTCTTGCTGACACCCCCGCCGATCACGATCAGCGACGGGGAGAACAACATCTCGACGTGACGCAGGTACTCCTCCACCCGCTCCGCCCACTTCTCCCAGCTCAGGTCGTGCTTCTCGCGGGCCCGGTCGGAGGCGTGGTGCTCGGCCTCCTTGCCGTTGAGCTCCAGGTGCCCCAGCTCGGTGTTGGGGACCAGCTCCCCGTCCACGAACAGGGCGCTGCCGATGCCCGTCCCGAACGTCAGCACCAGGATCGTGCCCGGCCGGTCCCGTCCCTCGCCGAAGCGGACCTCGGCCAGCCCGGCCGCGTCGGCGTCGTTGAGCACGGTGGCCCCGCCGAACAGCTGCGCCGCGTCGACCCCGATCCAGGAGCGGTCCACGTTGGCGGCCGTCTTGATCACCCCGTTCACCACGACCCCGGGGAAGGTCACCCCGACCGGGCCGGTCCATCCGAAATGGCGGGAGATCGTGTCGATCACCGCGGCCACCTTCTCGGGGGACGACGGCTCGGGAGTGGGGATGCGGAGCCGCTCTTCCAGCAGCTCACCGGCCTCTGTGTCGACGGGCGCGCCCTTGATCCCGGAGCCGCCGATGTCGATGCCCAGCACGTTCATGACTGTCTATCTTCCCCACAGACGCGAATAACTCTATTTCTGGCCCGGCTGAACCCCGCCTCCCCCGTCCGCGTATCTCGCGTCACAAGCGCTAACTAGGAGGCAACGGATGCGGCCACGCATCATCACACTCTGCGCTGTTGCGGTCGTTCTGGGAGCGACTCTCACCTCTCCCGCACACGCCACCACCAGGACGCGATTCGACGTCATCAACCTTGTGTCGGACGTTCAGGGCAAAGCCCCGGTCACCGACCCCAAGGTCGTCAACCCGTGGGGCCTGGCCATGGGCAAGACTCTGTGGGTCTCGAACACCGGCACCGGTAGCGCCACCGTCTACTCCGGCACGGGCAAGAAGGAGAAGACGGAGGTGGCCATCCCGGGCGGAGCCCCGACGGGCCAGGTGTTCAACCCCGGTGACGGGTTCACGGTCAAGGGCAAGCCCGCCTCGTTCATCTTCTCCAGCCCGAGCGGCGCCATCAGCGGATGGAACGCGGAGGTGGACCCCGCCAACGCGATCATCGCGGCGTTCACCCGCGGCGCCGACTACAAGGGGCTGGAGCTCGTCCAGACCGAGGACGAGGCCTTCCTGCTCGCCGCGGACTTCGCGAGCGGGCGCATCCACGCCTTCGACGAGGACTTCCAGCGCATCCACCTGGCGAAGTGGCAGTTCAGGGACCGGGCGCTGCCGAGGGGTTACAACGCCTACAACGTGGCGGTCGCCAACGGCAGCATCTGGGTCGCCTACGCCCTGCGCGACCCGAGCACCGGCAAGCCGGTCTTCGGCAACGGCAAGGGCTTCGTCAGCCGCTTCAACGCCAGTGGGCGCCTGACGGGGCGCATCTCCCGCGTCGGGCTGAACGCCCCGTGGGGCATCACGGCCGCGCCCAAGGGCTGGAGCCAGTACCGCAACGCGCTGCTGGTCGGCAACTTCGGTGACGGCACCGTGCAGGCGTACCGCAGCGGCAGGCACCTGGGCGCGCTGCGGACGTCCGACGGCAAGCCGATCGTGCTGCCGGGCCTGTGGGACCTGGAGCCGGGCACGGCCGCCACGGGCGGCGAGAGCTCGCTGTGGTTCTCGGCCGGCATCGACGCCACCAAGCACGGCCTGATCGGGGTCATCGCCCCGCAGGGCACGAAGGTGAGCTCCAACGGGGCGGCGGCCGCGCCGTCGAGCGGCCCGTCGAGCAGCCCGACGCACCCGGCGGGCCACAAGTCGAGCGCCCCGCAGAACCAGTCGCCCTCCCAGAATCCCTACGGCGGGTACTGACGGCAGGCGTTCGGTCGCCGCCGCCCCCTGGCCTGGCGAGAAGCGCAGCTCGCCCGGTACGGCGAGGGGGCGGCGGTTCGTCCCTCGCGGCGGCGTCTACAGTCCGGGTCATGAGTGAGCAGACGTTCAGCGAGTGGCTGAGGCAGCAGTGCGAGCCGGAGTGGACGGCGGTGGTGACCCACCCGTTCGCGACGGCGATCATCGAGGGAACGGCGGCCGGCGATGCGATGCGGCGCTACCTGGAGCAGGACTTCCAGTTCGTGGACTCCTTCACGGCACTGCTCGGCGCGGCGGTGGCCGCCGCCGACACGTTCGAGGCCCGGGTGCCGTACGGCACGTTCCTCGGTCAGGTGGCGACCACCGAGGAGAAGACGTACTTCCATCGGGCGCTGGCCGAGCTGGGCGGGCGGACCGAGGTGCCGCTGGAGCCGGTGACGGCGGCGTTCAGGGAGCTCATGGACGAGGTGCGGCGCTCGCAGGACTACCTGCTGATCGCGGCCGTGCTGTGCGTGGCCGAGTGGTGTTACCTCGGCTGGGCCTCGCGGGCCGCCGAGCCGCTGCCGGAGAGTTTCGTGCACCGGGAGTGGATCGAGCTGCACGAGGGCGCGGAGTTCCGCGCCTGGGTGGCGTTCCTGCGGGGCGAGCTGGACCGGCTGGGCGCCGGTCTGGGCGCGGAGCGGCGCCGGGAGGTGCTGGGGGTGTTCCGCCGGGCGGTGGAGCTGGAACGGGCCTTCTTCGACATGGCCGCCGGCTGAGCTTCGGGAGGCAGGGCCGCCGGTCAGCCCAGGATTTCGGCGAGGTCCTGGAGGGACCGGTAGTGGATGCCGGTCATGCCCAGGGCCCTGGCGGCCTCCACGTTCGGCAGCCGGTCGTCCACGAACAGGCAGCGGGCGGGCGCGGCGCCGGCCCGTTCGGCCGCGATCTCGTAGATGCGCGGGTCGGGCTTGGCCACCCCGACCCGGGCGCTGCTCACCACGTCGTCGGCGAAGTACGTCAGTCCCAGCCGGTCGATGTGCTCCTCCAGCGTGTCCATGGCGTTGGTCACGATGATCACTGGCACGTGCTCCTGCGCCCTGGCCAGCAGCGCCCTGACCTCCTCGTCCACCCAGAAGGCGATCTCGACGAACTCGGCCATGGCCTGCCGCGCCCGCTCGCCGCCGCCGAGCGCGGCCACGGTGGCCTCCACCCACTGCGCCTCGGTGACGTGGCCGAGCGTCGGGGGCAGGATCATCTCGGGGTCGAAGGCGGTCTTGCGCAGCGGCAGGCCGTAACGGGCCTCGATGTCGGCCTGGGCGGCGTGGTCGAAGTGGCGCAGCACGCCGTCGAAGTCGGTGAGAACCGCGTCGAAGGGGAACACGGAACAGCATTCTGCCGCACACCGGCATCTCAGGGGTGCCCGCCACAGGGCCCAGGACCACGCGCGGCACTACCATCTCCGAGACAGGATTCGGTATCGGAACGGTAGGGCATGAGCGATCATCGGCTGCCACGCGAGCTGGGCCCCCTGTTCGCCGACGGCGGCAGGGGGCGCAGGCTGGGCGTGGCGCTGCCTCCCGGTGACGTGGTCTGGCCGGATCCCGGCTACACGGGGCAGGGGGTGCCGGCGCGGCCGGCGTTCTGGATGAGCGACGAGCCGGTCACGGGCGCCGACTGGGCGCTGCTGCGGGAGTGGCATCCGCACAGCGGCCTGTGGCCGCTGCTGCTGGACGAGTCGGCGCAGCCGTGGAGCGTGGGGCAGGTCGTGCCGGACGATCCCCGTCAGATCGACCATTTCACCGCCGAGGGGTTCATGGCGGAGGTGTGGCAGGAGTGGGTGGCGCAGATGCCGCCGGACGCGCTGGAGGAGCTCGATCCGTACGGCGCGATCTGCCCGGGCCCGGCGGCGCCCGGCGTGCTGAAGGCCGAGCCTGAGGCGGTCGCCGACTGGCTGGCGGGCGAGCTGGCCGCCAGGGGCATGCCGGTGGGCCTGGTCGCCGCGGGCCGGGGCGCCGACGCGCTGGCCGTGATGGGCTGGCAGGGGGCGCTGCACCACAACGAATGGATGGTGCCGATGGCGGCGGTGGTGCGCAGCTGGGAGGACCGGTTCGGGGCGCGGGTGGTGGGCGTCGGCTTCAACACGCTGGAGCTGAGCGTGGCGGCGCCGCCGGTGGATCACGAGCACGCGCTGCACGTGGCGGCCGAGCACTGGACGTTCTGCCCGGACAACGTGGTGCAGGGGCCCGGCGATCTCCAGGGATACGCCGCCCAGATCATGGGCCGGCACGCCTGGTCATTCTGGTGGGATTGAAAGCCCGCTTTTACGCTACCTTTAACTTCCGTGCCATGGGGAGATCTGACGCCGGAGCTGCTCCACTCCTCCGTCTGGGCCGACGGGCTGGTGGAGTCGGCGGGCATCCCCGTCTATGACATGCCGCTGGTGTCGGTGGGCGGCGGCATCGGCTCGTTCACGCTGCTCGACGTGCTGCGCATCCGCGGCGTGCCCACCTCCGCCGTGCGGGTGCTCTCGACCAGCGACTCCCCCTGGCAGACGTGGGAGTACCTGACGCGGGTCTCGCAGCTGCCCGCTCACGAGCGCATCCGCTCCGACTCGGGCGCGCGGCCCGACAACATCTGGGGCTTCCCCTCGTACGCGGTGCAGGAGGCCTGGCAGGAACGCTCCGTCAAGCCGCTGCTCCAGGTGCTGACCGAGCCGATCGGCACCGACTTCTACAGCCCCCGGGCGGCGCTGGTCATGCGGAGCGTGCAGCGCGAGGCCGACCGCATCGGCTACTGGGAGATGCTGGCCAAGGGGCAGGTCCGCATGGTCAGGAAGCGGCTGGGCGGCGGCTACTTCACGGTGCTGACGCCGCCGGCGGGCAGCGGGCCGACCAAGCGGGTGGCGCTGCGCTCCCGCTACGTGCACCTGGCCGTGGGGTATCCGGGGCTGAAGTTCCTCGACGACCTCCAGGAGTTCCGCCAGCGGCGGGGCGAGCGGTATCGGGTGGTGAACGCGTACGAGCCGCACGAGCACGTCTACGACCAGCTCAGCAAGCGGCCCGGCGTGGTGGTGGTGCGCGGCGCGGGCATCGTGGCCTCGCGCGTGCTGCAGCGCCTCATGGACGACAGGGAGCGCTACGGCCTGCAGACGACGATCGTGCACCTGTTCCGCACGTACGTGACGGGCTCGCACGGGCCGCACCCGTTCATGCGGCGCAAGGGCGGCGACGGGTGGGCCTACCAGGCGTTCACGATGCCGAAGTCGGCGTTCGGCGGGCAGCTCAAGGCGCAGTTCCGCAAGGCGACGCCGGAGCGGCGGGCGCGGCTGGCCGCGCTGGTGGCGGGCACCACCACGCCGAAGCTGGCCCGCTGGCAGGAGCAGCTGCGCCGGGCCAGGCAGGGCAGCTGGTACCACGCGGTGCAGGCCGAGGTGGAGCGCATCGACCAGACGCCCGACGGCCGGCTGGTCACCCACACGCGCAGCGCGAGCTCGGCGCCCATGCAGTACGTCTCCGACTTCATCATCGACTGCACCGGGCTGGAGGCCGACATGCCGGAGCACCGGGTGCTGGCCGACCTGCTGCAGCACGGCGGCGCCCGCCCCAACAAGGCGGGCCGGCTGCAGGTGGGCCGGAGCTTCGAGGTGCTGGGCACGGAGAGCGGCGACGGCCGGCTGTACGCCTCGGGCGCGGCCACGGCGGGCAACCACTTCCTGGCCGTCGACAGCTTCCTCGGCATGCAGACGGCGGCCCTCGACATCGCCGACGACCTGGCCAGGCGCGGCTTCTGCAAGGGGCTGGGGCCGGTCAGGTCGGTGTCGCAGTGGCTGAAGTGGGCGGCGAACAGGAGACCGGCTTGATCCCGACGCTCGCCGGGCGGGTGCAGACCCGGCTGTTCGTGCTGGCCACGGTGGGGGCGGTGCTGACGGCGCTGCTCGCGCTCGTGCTGCCCATGTCGCTGCGCGACGCGTTCGTGATGCTGCTGGCGGTCGCCGTGGTCGGCGTCGGCTGGGAGCTGCTGTACCACCTGCTGATGCAGTTCCGCTGGGACAAGGACTGGCCGACGCTGTTCGGGCTGGTCACGGCCGTGCCCGAGGGGCTGCTCATGTGGGTGCTGCTCGATGCCGGTCTGGTGCCGGGGGTCGGGGGGCCGGTGCCGTTCTGGGCGTTCGCCGTGATGTTCGGCGTCGTGTGGGTCGGCCAGTGGCTGTTCGTGAACGGGCCCATGCGGGTGCTGTTCGTCCAATGGCGGCTGCGGGGTGGCCGCCTGTTGTGAGGGGGAAGCTCATGGGCGGGGTCGAGCTGGCTCGTCCGCTGTACTTCTGGCTGGGCACGCTGGCCACGGTGGCGGGGGTGCTGCTGCATCTGCCGATGTACCTGCACGGCGCGGACATGCACTACCGGCTGGCCGGGATGCCGATGGACCTGCCGATGACGATCGGCATGGTGCTGATCGTCGCGGGGCTGGTGGTGACGGCGTGGGGGCTGGTGCCGCCGGGCGCGTTCGCGGCGAGGCCGGCGGCCGAGGTGCGGGTGCGGGCGCTGGACGACCAGCGGATGCGCCCGGCGCACATCGGGCTGATCGTGGTCATGTCGGTCGCGGTGGTGATCGACGCGATGAAGCCGATCACGCTCGGGTTCGTCTCCCCCGGCATGGTCGAGGAGTACGGCCTGAGGTCCCCGCTCAACCCGGGCGGCGACCTGCCGGTGGCGCTGCTGCCGCTGTCCGGCCTGACCGGCACGGTGCTGGGCTCGCTGCTGTGGGGCTGGCTGGGCGACAAGATCGGCCGCAAGCCCTCCATCCTGTACGCGGGCGTGCTGTTCATCGGCACGGCCATCTGCGGCGTGATGCCGAGCTTCGAGGGCAACCTGGCGATGTGCCTGGCGATGGGCCTGGGCGCGGGCGGCATGCTGCCGATCGCGTTCTCGCTGCTCGCTGAGACGATCCCGCCGCGGCACAAGGGCTGGGTGATGGTGCTCATCGGCGGCAACCTGGCCGTGGCCTACCTGCTGGCGAGCTTCCTGTCGGCGACGCTGGCGCCGGAGTACTCCTGGCGGGTGCTGTGGCTGGTCGGCCTGCCGACGGGGGTCTTCCTGATCCTGCTCAACCGGTTCATCCCCGAGTCGCCGCGGTTCCTGCTCGCGCACGGCCGCGACGACGAGGCGCACGCGATCATGGCCCGCTACGGCGCGGCGCTCACCTCGGAGTCCGACGTGGAGCGGGTCCAGGACGAGCACGAGGGCGGCTACTCCCGGCTGTTCCGCGCCCCGTTCACGGGGCTGACGGCGGCCGTGGTGGTCCTGGGGCTGAGCATCGGCCTGGTCACCTACGGCTTCCAGCTGTGGATCCCGTCCAACCTGCGCAGTCTCGGCCTCGACCAGTCGGCCGCTGACCGGGCCCTCGCGGACTCCACGCTGCTGGGGCTGCCGCTGATCTTCATCTCGGCCGCGATGTACGGCCTGTGGAGCGCCAAGAAGACGATCGTGGTGCTCTCGGCGCTGGTCGGGGCGGCGCTGGTGGTGCTGTCGTTCTCCGGCGAGACGCTGGCTCACGACCGCACCTGGCTGTACGTGCTGCTGGCCGGGCCGATCGTGGGGACGGCGGCGATCGCCGCGGTGCTGGCCGCGTACAGCTCCGAGATCTACCCGACCCGGGTGCGCTCGCGCGGCTCCGGGCTGTCGGCGGGCGTCGGCAAGTTCGGCGGCGTGGCCGTGACCGGCGTGCTCGTCGCGGGCGCGGCGGCCCCGTCCATCGGGATGACGGCGCTGCTGGGGGCGGTGCCCCTGCTGCTGGCCGTGGTGGCGGTGCTCGTCTTCGGCGTCGAGCCCGTCAAGGGCCCGGCTGGAGCGCCGGCCGAACCCGCGAAGGTGTAGGGCGCGTCAGGGAACGCGGGCCACGGCACCGTAGTTGCCGGACGCGCTGGGCTGTTCGGCACAAGCGTCGTCGTGGCCGTCGGGCCGCCATTCCGGAACCCACACCAGCCCCGGATCGACCAGCACCAGGCCGTCGAGCAACGCCTCGACCTCCTCCCGGGTGCGAATCGCGTGGCCCGGCAGCGTCATCGCCAGCAGGTCGTGAATGGCCGGCAACAACTCCGCCGGAATGGCGTCGAACGTGGTCTGCATCATCGACAGGTAACTCCGTTCGGGAACCACCTGGCGAATGCGTTTGATCACGTAATGGAAGTACTCGTCGTCGTTCAGGCTGTGGGTGGACAGCAGCAGCACGGCCATGGGCCGGTCCCAGTCGAGGAACGTCTGCAGCACCCGGTCGTCGAGGATCTCGTCGATCTCGCGCACGTCGCCCTCTACGACGCGGACGAGATCGGTGATCGGCTCGATGGTCGCCCGCGCTCCGGCCAGCACCATAGGGTCGTTCTCCACGTAGACCACGCGTGGCACGGAGCCGTTCAGCGCGTTCCTGGCCACGTCGTGCAACTGCCTGCCCGGTGGCAGACCGCTCGGGACGCCACTCCCGACGATCACGAACTGGTCCACACCTTCGCTCGCCAGATGGCGGACCACCCGGCGTAAATATTGGAGCACCGCTCTGGCGGCCGTCGTCGTGATCGGGGCGGCCTGGTCATAGCGGCTGATGACATCCCGGTCCGCCACGAAGTTGTTCTTCCCACCCGCGGCGGCGTCGAGAATCCGCGTGACGCGCGCTTGGGTCATCTCCAGCTTCGCCAGGTTTCGGATGGCACGCTGACGCATTTGAGTGTTGCCCCTTTCCCCTCGCCCACTATCGCGGGAAAAGCTGATCCTTTCGGACCCCACTCGATGACCCAGACCATATGATCCTCGCCCCGGGGGGAAAGACAACCGCAAAAGCCATTGATTGTGGATATACCTACGTAACCATTCGTTGGTACAAACCACGAAACGATCAGATCCCCGGGGAAGGCGAAAGCGGAACGATCAGATCCCCAACGAACGCGAAAGTCTTTCGCGATGGAAATTCAGCATCTCGAAGGTCTCGTCGCGCGTGGTCGTCGTCACCGACAGCTTCGTGAACGCCTGGTGGAACGCCTCCACCTCGGCCGCGCCGGTGATCAGCGCGTCGGAGTCGATGCCGTGGGCGCAGGCGATGTCGGGCTCGAACGCCTCCGCGAAGCGCCAGATCGTGAACGGGCCCGTGCGCGGCACGTACGCGGGATCCTCCATCGGCACCACGTGCAGCGAGACGTTGGGCCGCTTGGCGTGCTCGATCAGCACCTCGAGCTGCCGGAGCTGGACGTGCTGCCCGACGATCGAGCGGATCAGCACGCTCTCGTCGATCACCGCCCACAGCACCACGCCGTTGTCGCGCGGCACCGCCTCCTGGCGGGCCAGCACCAGCGCCAGCGCCTCCTCGACCGTCTGCTGCCCGAGCGTCGCGGGCCCGGCCACGGTGATGGCGGCCCTGGCGTACTCCTCGGTCTGCAGCAGCGGCGGGACGAACTGGTTGTGGTACGTGCGGATCACCGTGGCCCGGCCCTCCAGCGCGTAGCCGGTGGCCAGCCAGACGGGCACGGACTGCGCGTCGTACCAGGCGGCCTCTCGCTCGCCCCTGGCCAGCGAGAGGACGTACTCGCGGATGGGGGGCACGGAGACGCCGTAGACGGTGAGCAGGCGCTCGACGGTGATGGGCGGCGGGGCGATGCGCCCCTCCTCGATGGCGGGGATCGCCGCCGCGCCCCTGCCGATCGCGGTCTCGACCTGCTCGACCGAGAGCTGGGCCGACAGGCGCAGGCCGTGCAACCGCTTGCCGAGCGCCCGGCGCTGCGGGCCGCTCAGCGGCGCGACCGCCTCGGGGATGTCGGAGGTCGGCTCGGGCTCCTCGGGCAGGCCCTCGGCCTTGCGGGCCAGCTCGACCACGCCGCGCAGCACGGCCAGGGAGCTCTCGGACAGGCCGGAGGCGGACAGGCCGATGGTGGCCGCGCGCAGTTGGAGGTCCTCCACGGAGCCCGATTCGAGGAAGTCGTCGCCGACCAGCCAGCCCACGCTCACCTGGAGGCAGGACGCCAGCGCCCTGAGCACCTGCAGCGTCGGGTTGGTCTGCTTGCCGGTGCGCAGCTGGCTCACGTAGGCGCGGGTGATGGGGATGCCGGCCTCCGTCAGGGCGGAGGCGACCTGCGCGCCGGTGAAGCCGCGCTTGGTCAGCGCGAGATCGAGCCGCTCGGCGAAGTTCGCCACGGCACACCTCCTAGCCGCCCGTGAACATGGTCCAGCGTAAGGGACGCTCGCCCCACTGTCCCCTGCCATGCGGGCAAGCTCTGCCACGCAGGCAGGTATCAACTTATGCGCAAACTGTCAGTTGACATAGCCCCCTGCATAAGCGGACTATCGGAGCACGTGGTAACTGGGGCTTAACAGCCTCAGCGGTTCTGGAGAGATCCCCCTGCGAGGAGGTGGCCGGACGTGACCATGGATTCGACCTTCCTGGACGGCCCGGCCGTCCCAGGCCAGGAGCCGGCGGTCCAGCGCATCTGCGCCCGCGTCGCCGGGCCCGGCGTCCACGTCGCGAGCCTGCCGCTCGGCGGGGTCCAGGTCTGGCTCGACGACCCCGGCCACCGCTGGCGCCACTACCACCGGATGGCCCGCGAGCTGCGGCTGGCGGGCTGGCACACCGAGACGGGCCCCGACCGGCTGCTGTTGCTCGGGTGGAGTGCGGTCTGCCTGAGCCACCGCGTCAGGATGCTCGGCGCGGCCCTCACCGGACGGCTGGCCGACTTCGACCGGACGGCGTTCACGTCCGTCATGGTCGCCACCCGGCTGCGTCACGAGGGGTTCCCCGCCGCGGACCTGCCCGGCGAGGTCGAGGCCCACTGCGCCGAGGACCTGCGCTGGCCCGCCCGGCTGGCCGACCTCGACGGCCTCGAACGGCGCTCGTCGCTGGAGCCCATGCGGCTGCGGCTGGCCCAGGTGGCCGGCCTGGAGGCCAAGGTGGGCCGGCGCTGCGCCGAGCATCTCGCGCTCGCCTCCAAGGTCGCGCGCATGGTGGCCGGCGGTGCGGGGCCGGCCCGTACGCACGCGGCCGGCGAAGCCGGACCACCGGCCCGCGCCCGCGCGGCCGGACCCAGGGCCGGGCTGACGGAGCGCATGGTCTGCGTCAGCGTGCCGAACGTGGCCGAGAGCGCGGTGACGGCTCGATGAGACCCCCGGCCCCCCACTGCCCGGGCGCGACGGCGGCCATCCCGCCGGCGTCGCCTCCGGACCCCCACCGCCCGGGCGCGACGGCGGCCATCCCGCCCGCGTCCCGGCAACCGCTGCCACCCCGTGTGGCGGCGCACAAAGCGCTGGCCCCGGCGCTTCCCCACCCCCCCGGCACCGTGCGGCACGTGCCCGACCTAGTCGGCGCGGTGCTGACGGCCAGCGCGGTAGCGGCTGGCGTGCTGGCCGTCTCGAGGGGTGGCGCCTGGGGCTGGCTTTCTTCCCGCCCGCGAGGTCGCCCGCGCACGCCCGCCGCCCTGCCGCTGAACTCGCGGCGGCGGCGTGCCCGCGACCCGCGGCGGGACGGCGGCTCCACAAGGGCCGCCACGATGGCGGCGGCGCCTCCGGCCATGCCGGTCGTCCGCCGCGTCGGGCTCGGCAGGGTCGTCTACGGCGGTGTTCCCGGCCTGGACGGCACCATCGGCACGGCAGCGATGCCGGGCGGGACGATCGCCGTGACGGGCGCCACGATGCCGATCGACCGGCCGCCCCCAAGGGGGCCGTCGCCCGGGCACGCCCGCGTGCTCATGGCCGTTCCGCCGGCCACCGTTCTGCTCGCCGCCACGGCGCTGGTGCGGGTCGCCGTGGCGTCGGAACGTGAGACCGGACCTCCACCCCGACGCGCGGCCGGAGAGGAGCCGGTGGCGACACCGCGCCGGCTCCTCTCCGCGCCGCACCCCTCACCACCCGCCTCCACATAGGAGTGATCATGCTCACCGAGGAGCTGCGCAGGTCACAACCGCACGAAGTGCACCCCCGGGGCGTACGACCCGGCGCGCCCCCACCACCGTCCGGCGGGAAACCCCGTGAAGAGGACCAGGGAGCGGCGCGCACCGTGCACCGGCTGCGCCGCATCCGGCAGGTGTCCGTCGCGGCGATCACCGAGATCGACCACGCCCTGACCCCCCACCGCACCCCCTGAACCCTCTTCGCCTTCCGGCACCGGAAGACCTTCCCGCACAGGAGGAGAAGACCATGCGCACCGTCCGGGGCACACCATGAGCCGCCGCAGGATCGGCGTGCTCGTGGCGCCCGCGAACCCGTCGGCCGAGCCCGAGCTGACCCGGCTGCTCGGCTCGCGGGCCGACATGCACGTCGCCCGCCTCCCCGCCCGGCCGGGGCGGTCCCTGATCGACCGGCTGGAGAGCTACAACACCGCCGTGCCCGCCATGCTCGGCGCGTTCGACGGGCTGCGGCTCGACGCGCTGGTCATGGCCTGCAGCGAGCCCCGCTACCTGCTCGGCCCCGACGAGGACCGCGAGCAGTGCGCCGAGCTGACCGCCGCGACCGGGGTGCCGTTCGCCTCCGCCACGCAGGCCACGCGCGAGGCGCTGGAGCACGTGATGGTGACCGACATCGTGCTGGTCTCGCCGTACCAGCCGTGGGTGACCGACCTGGCCGAGCGCTTCTGGAAGACGGCCGGGCTGAACGTCACCCAGGTCGTCCAGGTACGCGCCCCCGACGGCTACTCCCCCTACGGGCACACGCCCGCCTCCCTGGTCAGCCAGGTCGAGCTGGCCGAGGTGCCGGGCGACGCCGTGCTGCTGTTCACCGGCACCGGGCTGCCCACGCTGCCCGTGCTCAGGCCGCTGACCAGCGGCAACGACCGCACCCTGCTCACCTCGAACCTCTGCGTGGCCTGGTGGGCCCTGTCCAAGGCCGTCGGCCGGCACGTGACGCTCAGCCGCGTGCCGTACCGCCGCCACATGGCCGCCGCGGCCCGCGTCGGAGGCCGGCCATGAACGGCGTCATCGTCGCAGGAGCCGGCCCCGCCGGGCTGACCGCCGCGCTCTGCCTGGCCAGGGCCGGGATCCCGGTCACCGTCCTGGAGCGCGAGAGCGAGCTGCCCCGGCAGGCGCGCGCCTGCACCTTCCACCCCGCCACCCTCGACCTGCTCGACGACCTCGGCGTGGCCTCCAGGCTGGTCGCCGCGGGCCGGGTCGTGGAGCGGGTGCAGTGGCGCGACCGGTCGGGGATCGTGCTGGCCGAGATGGGCATGAACCGGCTCGACGGCCTGACCAAGCACCCGTTCAGGATCCACGCCGACCAGGCCCGCCTGACCCCGCTGCTGCTGTCCGCCCTGAGCGTCTACCCGGACGTGGACGTGCGGTTCGGCACCCACGTGGACGGCGTGGCGGAGGGCGGCACCGGCATCCGGGTCCGCGTCGGCCACACCTGGACGCGGGCCCGGTACCTCATCGCCGCCGACGGCGCGCACAGCACCGTGCGCGGCTCGCTCGGCCTGCCCTTCCCCCGCTCCGCCTGCCCGGCGCAGGCGCTGCGGGTCTTCACCGACGCGCCGCTCGACCGGCTGCTGCCCAGCCTGGCGCCGCTGACGTACGTGCGGGACGTGCAGCAGTCGTGCACCCTGCTCGGCCTGCCCGACCACTGGCGGATCATCTTCAAGATCCCCTGCGACACGCACGAGCCGCTGTCCGCGCCCAACCTGTCGCTGCTGGTCCGCAGGGCGCTGCCGGGCGCGGGCGAGCCGATCCGGATCACCGGAGCCGACCGGTTCGGGCTGTCCAGGGGCGTGCTGACGTCGTACCGGTGCGGGCGGGTGCTGTTCGTCGGCGACGCCGCGCACCTGACCTCCACCGTCGGCGGGCTCAACATGAACGCCGGCATCCACGACGCCGCCGAGGCCGGCCAGGTCCTCGCGGCCGTGCTCCACGGCTCCGCCCGGCCCGCCGCGCTGGAGGCGTGGGCCTGGCGGCGCCGCTCCGTGCTGCTGCACCGCGTGATCCCCCGGAGCGAGACCCGCCCGGCGGGAGTGCGCGAACGCGACAGCGCCCGGCTCGCCGCCGCCATGGCCGGGCTGCGGGCCATCGCCGGCGACCCCGACGCCACCCGCGCCTACCTGGCGCAGGCGTCGCTGCTCGACACCCCCGGGGGGACCTGAACCACGAACCAGCGTCCGCGTACCGAACGGAGGAGGTGACACCGGATGTGGCGAACCCTGTCGGACGACGCGCGCCAGGCCATTCGTGACCTGTGCGACAAGCACGGAGCCCGCCTCTACGACTACTGCCGCACCGAGCTCGCCGCGGGCGACGCCGAGCAGGCCGTCGCCGGCGCCGCGATGACCGTGCACCTGTACGCGGATCGCGTGGTCGATCCGGCCCTGAGACGGCCCTGGCTGTACGCCGTCGCCCGAGCCCACCGGGCGGTCGTCGCCAAGCCAGCGAGCATCGGCTCCTGGTCGCGGCCCGGCCGCATGTCCGAGCTGCTGCCCGAAGCGCTGCTCTCCCTCGAACGCCCCCAGCGCGAGCTCCTCGACCTGTCCGTACGGCACGGCCTGGCCGACGCCGAGCTCGCCGCCATCTTCGAGCTGCCCGAGCCCGAGGTCCACGCCATCGTCGCGCGGGCCGCGGCCGGGCTGGAGGAATGGTTCGCCGCGATCATCGCCGCCCGCTCCCGCACCGGCTGCCCCGTCCTGACCTCGCGCATGGCCGAATGGGTCGCCGCGCCGGGACGGCGGGCCAGGGCCAGGATCGGCCGGCACATCCAGTCCTGCGCGACCTGCCGGGCCGCGCCCAGGACCATGACGGCCGGGGCGCTGCTGCGCCGCCTGCCGATCGCGACTCTGCCCGGCACGCTTCCCAACCGGCTGGCGTCGGCGCAGCCGTTGCCCGGCGAGGGGCCACTCTGGCGGGCCGACGGCTTTCCAGTGCAGGCCCGCACACTGGTGGAGACCGGCCCCTCGTCGCCGGCTCCTCCGGTCGCCGACACCACGCCGCCCGCCCAGGTCGCCGGCCCCACGACGGCGACCTCGGGAAAGCCCTGGTCGGCGGCGGGCGCGGCCGCCGCCGACCAGGAGCCCCCCGGGCGTCCCGTTCCCCTCTCCGCCCCCGTCCCCGATCCTGACCCTGACCCTGATCCTGATCCTGAGCAGGCGGGCGCGGGCCTGGGGCCTCCCGGCGCGCCCGCCGTACGGGGCCGGCACCCGTTCACCCCGCCCAGCCGCACCCGGCCCTTCCGCGGCGGCGCGTACGGCGACAAGCTCGTCTACACCACCGCCATCAAGGGCGAGAGCAACGGCACCCACCAGAGCGGCGCCATCGTCCGCTACGGCGGCCTCACCCTGTCCGCCCTCGAACAACCGGCGAACGGGGACGCGGCGCAGTGGCAGGAGTACTGGCGGCTGCCCGCCGACGAGGACGACGACCCCGAGCCCGGCACCCCGATCAGGGCCGTGGCCCGGCTCGCGCTCATCCTCGGCGTCGGCCTGCTCGCGGCCGGCCTCATCTGGGCCGTGCTGAACGCCCAGTCCCAGCCGGCCACGCTCACCAAGGCCGCCGCCCAGACCACCCTGCTCCTGAACACCCCCGCCGAACCCACCGTCTCCGTCACCACCCAGACCCTGGCCGGCTCGGGCCTCCGCTCCGTCCCCAAGAAGACCGCTCTCCCCCGCCCCGCCCCTCCCGTGGCCCGCCTGTCACCCCCGTCACTGTCACTAGGCTCAGGACGCAGCGGGACGTTCTCCCTGTCGTGCACCGGCCGCTGCGCCATCACCTCGACCTCCGCCACCGCCGGCATCACCGTCTCCGGCCACCGCTTCCGCGTCCAGGCCCCTCGGGACGCGTGCGAGCTGGGAGCGGTGGAACGGCACGGGCGGATCACCGTCCGCTGGACCGGCCACACGACCGGCGACGGCCGCACCACCGGCGGCATCACCCGGGCCGGCGGCTCCCTGACGCTACGCGTCTCCTGGACGTCCCCACGCTCCGCGGACTCGGGCACCACCCTCAGCGTCCGCGACGGCGGCCCCCACCGTCCGTGCGACTGACCCCTCCGGCAGGCGGAGCCGTCGCGCCCTGCGCGGCGCGGGCGGCGCCGTCGTGCGCGCCGCACCGCAAGCGGGACTCATCGCGCACGTCGCGACACTCATCATGGGCCGCCCGGCCCCTGCTACGTGCATGCCGGCGCATGCCACCGTGCCGAAGGCGCCGCCCCCACCGCCCCGCCGTCTCGGGTCGCCGCCCCTGGCCACCGTCCCGACGGGCGCTGGGCTCGCCCGTCTCTCGCGCCGGTAACACCAAGCGACCCCCGCCGGAGTGCGGCGGGGGCCGAGGGTTCAGAAGAAGTGGAACCCGGTCTCAGGCTCGGGCAGTTCCACCTCCGCGGGCCCGCGGAACCTGGCGGTGTCCTGAGGCACGTCCGCCAGCGGAGTCCCCAGCACGAGCGGGACGTTCACGCGGCTGCGGGCGAGGTCGAGGGTCACGGCGGCCCCGGTGCCGGCCTCGTCGGTGTACGTGGTGTCGGTGCCGGCGACCACGAGCGCGATCCGGTGGCCCTTCTTGAACGTGTAGTCCTGCGGCAGCGTCAGCCACCGCACCGTCCCGTAGGAGCCGGCCGGCAGGGGCGTGGGCCGGCTGAGTGACTGCCGGTTCTGTACGTCGATCCAGCCCCGCGCGACGATCTCCAGGGGCCGGGTGGCGAAGTTGGTGACGACCTTGCGGTAGCAGGCGTCGTCGGCCGCGGTGCTCTCGCCGTGGCAGTCCTCCTCGGTGAGGGTGGTGATGCCCTGGCCGCGCCGCCAGTCCACGCGGGTGTCCTCGCCGAGGTCGACGAGGAGGGCGGTCAGGTTGGCGGTGGGCCGGTCGAGCTTGACCCGCAGGTCGGCGGTGGGTGTGCCGGACAGGCGCAGGTCGAGCGGGAGCGCGCCGGTGGTGAACGCGACGCGGCCGGGGTTCGGGGTGCCGATGCCGGCCACCATGTCGTTCTCGCTCATGGCGACGTCGGTGAAGGTCGCGGTGCTGTTCCTGGCGGCGGGGCGCAGGCCGAGCGTGCCGTCGGGCGCGGGCCGCAATGACGCGTCGATCGCGTACGGGGCGGGCCAGTCGCGCTGGGTGATCCACTGGACGGGGCCGATCTCGACGTCGGCGCGCGGCTCGTTCATGATCCCGTTGCGGACGCCGTGCAGCCAGTGGTCGAACCAGCGGTGCAGGGTGTCCACCCACAGGTCCCTGCGTCCTTGGAAGTCGAACGGGTCCACGTGCTGGGTCTGTCCGACCCAGATCTTGCGGGGCACGTTCCGGTCGGCCAGGGCCTTCCACCAGGCGGAGAAGTTGTCGGGTTTGACGTTGAGGTCGTTGACGGTGTGCACGACGAAGACGCTGGCCCTGACCTTGGAGACGTCGGCGAGCAGGCCGCTGATGTAGTCGCGCTCGGCCCAGAACCGGTTGTAGTTCCCGGTGTCGTCGCCGTCCTCGGCGTCCATCCTGTCGCGGACGGCCTGGCACTTGGCGTCGGGGTCGGTGTCGACGTAGTTGGCGAGGAAGGAGGCGTAGTCGAGGTTGTAGATGACGCCGTTCGAGCGCTGGTACTTGTACCAGGAGCTGATCGCCGAGATGGGCACGATGGTCTTGAGCCCTTCGACGCCGGTGGCGGCGACGGCGTTGGCGAGCGTGCCGTCGTACGACTTGCCGATCATCGCGGACCTGCCGGTCGTCCAGTCGGCGACGGCCGGGGTGCCGTCGGCCCTGAACGCCTTGGCGCGGCCGTTCAGCCAGTCGATGACGGCCTTGCCGCCCAGCACGTCGGCCTTGCCGCCGACGTCGGGGCAGCCGTCGGAGCGGGTGGTGCCGAGCATGTCGACGTTCAGGACGGCGTAGCCGCGCGGGACGAAGTAGTTGTCGTAGAAGAGCGGAAATTTCGTGACATTTCCGGCAGCGTCGTAGACCTTGCGTTCCGACTCGTTGCCGCGTCCCGAGTTGTCGTAGTACGGGCTCTCGTCGATGATCACCGGCACCCTGAGCCCGGGGCCGGACTCCTTGGGCCGGATGATGTCCACCCTGACCCGGTCGAGCGCGCCGTCGGCGTCGCTGTCCACGGGCGATTCGACGTACACGTGCTCGCGAACCGCGTCCGCGTACGAGAAGACCGGCTGCGTGCGGCCGTCGCGGACGGTGATCGTGGGAGCGGCTGCGGCGGCCTGGGCGGGAGTCGCGATCGCGAGGGTGAGGGCGACGGCGAAGAGGGCGGGGCGTAATTGTGACACGCGTGACCTCCGGGACACGGTTGGCCGAAACAAGCGCAATCTCTCAAAGAGCCAGGAAGGTGGCAATATCCAGGGCATGGAAGTGTTGGATCGGGTACGGGGCTGCCTTCTGGGCGGCGCGGTCGGTGACGCGCTCGGCGCGCCGATCGAGTTCCAGTCGTTGCGGGACATCCGCAAGCATCACGGGACGGATGGCATCACGGGATATGTCGCGACCTGGCGCGGCAGGACCGGCCTGATCACGGACGACACCCAGATGACCCTCTTCACGGTCGAGGGCCTGCTGGACGCCCGTGCCACCGCAGCTCACGCTACCGAAGCCCAGGGCGAAGACGGGGGCGACGCGCGGGAGGCGGCCGAGGGCGGTACGCCATCACCGGCCGAAGGCGGCACGCGGGAGGCGGCCGTCGAGGCGGTGCGGCGGGCGTACCTGCGCTGGCTCGACACCCAGCAGCACCCCGCTCCCCCGCCCGCGACCCTCCCCCACCACACCGGCACCCTGCGCGAGGAGGGCTGGCTGTACTCGCGGCGCGCCCCGGGCAACGCCTGCCTGTCGGGCCTGCACCGCCCGTTCCCCGGCCCGTCCGCGTGGGGCGTGCCGGGCCCGGTGAACCCCGACTCCAAAGGCTGCGGAACGGTGATGCGCTCCGCCCCGTTCGGGCTGGTCAACCGCCTGCCGCAGGAGGCGTTCGAGCTGGCGGCGGCCTGCGCGCAGATCACCCACGGCCACCCGACCGGATACCTCGCGGCGGGCGCGTTCGCGGCGATCATCACGCACCTCATGGCCGGCCGGGCGCTGGAGCCCGCCGTCCACGAGACGATGGAGCTGCTGGCCCGGTATCCCGGCCACGAGGAGACCACCGCCGCCCTGCGCGCCGCCGTGCACCTGGCGGGCGCCGGCGGGCACTCGCCGGAGGCCGTCGAGTCGCTGGGCGGCGCGTGGGTGGCGGAGGAGGCGCTGGCCATCGGCGTCTACTGCGCCCTGGCCGAGCCCGCCGTCGACCGGGCACTGCTGCTGTCGGTCAACCACTCGGGCGACAGCGACTCGACCGGCTCCGTGTGCGGGAACCTGCTGGGCGCCCTGCACGGCACCGCGCCGCTGCCCGCCGCCTGGCTGTCCCCGCTGGAGGGCCGGCCCACGATCGAACGCCTCGCCGCCGCGCTCGTCTGACCCGCCACGTCCGTACGGCAATATCTAGGGTGGAGGTTCTTCAGCCGAACAGGAGTAGGTGCATGCGTAACGTCGCCAGGACCTCGCTCGTCGACGCCGCCATCGCCGAGCTCCGCCGGGAGATCGCCGCGGGGGTGTGGCCGGTCGGCACCAAGATCCCGTCCGAGAGCCGGCTGGCGGAGAGCCTCGGCATGAGCCGGCTGTCGGTACGTGAGGCGGTGCGGGTGCTGGCGCACGCGGGGCTGCTGCACACGCGGCAGGGCGACGGCACCTACGTGACCGCGACCGACGAGTCCCAGGTCGCGCTGCGGCGCCGGCTCGACACGGCCGCCGCCATGGACATCATCGACGTCCGCCGCGGCCTCGACCTCGTCGCCGCCCGGCTCGCCGCCGGCCGCCGCACCGACGACGACCTGACCGCCCTGCGCGACACCCTGGCCCGCAGGAACGCGGCCGGCCGGGCCGGCGACCTCGACGGCTTCGCCGACGCCGACGTCGACTTCCACCTCCTGGTCGCGGACGCCGCCCACAACGCCCTGCTGGGCGACCTCTACCGCAGCATGAGCGACGCGCTGCGCGACAGCGTCAGGGACCAGGAGGAGGCGGCGCTGGTCCCGGACAGCTCGCACGAGGAGCTGCTGCGCGCGATCGAGGAGCGGGACGCGGCCAAGGCGGTCGCCGTCTCGGTCGCCATCCTCGACCAGCAGGAACGCCACCTCTGACCCACCGCGGCGCCCCTCCGCGCCCGCAGAACCCTGACCACCGCGGCCGGCGGTGGCGTGGCCTGCGCCCCGCCGTGGTTCAGCGCATCCTGACGATCAGCCGGCGGATCTTGCGCAGGTCGCGCAGCCTGTGCTCGTACGTGGCGCCGGTGAACAGCAGGAACGCCCCCGCCACCGCGATCGGCACCCAGCGCGGCCCCTGACCCACCAGCTCGGCCAGCGCGGGCGCGAACTCGTGCGCCGCCGTCACCACCAGCACCGCCCCGCCGAGGATGAGCGGCGCCTGCAACCGCGCCCGCGCCCCGGCCAGCGTCGCGGCGAACGCGGCCACGCCCAGCAGCAACGGCCGGGCCAGGCCGGGGTCGTGCCAGGCGGCGTACGCGCTGGGCAGGAACGTCAGCGCCAGCGCCAGGCCGTACCCGCTCCAGGAGGAGATCCCGGGATCGCGCCGCCTGGCCAGCCACGCCCCGACCAGCCCGGCCACCGACAGGGGCACGGTGTACGCCTCGGGCGCGACGACACCGGACAGCGCGAGCCGCAGCCAGAGCGCCACCTGCAGCAGCCCCAGCCCGGCCCAGACGGCGGCCCGCCGGTCGGGACGCAGGGCGACGACGAGCGCGAGCACACCGGCACAGGCGAGCGCCAGGCTGAGCAGCCCGCGATCGCCCCCTGTCATCACCACCCCGGCAACGGCCACCCCCCACCCCGCCACCTCGGCCCCTTCCGCAACCCCGCAGGCCTGCCCGAGTGCCCCGGTCCGAGCCGCACCGGGAACCGCCCTCCGAAGGGTCGCGAGCCGGGCCGCCGCGAGGACGGCCACCGCCGCGACGCCCAGCACCGCGAACGCCGCCTCCTCCACCCGCAGCCCCGCCGACAGCGCCGAGGCCGCCGCCAGCCCGCCCGCCGCGACGGTCGCGGACGCCGCCGCACCTGTCCGGGCCGCCGCCCCGCGCGCCACCGCCGAGGCCGCCACGCCGAGCAGGGTGATCCCGGCGAGGACCACCACCGTGTACGCCTCCACGTCCAGCGACCACGCCACCACGTGCCCGCCCGCGAGCAACGCCATCACCCCGGCCGCCCCCGCTCCGGCGGACGCCTGCACGGCCAGCGCCACCAGCACCACCCCATGGAAGATCAACACCCACGGGTACGCCAGCTCCGCCACGGGCGGCACCAGCACCAGGCACACCGGCACGGCCACGGTCGCCACGGACCGCGCCGCCGCGTCCCCGCGCAGCCGCCGCGCGACGATCACGGCTGTGGCCACCGCGAACACCCCGGCGCCGAGCGCCGTCCCGACCTCCGCCCGGACGAAACCGAAGCCCGCGACCATCGGCAGCCCCGAGTCCCACACCTCCGGTCGCGGCACCCACCCGCCGAGCAGCTCCCGCCACGGCCGCCCGGCCACCTGGTACGGGAACCCCAGCACCTCCGCCCACACCGGCACGTGCGGCAGGACCGCCACCGCGGACGCCGCGCCCGCCAGCGCGTACGCCCCGGGCCTGACCGTGCCTTTCAGCCGCCACGCCGACGCGGCCAGCGCCAGCCCGCCGGCGGCCAGCACCAGGGACAGCCGGGCCACGTCCCGTGCCAGCAGCATCGCCACCGGCCACAAGGCCAGCGCCGCCGCGCCGAGCGGCCCCGCCACGGCCGCGGGCAGGACGGGCAGCGCGGCGGCCCGCGACAGCAGCACGATCACCAGGAGCAGGACCAGCGCCGCGTCCGACCGGCCGAGCCCGCCGCCCAGCGCCGCGGCCACGCTCTCCGCCCCGACGGCCAGCCCGGTGACCGTCGCGGCCACGCTCGTCACCGGCGACCCCTTGCCCCGGACCGCGCACAGCAGCGCGGTCACCGCGATCGCCGCCAGCACCGCGAGCGTCGCCGTCCGGTCGGCCAGCGACCAGGACACGGCCAGCGTCGCCGTCCACAGGCTCGCCCCGCCGGCCGCCGACCGGCTCGCCGCCGACCAGAGCGCCAGCCCGGCCGTCAGCGCGACGAGGAACGCCAGCGCCGCCCAGTACGGCAGGTCGGCCACCACCGGCAACGCCGTCGCCGCCACCGGGAACGCGATCCCCGCCACCCCCATGGCGGCCGGCCTGCCCCAGCGCGCCCACACGGCCAGCGCGCCGGCCGCCCCGGCCAGCACCAGCACGGGCATCAGCAGCGGCTGCGCCTGCCACGGCCCCGCCGGGCTGAGCGCCGCACGCGCCCCTTCCGCCGCACCGGCCCAGGCGTGGGTCAGCCAGCCGTACGGGCCGACGAGCGCGGGCACGACGGCCCCGCTGAGCGGCAGCGGCGCCAGCACGGCCAGCAGGCACGCCTCGACCGCCGCCACCGTCCGCCAGGATCCCCGGGGCCTGCGCCACGCGGAGGCCGCCGCCAGCACCGCGCCGACCGCCAGCAGCAGCGCCGGCACCTCATCACCCAGCCGCCCCGGCAGGAGCGGCAGCCCCTCACCAGCGGTTACGTGCTCCGGCCCGAACCCGTACTGGGCCAGCGCCAGCAACGCCACCACCATGGCCGCCGCCTCGGCCGCCGTCCTGCCGCCCGGCCGTACGAGCCTGGTCAGCCGGTCGAGGGAGCCGAGCGCGAGGGTGGTGCCGGTCCGCCCGGCCCGTACGACGGCGGCGGCCAGCTTCCGGGACGGCCTGGTGACGACCAGCGTGCCGGCCCGCACGCCCAGCATCGCCACGGCCGCCGCCATCCCGCTCCCGAACATCCCCCAGACCATCACCCCCGCCGCCACCGTCGCCCCGGCCCCGCCCACGGCCTGCACGCCCTTCGTCCGGCCGGCCACGGCACACCCGGCCCACACCCCCGCCAGCACGCCGGCCACCGTCACACTGGCCGTCCGATCGGCCAGCCCCCAGCACATGGCCAGTCCACCCAGACACCCGCCGACCCACAACACCCCCACACCACCGCGCCCGCTCGACCCGGCCCCGCCACCGCCCGACGCGGGCCTGCGAGCAGCCGCCCGCCACATCAGCAGAGAGGCGAGCACCACGACCACCCCGAGCCCCACCTCGTACCCCAGCCCCACCGACACCGGCGCCATGACCACCGCCAGACACCCACTGACCAGGCAGAACATCCGGCGTAAGTCAGGCGTCCACACCTCACCCCCGGCCGGCACGAGCGCCGACCCCACCGCCACGGCCGCCATCACCACGGGCGCGGCCCCGGCATCGTCCCAGCGAAGATCGGGCCCGAGCAGCTCGGACGCCCGCCCGGCCCGCTCCCCCCAGGCGGAGGTGAGCCACCCAAGGGGGCCGAGCGCCACCGCGATCACGGCCTGCGCCTGCGAGCACGCGGCCACGCCGAGCACGAGCGCGCCACCCGTACGAACGCCGTCCCGCAGCCGAACAGGCAGCCACAGCGCCGCGACCAGGACCACCACCGCCGCACAGGCGGCCACCGCGGCCCCGTCCACGCCAGGCACGACGGAGGCGGTCAGAGCACACCCGGCCCCCACGCCGGCGAGCGCCCCACCCGCCCCGATCACCAACCGGGCACCCCTGCCCCGAGTAGCGCCCGCCCACAGAACGGCCACCACCGCCGCCCCACCCAGCACGAGTCCCACCCCGGGTGACAGCCCGGTCACCAGAACGGGCCGAGGATCGGTGAGGGGAACGAACCCGTCACCGGCCATCACCACCACCGTCGCGAACGCCGCGACCCCCACCCCACCGACCCACGCCACCGCCCCGGCCACGGCGGTCGTCACGTACTCACCCGCGACCCCAGCCCCCCCCGCCACCCCCCACAACACCAGGTCGACCGCGGCATCGACCACCAGCGCCCCCGCCAGACCCGGCACATCATCGAGCGGCCCGGACCCCACCTCGGCCAGCGCCGCCAGCGGCAACGGAACCTGAGCCAGAACGATCGCGACCGGCGTCGGCAACCGCAGCGGCGCCCACCACGCGTACACGGCCCAGACCAGGCTCAACGCCGCAGCCGCAACCGCCCACCCCCACAGCGAATCCACTTCGGGCCCCGCAGCACCACCGCCACCGTCACCGAACACCTGCATGACGGCAACCCCGTCCAAGGGGATCAGCACGAGCCCCAGCAGCGCCACCGTCTCGGCCGTCGCCACCAGCCGCCGCCGCACGAGCAGCCAAGGCGCGGCCAGCACCGCCACCGTGAACACGGTCAGGATGAGCGCCCGCAGAGCCGGCACCTGCCAGCTCACCAGCGTGAACACCACCGCCGCGATGGACAGCAGCGTCCCGCCGAGCAGCAGCAGCACGTTCTGCACCGCCCGATGCGACAGATCCCGCCGAGGCCCCCGCTCCCCCTCCCCGCCCACCACCGCGACCGGCACACCTTCACCCGCCACCGGCACGCCGGCGACCACCGACGCCGCATCCGCCGCGTCCGCCGTGTCCGCCGCATCCGCCGCGGTACGGGCGGCGTCGGTGGCCGCCCGCATCCCCGCCAGCGCCTCCTCCCGCCTCCGCACCAACTCCGCCCGCCGCCCGTCGAGCTCGGCGAGCGCCGCCACCACATTCAGGTAGTCACTGGCGGCGGGCCCATGAAGAAGCAGCCGGCACTCGGGACAGGCATCCACCGTTCCGGTCAGGGCGACGCCGCAGGAGGGGCAGTTCGGCCAGTCCATGCGTGATCCTCACGAAGATCGGCAACACCTCCGACCCTGCCGCACACGTAAGGATTTGTCTGGGATTCAAGAGAAAAGGGGAGAGCCGGGGTGGGCGCCGACGCGGGCCGCTCGGGAAGGAGGGCGTCGGAGCACACCCCGGCGGTCTGCCCCCGCTACTACCCAGAAATCACGATGGTGTCCTCCTGGGTGCGATCCGGTTCGTCCTCCGCGGGCCGCCGCCGTCGCGCTGTCGGGAGTCCCAGTACCGCCCATGTCGCCACCGCGCCGCCGGCCGCGGCCAGGAGCAGGGTGTACGCGGGGACGCCGCCGTCCGAGGCGGGCGCCGGAGGAGGCGGGGAGGATGTGACCGTGACTACGGGGGCGGAGGACGCGGCGGGTATCGGGGCGGCAGGGGTCGTGGTGCCGGGCTCGAAGCCGGGTGGCCGTACGTCACCCCAGTAGCGTTGCTCGGTCTGCGCGATCATGTCCGCCTGGCCGGGTGGCAGGGGGTTGATCCGCAGGGCGCCGGGCACGGTCAGGGTCCCCACCGCGTACGGCTGGAACGGCCCCTGGATGCCCTCCACCCTCCACACGCCCTTCGGCACCACCACGGACGCCGAGTAGTGCGCCGCCTCGGCCAGCCCTATGCCCTTGAACTCCAAGGTCTTGCCGTCGGCGCGTGTGAGCCGCAGCCCGACGGGGTTCATCGAGCCCTCGAACGGGTGGGTGCCGTGTTGCAGGACCCAGAAGCCGAGCGTGTACGACGTCCCGCTCTCGAACCGGGGCGGCACCGGATCCAGGTACGTCACCGCCCACGCGCCGGACGCCCCGGCCGGCGCGCCCCCGAGGGCGAGGAGCAGCACCGGGGTCGCGATCAACAGGGTCAGGAGTCTCTTCATGTGACCACCTCCGGTGTGGATACACCGGTGGGCGGGTGGAGGTTCTCCGGGGTTGGGGCGGCTTTTCGACATGGGTCTGCGACATTTCCCGAAAGGGCGCGCACAATGGTGGGCAAGGGCGATAAATCGGCGAGGAGCGAGGAGGCTTACGCCGTGTCCGCCGCCGAGCGTGAATATCTGACCGCGATGCTCGACGTGCTCGTCTACGAGAGCGTCCTGGTCGCGTGGCGGAGGGTGCCGCCGGGCGGGTACATGATCGTCTCGCACGAGGGCGAGGAGATCAGGCTGACCGCGCAACAGGCGGAGATGTGGGCACGCGGCGCCTTCGCGGTCTACCTCGCTCTGGTGGATCAGCGCCGCATCCAGCCCCGCATTCCCGGCGACACCACCCAGAATTAGCCCATATCACACGTACTCATGCGCATTCCTGGATATGTCACACAATAACCACGCAATATACGGCTAGTTACGGTCAAGGTTTCCGCCAGCGTTTCACCCAAGGCTCCCAGCCGCGCAACCCACTGGAGCCCCTTACCGGGGCGAAGGCGGGGTGGCGTGGGGGGGCGACCACAAGGGTCGGCAGCGAGCGGGGCTGCGGTGAGGCGGGCTGGGCCGGGTCGCGTGGCGGGGCCGACCACAAACCGGCGCCGGGCAGGGTCACAGTGGGCAGGGGGCGGCAGGTGGGGTGGCGGGTAGGAGGATCGTGCTCGTCGGAGGGCCGAGGCCAGGCCAGGGCAGGTGGCCGGCGGATGATCGCGTCATGCGACCGGCCGCCGGCCGCCACCCCCTCGAACGGGCCGCTCAGGTCCGCCCCAAGCTCAGGAAGCCTTGTTGTTCATGAACTGCGAGATCTTCCACTCCTCGCCGTCCTTGGTGAGCACGAACAGCTCGCGCATCTCGTCGCTGCCCTGCTTGCTGGTGGACCGGACGATCGCGTCGGTGTCCCCCGCCATGCGGGACTCGTCGATGGTGTGGGTGGCCTGCTTCATGCCGTTGCCCTGGAGCTGCTTCTGGAACAGGGTGCGGATCGCCTGGCTGCCCTCCGCCGTGGCCTGGCCGTTGACGGCGGCGACGGCGTCGTCGGAGAAGGAGTTGACGACCTGGTCGACGTTGCCGGACTTCACCGCGCTGAAGAAGCCCTGGACGGCCGTCTGGGCCTGCCCGCCGCCCGCCGTGTCCGTCGGGGAGGCGCCCGTGTCGGTGGCGTCGGGGGAGGAGGTGTCGCTCTCCTCGGGGGACATGGAGTCCATGTCGGTGGGCGTGCCGGGGCTCGCCGCGCCCTTCATCGCCTGGGTGTTGTTCCCCGCGGAGCAGCCCGCGACCAGGAGGGCGGGCACGATCGCGGCCAGCAGGAGTGCCCTGCGCTGAGAAATCTTGCTCATGGCCGCTTTGATGCCCCCGCGCGTCGTCGGCGAATGCGCGGTTTAGGCACTCCGCACGACACCTTTGCCTGGTCCCGGTATTGCTCACGGTCGCGGTTCACAGGAATGGGCGAGACCGGTCAGAGCCGTGATCGTTGCCGCCCCGATACCAGCGCGTACGGCGGCGCCGATAGCGTCCCTTCAGTGCCGCGAATCCAGGCGAACCCCGAACCACTCCCCCAGCGCGAGGACGCCGAACGGTGCGAAAGCGTCGAGTCGGGCCGCCGCTGTGTGTTACCGGCGGCGCACCGGGGAGCGCACGTCTATCCACCGGCCGAGGTAGGCACGGAGGAATAGCCGGAAGGGCCGCGCCCAAGCCGCCGTGCGAGCGGACGACCTGGACCCGGCCCCCGCTGGACGACGACCCGGACACGGCCCTCCGCTAGACGCCGACCTCCACCCGCTGTTCGAGGCTGACCTCGACGCGCCCGTCGTCCCCCACCCGCACGGGGTAGGACGGCACCGACACCGTCTCGTCGTCCAGGCAGCGCCCGGTCACCAGGGAGAACACCTGCTTGTGCAGGGGGGAGGCGACGGTCGGCTCGCCCTTTCTGGTGCCGACGATGCCGCGCGAGAGCACGTACGCCCCGCTGAACGGGTCGAGGTTGCCCAGCGCGTAGAGCTCGCCCTCGTAGGTGCGGAAGATGGCCACTTGGGTGCCCTCGACGAGGGCGCAGACTCCGCGTTCCGGCAGCAGCGCCTCGTAGGCGCAGATCGTCGTCCAGTTCACTGGGCCATCACCGGCTTGATCTGGCCGCGCTCGCTGGCGAAGACGATCGACGGGTCGGGCACGCCGGGGGCGTTGACGAAGCTGACGAACCGGCTGAGCTTGTCGGGGTCGTCGAGCGTGGCGGCCCATTCGTCGGCGTAGGTGGCGATGTGCCGCTCCATCTGCGCGTCCAGGTCGGCGCAGATGCCCAGGGAATCTTCCATGATCACCTCACGGAGGTAGTCGAGCCCGCCGTCCAGGGACTCGAGCCAGGTGGACGTGCGTTGCAGCCTGTCGGCCGTGCGGATGTAGAACATGAGGAAGCGGTCGATGGTTCTGATCAGCTCGTCGGTGGTCAGGTCGTTGGCGAGCAGGTCGGCGTGGCGGGGCTTGAAGCCGCCGTTGCCGCCGACGTACAGGTTCCAGCCCTGCTCGGTGGCGATGATGCCGAAGTCCTTGGAGCGGGCCTCGGCGCATTCGCGGGCGCAGCCGGAGACGGCCGACTTGAGCTTGTGCGGGGAGCGCAGGCCGCGGTAGCGCAGCTCCAGCGCGATGGCCATGCCCACGGAGTCCTGGACGCCGTAGCGGCACCAGGTGGAGCCGACGCACGACTTGACGGTGCGCAGCGCCTTGCCGTAGGCGTGGCCGGACTCGAAGCCGGCGTCCACGAGCCGCCGCCAGATCTCGGGGAGCTGGTCGACGCGGGCCCCGAACAGGTCGATGCGCTGCCCGCCGGTGATCTTCGTGTAGAGGCCGAAGTCGCGGGCCACCTCGCCGATCACGATGAGCTTCTCCGGGGTGATCTCGCCGCCGGGGATGCGCGGGACGACCGAGTACGTGCCGTTCTTCTGGATGTTGGCGAGGAAGGCGTCGTTGGTGTCCTGGAGCGCGGCGCGCTCGCCCTCCAGCACGTGCCCGTTGTGCAGGGAGGCGAGGATCGAGGCCACGGCCGGCTTGCAGATGTCGCAGCCCCGGCCCTGCCCGTGCTGGGTGATGAGCTCGGAGAACGTCGTGATGCCGCGCACGCGTACGATGTCGAACAGCTCGGCCCGCGAGTACGTGAAGTGCTCGCACAGAGCCTTGCTGACCTCGACGCCCGACTTCTCCAGGAGCTGCTTGAGCATCGGCACGCAGCTGCCGCAGGTGGTGCCGGCCCGCGTGCACGCCTTGAGGCCGGGCACGTCGGTGACGCCCTTGTCGGCGATGGCGGTGCGGATGTCGCCCGCGCACACGTTGTTGCACGAGCAGACCTGCGCCTCGTCGGGCAGGTCGAGCTGCGCGCCCGCGCCGCTGAACAGCAGGTCGGACGGCGAGGCGGGCAGGGCCTTGCCGACGAACGGCCGCAGCGACGTGTACGGCGAGGCGTCGCCGACGCAGATGCCGCCGAGCAGCGTCTGGGCGTCGTCGCTGATGAACAGCTTCTTGTAGACGCCGGCGACGGGGTCCATGTAGGTGACGTCGAGCGCCCCGTCCATGGCCCCGAACTGGGCGACCTCGACGCCGAGCAGCTTGAGCTTCGTGGACATGTCGGCGCCCTCGAACGCCGATGCTCCGCCCATGATCCGGTCGGCGGCCACCTCGGCCATGGTGTTGCACGGCCCGACGAGCCCGTACACCATGCCGCCGGCCAGCGCGCACTCGCCGATGGCGTAGATCGCGGGGTCGGAGGTGCGCATCCCGGCGTCGACGACGATGCCGCCGCGCGGCCCGACCTCCAGCCCCGACGACCTGGCCAGCTCGTCGCGCGGCCTGATGCCCGCCGAGAACACCACGACCTGCGCCTCGATCAGGGTGCCGTCGGGCTTGCGCAGCCCGGTCACCTGGCCGGCGTCGTCGGTGACGATCTCCTGGACGCCGGCGCCGGCGTGCACGCTCAGCCCGAGCCCCTCGATGTGCGACTTCAGCACCGAGCCGCCGCCTTCGTCCACCTGACGCGGCATCAGCCAGGGGCTCATCTCGACGATGTGCGCCTTGAGGCCGAGCGCCCGCAGCGCGTCGGCGGCCTCCAGGCCGAGCAGCCCGCCGCCGACGACGACGCCCTCCACGGCGTCCTTGGCGGCGGTCCTGATCGCGTCGAGGTCCTCGATCGTGCGGTAGACGTAGGCGTGCTCGGCGCCGGGCACCGGCGGCACGAACGGCGCGGAGCCGGTGGCCAGCACGAGCACGTCGTACGGCTCGACGCCGCCGTCGGCCAGCGTGACCTGCCTGGCCTCGCGGTCGATGCCGGTGACGCGGGTGTTCAGCCTGGTCGTGATGCCGGCCGGCACCTCGTAGGTGAGGTCTTCGGCGCTGGTGCCGGACAGGTACGAGGTCAGGTGCACCCGGTCGTACGCCGGCCGCGGCTCCTCCCCGATGACGGTGACGGTGCCGCCGAAGCCCTTGCCCGCCAGGGTCTCGACGAGCCGGTGAGCCGTCGGTCCGTACCCTACGACGACGATCCTGTTCATACTGAGACCCCTTCCTGCTCGCAAAGCCAGCCGACGATGCCTTCCACGGCGTCGCGGCAGGTACCGCATCCGGTCGTGGCCCTGGTGGCCGCCGCGACGGCGGTCACGTCCCTGGCCCCGGCCTCCCAGCACGCCCTGATCTGGCCCTTGGTCACGTTGTTGCACTGGCAGACCTTGGCCGCGTCGGGCATCAGCGTCGGGCTGTCGGCGACGGGCGCCGAGGCCAGCCCGGGGAACAGCAGCCCGGCCCGGTCGCCCGGCACCGGCCCGCCCCGGTCGAAGAGCTGGGTGAGCGTGCCGACGGCGTCGCTCTCGCCCAGCAGGATCGCGCCGACGAGGCGGCCGTTCTGGATGACGAGCTTGCGGTAGGTGCCGCGCGCCCGGTGGCTGAAGCGCACGACCTCGGCGTGCTCCTCGCCGAGCTGGGTCTCGCCCATGGCGGCCAGCTCGACGCTCTTGGCCTTGAGCCGGGTGACCAGGCGGGAGCCGTGGTAGAGGGCCTTGCCGCCGGTGATGACGTCGGCGGCGACGGCGGCCTGCTCCCAGGCGGGGGCGACCAGGCCGTAGACGGTGCCGTCGTGCTCGGCGCACTCGCCGATGGCGAAGATGGACGGGTCGTCGGTGCGCAGCTCGTCGTCCACGACGACGCCGCGCCGCACCTCCAGCCCGGCGTCGGCGGCCAGGCCGGTGACAGGGCGCACCCCGCAGGCCAGGATGACGAGGTCGGCCTCGACGAGCTCGCCGTCGTCGAGCCGGACGCCGTGCTCCTCGACGCCGGAGGCGGAGACGCCGGTGCGGATCTCGACGCCGAGCCCGTTCAGCGTCTCGCCGAGGACGAGCCCGGCCTCCACGTCGAGCTGGCGCTCCATGAGGTGTCCGGCCAGGTGCAGCAGCGTGACCGGCAGGCCGCGCCCGGCCAGGCCGCGGGCGGCCTCGATGCCGAGCAGGCCGCCGCCGATGACGACGGCCCGCCCGGCGCTCTCGGCGCAGGCGAGGATGCGCTCGCAGTCGTCGAGGGTGCGGAACGGGATGGCCCGCTCGACGCCGGGGATCGGCGGGACGATGGCGTCGCTGCCGGTGGCCAGCACGAGCAGGTCGTACGGCTCGCGCCGGCCGCTCTCGGTGACGACGTGCCGGGTGTCGCGGTCGATGTGGGCGACCGCGTCGCCGAAGGCGGCCTCGACGTCGTGCGCGTCGTACCAGGAGGGGTCGAGCAGGCGGACCTGCTCGGGGCGGGAGCTGCCGGCCAGCACGTTGGACAGCAGCACCCGGTTGTACGGCTGGCGCGACTCCGCGCCGAAAATGGTGATCTTCATGTGGGGGTCGCGGGTGCGCACCTCGCTCACCAGCCGCGACCCGGCCATTCCGTTGCCCACGACGACGAGCCTCATGAGTCCCTCTCCACCCTGACCGCGCAGACCTTGAACTCCGGCATCCTCGACGTCGGGTCGAGTGCCGGGTTGGTGAGCCGGTTGGCGCCCTCCCAGTGGAAGGGCATGAACACGGTGTCGCGCCTGATGGCGTCGCTGATCCTGACGACGGCCTTGGCGTCGCCCCTTCTGCTGCTGACGCGGACGACGTCCCCGGCGGTGATGTCGAGCTGCTCGGCCAGGTCGGGGTGCAGCTCGACGTACGGCTCGGGGGCGGCCTGGACGAGCGGCGCGATCCTGCGGGTCTGGGCGCCGCTCTGGTAGTGGGCGAGCACCCGGCCGGTGCTCAGGTACACGGGGTAGTCCTCGTCGGGCTCCTCGGCGGCGGGCCGGTGCTGGACGGGCACGAACCTGGCGCGCCCGTCGGGGTGGGCGAACCGGTCGAGGAACGGGCGGGGCGTGCCGGGGTGCTCGGGCGAGGGGCAGGGCCAGAAGACGCCGGTCTCGTCCGCGATGCGCTCGTAGGTGATGCCGGAGTAGTCGGCGGGACCGCCGGCGCTGGCGCGGCGCAGCTCGTCGAAGACCTTGACCGGCTCGGTCTCGAACGTGTGCCCCAGCCGCCCGGCCAGCGCGGCGATGACGTCGAGATCGCTCCTGACGCCCTCGGGCGGCGTGACGGCCTGGCGGCGGAGCAGGACGCGGCCTTCGAGGTTCGTCATGGTGCCGCTCTCCTCGGCCCACTGGGTGACGGGGAAGACCACGTCGGCCAGCGCGGCGGTCTCGGACATGACGAAGTCGCAGGTGACGAGCAGGTCGAGGGCGCCGATGCGCTCGGCGACGTGCTCGGCGGCCGGGGCGGAGATGACCGGGTTGGAGCCGAACAGCAGCAGCGCCTTCGGCCCTTCCGGGGTGCCGAGCGCGTCGAGCAGCTCGTACGCCGACCGCCCCGGCCCGGGGATGTCCGCGGCGGGGATGCCCCAGATGCCGGCCATGTGCTCGCGGGCGGCCGGGTCGTCGATCTTGCGGTAGCCGGGGAGCTGGTCGGCCTTCTGGCCGTGCTCCCTGCCGCCCTGGCCGTTGCCCTGCCCGGTCACGCACCCGTACCCGGAGCCTTCCCTGCCGGGCAGGCCGAGCGCGAGGGCGAGGTTGATGAACGCGGTGACGGTGTCGGTGCCCTTGGCGTGCTGCTCGGCGCCGCGCCCGGTCAGGATGTACGCCCTGTCCACGGCGGCCATGGCGCGCACGGCCTGCCGCATCTGGTGCACGGGCACCCCGGTCATGCGCTCGACCCGCTCGGGCCACCAGGCCGACAGCGAGGTGCGCACCTCGTCGAAGCCGGTGGTGCGGGCGGCGACGTACTCCTCGTCCACCAGCCCGTCGGCAATGGCCAGGTGCAGCAGGCCGAGCGCGAGCGCCAGGTCGGTGCCGGGCGTGGGCTGCAGGTGCAGCCAGGCCAGCTTCGCGGTCTGGGTGCGGCGCGGGTCGATGACGATCAGGCGCGGCCCGTCCAGGTGGCGCACGAACGGGGGCATGGTCTCGGCGACGTTCCCGCCGGCGATCATGACGACGTCGGCGTCGTCCAGGTCGGTGATCGGGAACGGCATGCCCCGGTCCATGCCGAACGCCTTGATGGAGGCGGCGGCGGCCGAGGACATGCAGAAGCGGCCGTTGTAGTCGATCTGGCTGGTGCCGAGGGCGACGCGGGCGAACTTGCCGAGCGTGTACGCCTTCTCGTTCGTCAGCCCACCCCCGCCGAACACGGCCACGGCGTCGGGGCCGTGCTCGGCGCGGATGGCGGACAACCGGTACGCCACGTAGTCCAGGGCGACGTCCCATTCCACGGGCTCGCCGTGCAGGAGGGGGGTGGTCAGGCGCTCGCCGTTGGTGAGCAGCTCGCCCGCCGTCCATCCCTTCTGGCACAGCGCCCCCGAGGCGTTGGCCGGGATGTCGGTCCTGGGGCTGATGGCCAGCCCGGGGCCGATCTCCATGCCGCACTGCAGGGCGCAGTACGGGCAGTGTGTCCTGGTCATGTCAGATCCGGGCATAGGCGAGGCTCGCGACGACCTTGACGCCGACGGTGCGGGTGTAGCACCACCAGGTCAGGGCCAGGCAGGAGAGGTAGAAGACCCCGAAGGCCAGGAAGGCGGGGGCCGGGGTGCCGGCCGCGGCGAAGGCCATGCCGAACGCCCGGTTGATGAGGAAGCCGCCGAGCGCTCCGACCGCCGAGATGATGCCGATGGCGGCCGACGCCTGGCGCTTGCCGTACAGCAGGGTCTCCTCCGTCTCGTCGCCGCGCTCGGCGACGGCCTTGGCCTGGAAGATGGCCGGGATCATGCGGTAGGTGGAGCCGTTGCCGATGCCCGCGGTGAGGAAGAGGAGCTGGAAGGCCAGGAAGAACATCCAGAAGTTGCCGGAGGTGCTGGCCAGCCAGACGAGCAGGACGCCGCCGCCCATGGCGGCGAAGTTCCACAGGGTGACGGGGGCGCCGCCGAGCTTGTCGGCCAGCCAGCCGCCGACGGGCCTGATCAGGGAGCCGATGAGCGGCCCGGCGAAGGCGACGGCGGTGTACGGGGCGTCGGGGAACAGGCTCTTGCTCAGCAGGGGGAAGGCGGTGGAGTAGCCGATGAACGAGCCGAACGTCCCGATGTAGAGGAAGGACATGATCCAGGTCTGGGCCTTGCCGGCGACCGCGAGCTGCTGGCGGGGGTTCGCCTTGGCGCTGGTCAGGTTGTCCATGAAGAAGAAGGCGCAGGCGGCGGCCACGACGATGAACGGGATCCAGAACCAGCCGGCGGCGGCCAGCCCGAGCGAGCCGATCACCAGCGGCATGACGAGCTGGACGGAGCTGACGCCGATGTTGCCGCCGGCGGCGTTGAGCCCGAGGGCGACGCCCTGCTTGTTGCGCGGGTAGAAGTAGGTGATGTTGGCCATGCTGGAGGCGAAGTTGCCGCCGCCGAAGCCGGCCAGCGCCGCGATCACGAGGAAGAGCCAGTAGGGCGTGCCCGGGTTGTTCACCGCCACGCTGAGCAGCACGGCGGGGATGAGCAGCAGCGTCGCGCTGACCACGGTGAAGTTGCGGCCACCGATCTTGGCGGGCCCGAAGGTGTAGGGCACCCGCAGCACCGAGCCGATCAGGTTCGGCAGGGCGACCAGCCAGAACAGCTGGTCGGTGGTGAACTCGTACGACCCCATCTTGGTCGCCACGATGCTCCACAACGTCCATACCGTGAAGCCGAGGTGCTCGGCCAGGATCGAGAAGATCAGGTTGCGGCGTGCGACTCTCTTGCCTGAACTCTCCCAGAATGCTGGGTCATCGGGGTGCCACTCGGCGATCCAGCGCGCCATCGACCTCTCCTACGCTCGGCGTCCGGGGATCTCCAAGGTAGGAAGGGCTCGTTACGCACTTTGACCCTGCGTGGCTGTGCGCCGGTTACATGTGATTCACCTCGGTAACAAGCCGCGCACAAGCGTCACCGCGGAAACATGCCGGTAATGATCGGTTACCTCCCCTGCCCTGGGGTACCAGCACATGAGCAAGGGGGGGAAACATGATCAAAAAGCTGCACCAGATGGGCGTGAAGTCCGGTCACATGTACACCGCGGGGCTGGCCTCGATCGGCCTGGCCTTCGCGAGCTGGATATTGTCCAAGAAAGCCGAGTCGGCAGGCCTCGACCGGGCCGACCGGTGGGGCATCTTCGTCGGGGAGTGGGCGCCCACGTTCTTCGCGATGGGCGTCGCGCTGCGCATGGAGGAGACCCACCGCGACCTCGAGGAGCCGTCCGTCGGGATGTTCGAGCAGGAGAGCACGCGGTCCCGCTCGCACGCCGGCGTTTAAGCGGATGTGTCACGCAGGTCACGTCACCGTACGTGACCTGCGTGGCCCGTGCCCGCCCCCTTAGTCGTTGCGTCGCGCCAGGCGGGCCAGGGGCTCGTCGGTGAGCCGGTAGCGGTACCAGTCGTCCTGGTTGACCGCGCCGAGCTTCTCGTAGAAGTCGATGCTGGGCCGGTTCCAGTCGAGAACGGACCACTCCAGGCGCTGGTAGCCGCGCTCGGCGCAGATCTCCGCCAGCTCGCGCATCAGGGCCACGCCGTGGCCGCCGCCGCGGTGCCGCGGCCGGACGTACAGGTCCTCCATGTAGATGCCGTGCGTGCCGCGCCAGGTGGAGTAGGTCAGGAACCAGAGCGTGAAGCCCACCACCTCGCCGTCCTGCTCCGCGATGTGCGCGAAGGCGGCCGGGTGGTCGCGGAAGAGGGTGTCGTGGAGCTGCTCCTCGGTCACGCGCACCTCGTGGGCGGCCTTCTCGTACTCGGCGAGCTCGCGGATCATGCTGACGATCTCGGGCACGTCAGCGGGTGTTGCAGGACGAATCATGGCAACGAGGCTACGCGGAGTTGAACCGGGCCCCGTACGCCATACGTGGTTGTCCTAGAACGGTATTCGGGCGTGCGTGGGGACGCTCAGTCCCGACGACCGACAGGGGAGCGGCGATCGTGAGCGTGGCACAAGGGCTGGACGCGGGCCCGGATCTCGAAGTGACCCTCTTACGCGGGGAGCGCGCGCTGCTGGAGGACGGCGACCTGCAGCGCGCCCGGCGCTGGTTCGACCTCGCCTACCAGCGGGCGCAGGAGTGCGGCGACCCGGAGGGGCTGGCGCAGGCGGCCCTGGGGCTGGGCGGCATCTGGGTGCACGAGCACCGCACGGCGGTCGAGTCCGAGAAGGTACGGGTGCGCCAGCGGCACGCGCTGTCCCGCATCGACCCGCGCTCCCCGCTCGCCCAGCGGCTGCGGCTGCGCCTCCAGGGCGAGGAGGACTACCGCCGCGGCGCCCACGACGGCATCCTGCGGCTGCTGGCCCTGACCAGGGAGTCGGGCGACACGACGGCGCTGGCGGACGCGCTCAACCTCACGCACCACTGCGTGCTGGGCCCGGAGCACGGGGCGCTGCGCCTGGAGCTGGCCGGCGAGCTGATCGGCCAGGCGGCGCTGACCGGCCGCAGGAGCGACCTGATCATGGGCCTGATGTGGCGCACCGTGGACCTCTACCTGGCCGCCGACCCGCACGCCGAGCGCTGCCTGGAGGAGCTGCGCACCGTGCTGGAGGAGCACCGCCACCTGGCCGCCGAGTTCGTGGTCAGCGCGATCGAGGTCATGCGCACCATCAGGGCGGGCCGGTTCGAGGAGGCGGAACGGCTGGCCGGCGCCTGCTTCGAGCGCGGCGTCGCGGCCGGCGACCTCGACGCCACCGGCTGGTACGGCGGCCAGCTCGGCGCCGTCCGCTGGTACCAGGGCCGCGCCGCCGAGCTGCTGCCCTTCCTGGCCGACCTGGTCAACTCCCCCACGCTCAGCCCCATCGACAACTCCTACGTGGCCGCCCTGGCGCTGGCCGCCGCCGTCTCCGGCGACCGGCGGCTCGCGGCCGGGCTGCTGGCCCGCTTACGCGGCCGCGACCTGGCGGAGGTGCCCCCCTCCAGCTCCTGGCTGATCACCATGTACTGCGTGGTCGAGGCCGCGCACCTGCTGCAGGACGCCGACACCGCCGCGAGCGCGTACGCGCTGCTCAGCCCGTACGCGCACCTGCCGGTCATCGCCAGCCTGGGCGTGGCCTGCTTCGGCTCCGTCCGGCACTCGCTGGGCATGGCCGCGCTCACCACCGGCGACCTCGACCTGGCCGTGGCCCACCTGCGCGGAGCCGTGCACGACAACCTGGCGCTGGGCCACTGGCCGGCCGCCACCCTCGCCCGCTGCCGCCTCGGCCAAGGGCTCGCGCTGCGCGACGGCCCCGCCGACGCCAGCGCCCGAGCGGAGCTGGCCACCGCCGCCGCCGAGGCCGCCGAGCTCGGCATGGTGCTGCCCGCCGTCGTCGGGCGGCCGGCGCCGGCGAACGGCGCCTGCCACTTCCGCCGCGACGGCCGGCGCTGGCACGTCGAACTGCACGGACGGGTCGCGCTCGTCGAGCACAGCGTCGGCATGGCGCACCTGGCCACGCTGGCCGCCAATCCCGGGCACGAGATCCCCGCCGCCGACCTGGCCGCGGGCACCTCGCGGCCCGACAGCCCGCGCGAGTCGGTCCAGCCGCTGCTCGACGACGTGGCCAGGGACTCCTACCGGCGGCGGCTGACCGAGCTGCAGGCCGAGATCGACGAGCACGAGTCGATGCACGACCTGGCGCGCGCGGCGACGCTGCGGATAGAACGCGAATGGCTGATCGCGGAGCTGACCGCCGCCACCGGCATGGGCGGGCGGGCGCGGCCGTTCGCGGGCAGCGAGGAGCGGGCGCGGATCGCCGTCGGCAAGGCGATCAGGCGGGCGCTGGCCCGCATCTCGGCCGTGGACCGGGTGATCGGCGACGAGCTGCGGGCCACCGTGCAGACCGGGGTGCGCTGCTCGTACCGGCCCCGATGAGCGTGCGGGGTGAGCGCTGGCACGGCGTGGAACAGGATGTCACGCCTCTAGTGAGGGGGCCCGTTCCGTACGTCGACTGGGGGACATTCCATGCGTCATCCGCAAAGGCTCAGCGTACCCGTCCATCTTGAGCGTGGCCTGATCGAGCCGCTGCAGGACCAGCTCGCCGGCCAGCTCAGGAGGGCCATCGTGCGGGGGCAGCTCGCCCCCCGCAGCCGGATTCCGTCCACCCGCACGCTCGCCGGCGTGCTCGGGATCTCGCGGGGCGTGGCGCTGGCCGCCTACGAGCGGCTGCTGGCCGAGGGGTACATCACCGGCCGGCACGGCTCCGGCACCTACGTGTGCGAGCGGACCAGCGCGCCGCCGCGCCCCGCCGCCGCCACGGAGCCGGTCGTCGACCTGCGGCTGGACCGGCCGAGCAGCCACGGGTTCCCGCTGGCGGCGTGGCGGGCGGCCTGGCGCCGGGCCGGGCTGCACCGCCCGCCGCTGGGCGGGCTGCCGGCCGCCGGGCTGCCCGCGCTGCGCGCCGCCATCGCCGCCCACCTCCAGGACGCCCGCGGCCTGGACCTCGACGGCCACGAAGTGATCGTCACGCCGGGACGCGCGGACGCGCTGAGGCTGCTCCTGCGCGCGCAGGGCGGCCCCGACCCGGTGATCGCGCTGGAGGACCCCGCCCCGCCGGAGCTCAGGGACACGCTCGGCCGCCTCGGCACCGTGCTGCCCCTGCCCTCGGACGGCTCGGGCGCCCGCACCGACCGCATCCCCGCCACCTGCGACGTCGTCGTGGTGCTGCCCGAGCGCGGCGGCCCGCTCGGCACCCGCCTGCCGCTCGAACGGCGCCGCGACCTGGCCCGCTGGGCGCACGACAGCGGCGGCCTCGTGCTGGAGCCGGCCTTCGACGGCCTGTTCACCGCCGAGCCCGATCCGCTGCCACCCCTTCCGGCCCTCGCCGACCCGTGGTCGACCGCCCTGGCCGGCTCGTTCTCCGAGGTGCTGACGCCGACGCTGCGGCTGGCGTTCGCGGTGGTGCCGCGGCGGCTGGCCGGCGAGATCGAGCAGGTCATGCCGGCCGGGCCGGCGATCACCGCCCAGCTCGCGGTGACCGAGCTGCTCACGTCGGGCTGCGTGAGCGAGCGGGTGGCCGGGCTGTCGGCCCAGTACGCGGCCAAGCGGGCACTCGTCCGCCAGGCCCTGGAGGCGTACCCGCACACCCGGCTGCTCGGCGCGCACACCGGCGCGACGGCCACGCTCCTGCTCCCCGAGTCGGTGCCGGCCACGTCCGTGGTCGCGGCGTTGCGAGCACGCCGGATCCAGGTCGCCGAGCTGGCCGCCTACCACCATCCCGGCGTGCGGCCCGGCAACGGGATCGTCCTCGGCTTCGGCCACCTGGACGGGATGTCGCTGCGCCGGGCGCTGCACGCGCTCACCCGGACGCTGGGCGAGCACCACCTGACCCGCCGAACCGCCGCATGAGGCGCCGGACAGCCGCATGAGGCGGTCGAACCGCCGCGTGAGGCGCCGGGCAGCCGCTCGACCCGCCACACCGCCGCCTGACCCGTGGGGGTAGTGGCGGGAGCGGCACGTGCGGCGCATCTTTCATTGATCGGCTCTTCACCGGGAGAGGGGATCCTCATGATGAGGCTCGTCGCACTGCTGCTGCTCGTCCCGCCGGCCCCACCGGTGGCGACCGCTCCGGACGTGGACCCGGTGCGGGCCTGGAACGAGCAGGCCCTCCAGGTCGTCCGCGCCGAGCGGGCCTCCGACTCCGACGCCGCCAGGACGTACGCGATGGTCAACATCGGCATGTACGACGCCGTCAACGGCATCGCCACCGCCCGCGGCGACCGCCGGGCCAGGACGTACGCGCTGCGCGACCCCAAGGGCGCGCCCGCGCGCGGCGACCAGCAGGCGGCCGCCGTGGCGGCGGCCCACGCGGTGCTCACCCGCCTGTACCCGGGCCAGGAGGCGACCCTCACCGAGCGGCTCACCGCCGACCTCGCCCGATTAGGGACGGGGCCGCGCGTCGCCAAGGGCCGGGCGTGGGGCGCGCGCGTCGGCGAGGACGTCGACGCGGCCAGGCAGGGCGACGGCTCCTCCCCCGTCGAGACGCAGCCGGCGGGCTCGGGGCCGGGCGTGTTCGCGCAGGCGTGGTCGGGGACGCAGTACCGGGCCATGAAGCCGTTCGGGATCGCCGACGCGGCCCCCTACGTCGGCCAGGGCCCGCCCGCGCTCACGAGCCTCGACTACGCGGCCGCGTTCGCCGAGGTCAGGCTGGTCGGCGACGCCTCCATCGCCGACGCCGGCAAGTCGGCCGGCTACCAGTACTGGTCGCTGCCCGCCGGCACGTCCCAGCCGCCCGGCGAATGGATCAAGATCGGGCTCGCCGTCGACCGGTCGCTGCCGCTGGCGGACGAGGCCCGGCTGTTCGCGCTGCTCGGCATGGCGCTGGCCGACACCTCGATCCCGACCGTGCGCACCAAGGTCACCTTCCGCCACTGGCGGCCCACCGCCGCCATCCAGCAGGCCGGCACCGACGGCAACCCGTACACCGAGCCGGTGCCCGGCTGGCAGGCGCGGGCCGGCAGCGCCGGCGGCTCCCCCGAGTACATCTCGGGCCACAGCTCCTTCAGCGGCGCCGGCGCCGCCGTCCTGGCCGGCTTCTTCTGCGCCGACCGCATCCCGTTCACGCTGGTCACCGACAGCGCGCCGAACGACCCCGCGACCGGGCAGCCGTGGCGGCGCACGTTCGCGAGCTTCTCGGCCGCGGCGGCGGACGCGGGGCGGTCGCGGGTGGTCGGCGGCCTGCACTTCCCCTTCAGCAACGCCGACGGGCTGACGATGGGCGCGGACGTCGCCTCCGAGATCCTCGCCAAACGGCTGCTCCTCAAGACCGGTCCCACGCACACGGGCACCTGCCCCCGCTGACCCGGCCCCACGAACGCGCATCCCGCCCCTCCCCACCACCCGGGGGGCGGGATGTGCCTTTCCTGTGAAGACCCGGAGGCGAGGTGCGCCCTTCGCGCGGAGACCCGGGGGCGGGATGCGCCCTTCCTCCCACCATCCGGAAGACTGGTGCAGGTCAGGCACATCTACGAGGTGGGACAGGACAGGAAACATGGAACAGCGTGTGCTGGGACGTACCGGACGCCAGGTCGGGGTGGTCGGGCTCGGCGCGTGGCAGCTCGGCGCCGACTGGGGCGAGGTCTCGGAGGACGAGGCCGTCGCCACCCTGAACGCGGCGGTGGAGTCGGGCGTGACCTTCATCGACACCGCCGACGTTTATGGCGACGGCCGCAGCGAGCAGATCGTCGGCCGCTTCGCCAAGGCCCACCCCGGGCTCACCGTCGCCACCAAGATGGGCCGCCGGATGGAGCAGATCCCCTCCAACTACGTGATGTCCAACTTCCGGGCCTGGAACGAGCGCTCCCGCCGCAACCTGGGCGTGGACACCATCGACCTGGTCCAGCTCCACTGCCCGCCGACGCCCGTCTACTCGACGGACGCGGTGTTCGACGCCCTCGACACGCTGGTGGCGGAGAAGAAGATCGCCGCGTACGGGGTGAGCGTGGAGACCTGCGAGGAGGCCCTGACCGCGATCGCCCGGCCCGGCGTGGCCACGGTGCAGATCATCCTCAACGCGTTCCGCCTCAAGCCGCTGGAGCAGGTCCTCCCGGCCGCCCGCGCCGCCGGCGTCGGCATCATCGCGCGCGTCCCGCTGGCCAGCGGGCTGCTTTCCGGCAAGTACGACGAGCACACCACGTTCGCCGCCGACGACCACCGTAGTTACAACCGGCAGGGAGAGGCGTTCGACGTCGGGGAGACGTTCTCGGGCGTCGACTTCGCCACCGGCCTGGAGGCGGTGCGCCGCCTGGCGCCCCTGGTGCCCGAGGGTGTCACCATGGCGCAGTTCGCGCTGCGCTGGATCCTCGACCAGGAGGGCGTCTCGGTCGTGATCCCGGGCGCCCGCAACCCCGCCCAGGCCCGCGCGAACGCCGCCGCCGACTCCGTACCGCCCCTGGACGCCGCCACCCTGACCGCCGTCCGGGCCGTCTACGACGACCTCATCCGCCCCCAGGTCCACCACCGCTGGTAGCCACGGGCTCGCAAGCGTCCCGCCCGGCAACAGCAGAGGCACCGTCAAGCGGCGGTAGGTCTGGTGGCCTCGCGGCCACCGCCACCCATCTCGCTGCCCGGGCGGGACAACCCGCCGGAGAATCTCACTCCGGACGGTTCCGCGCTCGCGCGCGTCGCGTACCTCCACCATCTGCCCGGGAACGCCCGGGGGCAAGGGCCCCCGCAGCTCCCTTTAGAACTCCCCCGGTGACGCTTCGGGCGCTGCACCCAGGACAATGCCCGGAAAAGGCGGTGGCCCCCCGGATCTACCCATCCGAGGGGCCTGAGAAAGACCGCCATATGTGAGCACCAGCGGCATTTAAGGGAACAGGTCAGCTCTTACGACGCGCGCTCTGCCATTGAGCCACCGCCGCACGAGGAAAAGAGCGGCGGGCCGGATTCGAACCGGCACCTCAACATCCACGGCCCGTCCCGATCGATCTGGCACTCGACGATCAATGCTGAATCTGGAGCGAGAATCTGAAATTGAGACGGCTGCCTCTCCCGATTGGGCCACCGGGGCCCGAATGCCCCGGGGAGGACTCGAACCTCCACTGTCACCGCCATGTCAGCCTCAGGCCTCAGCCTCAGCTTTGCGCTCCTGGCGCACCCTCGCACGCGGCGAGGGAGTCTGTCACATCATTGTCTGCACGGCCTGTAGCAGGTCAGACCTGTAACAGGTCAGGCCGGTAACACGACACGTCAGGCGAACAGATAGGCGAACACCCTCTCGCCCACCTTCCTGTCGACGACCTCCGTGCCATTCGCCTCCTCACGCGCGTACTTCACCGCGTCCTGCAGCTTCTGCACGCGCGCCAGCAGCTCGTTGACCCGCCGCTGCGGCAGCGCCCCGGAGAAGTTCACCTTCGTCCAGTAGCCGACCACGATGTCCTCGTTGTAGACCTGCACCTGCGCCGGATGCTTGTCGGTCGCCTCCGCCAGCACGTGGTTACGCGGCACCTTCTTGGTCCGCGTGGTCTTGACGGGATCGGTGCGCCACGTGTCGGTGGCCTCGTCCCGCGACCATGTCTCGGCCGGGTCCAGCGTGGGCAGCTTGGAGACCAGCGTGTAGACGTCGGTGAGCTGCTTCTCCAGGAAGAGCAGGTACGTCACCGGCACCTCCTCCAGCAGCACCGTGCCGTCGACCACGACGTCGGCCCTGGCCTCGCAGTTGGCCCAGTCCTTCGTCGCGGTCACGTCGAACAGCCGCGCCAGAGCGACCCCGACCCCCTTGAGCACCTCGTCCGCCTGCACCTGCACCCGCGTGGACTCGGGCGGCAACTGCTCGCCTTCGTCGTCGATCGGCTGGTAGGTGCGGGAGATGCCGGACAGCAGCGGCGCCTTCTGGATCTGGTGGTAGGCGTCCGTCACCTTGCGCTGGACGTCCGACTTCACACCCTTCTCGACCGCGAGGATCTGGTTGAGCTTGGTCACGCTGAAACCCTAGAGCCGCCCGGAACGATCGCACATCTGGTTTTTCGGCGCCCGGCCGTAAGGCGTGCTCCAGACACCGGCCGCGACGGGCTGGAACGCGCGAGATCCCGAGCACGCCGGCGAGCGTGCGGCAGCACCGGTGCGCCTTCAGCGACAGCGGCGGGCCGTTCTTCCGGGCCACCAGCGCCGGCATGCAGGCGTACGGCGTTCTGAAGGGCGCCCCGGTGGACGACGACAACTACCTGAGATGCGCCTTCACACCGGTGAACCGCTTCTCCAACGGAGCCTTCCGGTACGGCCTCCACACGCACGCCCGGCAACGAACGCGGAGTCGTCATGCCGCGAGTCGGGCGGCTTCTGGCCGGTGAGGGTTTCACCGGGCGGGCGACCTGGCACCGCGTGGACGTCGCGTTCCTGCCTCCGCCCAGCCGCTGCCGTCATCACGACGGGTATGTGTCCCTCACCGAGATCGCGCGGTCGTAGAACGGCACATGCCGCCGTCACGATGTTGCTCGAAGAGCCGGAACCCCGAGTCAGCGCTCCGGCTAGCGCTGCTTGAGGCGGAGCGCTTCCTTGCGGGCCTCGGCGTGGACGGCCCGCTCGTGCTCCAGCCACTCCGGGTTCTCCGCCTTCAGCGCCTCGATCTCGGCCGTGGTCAGCGGCTCGGTGATGCCGGCCCTGGCCAGGCCGGAGATGGAGACGCCGAGCTTGGCGGCGACGACCTGCTTCGGGTGCGGGCCGTTGCGGCGCAGGTCCGTGAGCCAGGCCGGCGGCTTCGCCTGCAGCTCGTTCAGCTCGTCCCTGGAGACGACACCCGCCTGGAACTCGGCGGGGGTGGCCGAGAAGAGGACACCCAGCTTCTTGGCCGCGGTCTCGGGCTTCATCGTCTGGACGCTCTTCGGTTTGGACGAGGTCATGGGGCCAAGAGTAGCCAGTCGGGGCGCGTTTCCTGACATCGGTACCCTGAGGCGGTGACTGATGGTGAGAGCGGCGACGAGTTCCGGCTGGCGTACGTGCCTGGGGTGACGCCCGCGAAGTGGGTCAGGATCTGGGCCGAGAGGATGCCGGACGTACCGCTCACCCTGGTCGCGGTGCCCGCCGCCGAGGCGGTTGCGCTGCTGCGCGACGGCGGCGCGGATGCCGCGTTCGTGCGGTTGCCGGTCGAGCGTGACGGCCTCAGCGTGATCCCGCTCTACGTGGAGACGACGGTGGTCGTGGTGCCCAAGGATCACGCGGTGGCCGCCGCCGACGAGATCGAGACCGCCGACCTGGCGGATGACGACGTGTTCCACCCGCTGGACGACACGATCGAATGGCCGGCCCTGCCCGGGCAGCCCGCGTTCACCCGCCCCGACACGACCGCCGACGCGATCCAGCTCGTGGCCTCCGGCGCCGGACTGCTCCTCGTCCCTCAGTCACTCGCCCGCCTCCACCACCGCAAGGACCTCACCTACCGTCCGGTGACGGACGCACCGCAGTCGCAGGTGGCGCTGGCCTGGCCGGCGGATGCGACCACGGACCTGGTGGAGGAGTTCATCGGCATCGTTCGCGGCCGGACGGTGAACAGCTCCCGCGGCCGCAACGCCGCCGCCTCCCCCGCGCAGAAGCCCGCACGACGACAGAACCCCAGACCAAGCCAGAACGCCGCCGGTCGCCGGGGCGCGCAGCCCGGCCGGCGGAGGAAGGGCCACCGGCCCCGCTGACCCACCACCGCATCCCCGCCGAGGGAGCCGGCCTGTCACTCGCGCTTCCGTTCAACGGGAAAACCATGGATCAGTGCTGGGCGGCCAAGAGTGCGGCATTCACGCGGGCACCGGGTACCCCCTGCCTTCGCGTACCTGCACCAAGACTCGAACTTGGGACCTCCGCATTATGAGTGCGGCGCTCTCACCGACTGAGCTATGCAGGCGTGCATCCCGACTATCCCACCCTCCGACGCGACGCCTCCACCCTTTTTCGCCGGGCAGGCGGCGGGTTTGCGGGTCGAGACTCGGGCAGTTGGCGTTCATGACCGACGAGAAGCCTCCCGAGGAGATGCCACCCGCGGTCGGACAGGTCTCCGGAGAGTCCGACACCTTGGTGGCACGAGCCGGAGTCCAGGTACGGCACACGCCACGTCCGATCCCGGCCGAGCCGATCGAGCCGCCGCCCGACCCCGAGCAGAAGGCCGCGGAGGAGCGGCGGGAGGTGGCGTCCGAAGGGGGCGAGGAGAAGGACGTGCGGCCCGACGCGGAGCCCACCGACTGAACGAGGTCATGGGCGTAAGGGGGCCTTGAGCGCGCGGGCGCGGATGGCCGAGAGCATGACCCGCCGGACGAGACCGCTGCCGAGCCGGATGAGCAGCCAGTACCGCAGGAACGCGCGCCGCGCCTCCGGGCTGGTCGCCTGGATGCGGGTCTCGGTGACGAGGCGGATGCGGCCGCCGCCGGCGTCGCCGGCGTCGTCGAGGAGGAAGCTGAACGTGGCCTTGGCGAAGCCGGGACGGTCGAAGGCGAGGAAGCCGTCGAGGTCGGTGACCGAGGAGACGTTCTCGGCCCGGCCCAGCCGCCACCACTGGCCGATCACGCCGTCCACGATCTCGTGGCCGGGGTTCTCGGCGAGCGTGGTGAAGCGCGGCAGGTCGAGCTGCGCGTGGCCGTTGCGCAGGCGGGAGGCCAGGTCGCGGAGGGCGAACAGCGGCTTGGCGAGGCGGATGTCCGTGGGGTCGGGGTGCTTGATCGCGTGCCACACCTGGTCGCGGGAGGCGGGGATCAGGATGGAGTGGCGTTCGGCGGCGTCGGGGAGCGGCATGAGCCGGTCGGTGAGCGGGAGATCGCCTGCCATGGAAGCCTCCATACGGTTGCGTATGGTCTGACTATACGGCGGCGTATGGTTGCCGATCGGGGCGGGGTGGTGACCGCGCGGGCCGCGACATGCCGGCGCGTGACGACGCCGCGGCCGGAGGCCGTCAGCCGGGCGGGACGGAGCGCATGGCCAGCGCGTAGACGCCACGCAGGTCCTCGGCCGAGATGGGCGGGACGACCTGCTGCGCGCCGACGAGGACCAGGTAGAGGAGCTTGGCCATGCCTTCGGCCTCGTCCGGCTCCCCACCGAGCTCCAGCCACAGCGAACGCAGATAGTCCATGCGCATGCGGTCGACGCGTTCCTGGAAGGCGTGGACGTCGGCGTCCTGCCGGGCCCAGGCGCGTACGGCCGTCGCCAGGTCGCGGCTGCCCGTGTACGCCTCCAGCACCAGGTCGAGCAGGCTCTGGATCTTGTCGTGGCCGCTCGGGCCGGCGGCCTCCGCGCCGGCGATGAGGCGGCCGGTGTGTTCGGCCTCGATGTGCGCGAGCAGGTCGGACTTGTAGCCGCGGATGCCCTTGAAGTGGTGGTAGAAGGAGCCCTTGGTGCGGCCGAGGTCGGCGCATAGCCGTTCGATCGTCACTGCCCGGATGCCGTCCCGGGTCGCGATGGCGAGCCCGGCCTCCAGCCATTCACCCTTGGACGCCACGCGCATACCGTACCAGACGGTATGCCCCCTGCCCGGGCCATACCATAAGGTACGGTATGGTCAGCGCTCATGAGTCCACGAGCAAGCACGCTGACCCGCTGGGTCCCCCGGTTGATCATCGCCCTCGCCCTGGTGCACTTCGCCTGGGCATTCGCCCAGCCCAACGCCTGGGCCGCCATCGCGGGCGACGGCTTCGTCCGCGCCCTCGTCGACCTCGAGACGGGCGACTACTTCGCCCGCGAGGCCAGCGTCTGGTTCCTCATCGCGGGCGTCGCCCTCCTCGCCCTGGGCACCCTCTCCCGGCACGTCATCGCCACGACCGGCCGGCTGCCCGCCCAACTGGGCTGGTACCTGGTAGGTATCGGCGTGCCGCTGTGCGTCCTGTACTTCCCGGTCACGGGCGGCTGGCCCATCCTCGCCATCGGCGTGCTGGCCCTGCTGGCCGCCCGCGAGCCCGTCGAGCCCGTCAGGGCCGGCGAGAGCGCCGAGGTCTGACATGAGCATCCTCATCAGGACCGCCCTGCTGCTGGCCGCCGCGTCGATGCTGATCACCGGCGGGTGGGCGCGGGTCGATCCGGCCGGGTTCGCCGCCTGGGCCGGCTGGCCGAACCACGTGCACTTCCTGCACGACGCAGGGGTGTTCCAGCTCGGCATCGGGCTGATGCTGGTGTGCGCGCTGCGCTGGCGGGACGTCGTCACCCTGGTGCTGGCGGGTTTCGTGGTCACCAACACCTTCCACGCCGTCAACCACGCCACCGACCTCGACCTCAGCGGTCGCGCCTCCGACCCCTGGCTGCTGCTGGCGCTCTCCCTGGTGGGGGCGGCCGGGCTGGTGGCCAGGCTGCGCGTGCCGGCCGCCCGCCGCGCGGGTCAGGAGGCGGGCGCGTGAGGGTGCTGGTCGCCGGCGCGACCGGCACGCTGGGCACGGTCCTGGTACGTCAGCTGCTCGCCGCCGGCCACCAGGTCCGCGGCATCACGAGGTCCGCCACCGGCGTCCGGAAGCTCGCGGGCGCGGGCGCCACCGCCGTGGTCGCGGACGTGATGGACCGCGACGCGCTCCTGACCGCGCTCGACGGCCTGGAGGCGGACGCCGTCGTCCACCAGGCCACCGCCATCACCGGCCTGCCGCTCTTCCACCGCGCCCTGTACGCCACCGACGCCCTGCGCGAGCGCGGCACCGCCCACCTCGTCGAGGCCGCCGGGCTGGTCGGCGCCCGCAGGTTCCTCACCCAGTCGTTCTTCCTCGGGTACGGCTACCGCGACCACGGCGACGAGCCGGTGACCGAGGACCGCCCGTTCGCCGAGCCCGGCCAGGGAGCCTTCGACCCGCACATGCGCTCGATGCGCGCCAACGAGGAGCAGGCGTTCGCGGCCGGCGGCGTCTCCCTGCGCTACGGCATGTTCTACGGCCCGGAGCCGACCACCTGGCACCTGATGAGGATGGCCAGGAGGCGCCTGCTCCCCGTCCCCCGCCCGGCGGGCACGGTCTCGCTGATCCACATCGAGGACGCGGCCGCCGCCACGGTGGCGGCCCTGGAGCGCGGCCGGCCGGGCCGGGCCTACAACATCGCCGACGACCACCCGGCCCGGTTCGACGAGTACGTCAGGGCGCTGGCGAGGGCGGCCGGCGCTCCCGTCCCGCTGACGGTGCCCGGCCGGCTGCTGCGCGCCATGCCGTACCTGCACGCCCTCATGGTGGGGACGCGGCTGCGGCTGAGCACCGATCTGGCCAGGAGGGAGCTGGGCTGGACGCCCGCCTACCCGTCCTATCGGGAAGGCCCCGTGTGCCGGTGAGCACCCTCCCCCAGGAGGGGGAGGTGGCGGCGGCCAGGCGTTCGTAGCGTGAGCCGCATGACCAGAAACATCCGGACATCGGGCGCACTCCTCTCGATCGCCGTGACCGCCGTAGGGGTCCTGTGGTGGACGACGCCCGCCAGTTATCCGTTCGGCGCGGCCGACCGCGTCAAGGTGTCGCTCACCCACCTGCTCGAGCACGACGTGACCGGCCCCATGACCGTGGCCGCCGGGCTCGTGGGCCTGGTGGTGATCTTCGGGCGGGGGCCGGTCGTGCGCGCCGGCGCGGTCGCCGAGCTGCTCTTCTTCGGCGTGGTGCTCTCCGACGCCGGCATCATGTCCGTCTTCGCCTACGGCCTGGCGATCCTGGGGCCCGTGGCCCTGCTCGGCGTCGTGGTGGTGGCGGCCGCGCGCGGGAAGGCGTTCGGCCTGGTGGGCGTCGCCACGCTGGGCGTCCTCGCGGCGGCGGACACGATCACCGGGTTCGGCGCGCTGAGCCTGGTGGGACGCTACCTGGGCAACGTCGCGAGCGACTTCGCCTCGTTCGGCGGCCGGCTCGGCTGGACGCTCGCCAACGCCGCCGCGTGCGCCGTCTGGGCGGTGATCGCGGCGAAGGCGTTCAGAACGGGCGAACGGCCGCGCTGGATCAGGCCCGACTCAGCCCGCAGGTGGGGGCGGATCGCCACGATCGGGGCGGCGCTGTGCCCGCTCCCGTACGCGCTGTACCGGCTGACCTGGCTGACCCCGTGGCCCACCGACGCCGACGTCACCGGGGCGCTCAGGGCCGACACCCGGCTCCAGGGGCTGCTGCTCGCCTTCGCCGCGCTGGCGGGCGCCGCGCTGACCCTCGGGCTGATCAGCAGGTGGGGCGAGGTGTTCCCGCGCTGGGTGCCGATCGTGCACGGGCGTCCCGTCCCGGTGGGGCTGCCGGTCATCGCCGGCGGGACGGTCGCGGGCCTCTGCTGCCTGGCCTCGCCGGGGCTCGTGATCGACTCCGTGCTGCGCGGCCAGCCGGGCGCGCTGCTGCTCTGGCCGTACCCGCTGTGGGGCGCGCTGCTCGCCGTGGCCGTCCTGGCCTACTGGCTGCGCCGCCGGGCCGTTCCTGCAGGGCGATGACAACCCGGCACCTACATGATCCTCTCGGCGGAGAAGCGGTGATCCACCTCTGCGAGTCCGCTGCTGACAAGACCGAGCTCGTAGGCGAGCACGGCCGCCTGGGTGCGGTCGCGGGCGCCGAGCTTGTCCAGGACGTTGCCGACGTGCGTCTTGACCGTCTCCCTGGTGACGTGCAGCGCCGAGGCGATCTCGGCGTTGTTGAGCCCGAGCGCGACGTGCCGCAGCACGTCCAGCTCGCGCGGCGTCAACTCGACGACCGGCCCGCGCTGCCGGGCGCTGCCGGCATGCGGCGCGGCGATGCGGCGCAGCGCGTCGGGGAAGAGCACCGCGTCGCGCCGGTGCACGAGGCGGACCGCCTCCACGAGTTCGCCGGCGGGCGAGCGTTTGAGCACGTACCCGGCGGCGCCCGCGCGCAGGGCACCCCAGACGAGCTGGTCGCTCTCGAACGTGGTGACCACGATGACGCGCGTCCCCGGAGACCGGCGGGCCAGCTCCCGGGTCGCGGCCAGGCCGTCCATGCCGGGCATGCGGATGTCCATCAGCACGACGTCCGCGCCGGCGCCGGCCGCGACCGCCGCGCGGCCGTCGGCGGCCTCGGCCGTCACCTCGATGTCGTCGTGCAGGGAGAGCATGGTGGCCCACCCCGAGCGGATGAGCTTCTCGTCGTCGGCCAGGACGACCCGGATCACAGCGGCAGACTCGCCCGTACGCGCCACGTCCCGTCCACCTCCTCCCACTCGCACGTCCCACCCGCGAGACGGGCCCGCAGGCGCATGCCGGTCAGACCGCGTCCCGGCTCGCCGGGCGTGCTCCGGGTCGTGTTCTCCAGGGTCAGGGCCAGGCCGGCGGCCACGGCGACACTGAGCGTGACCGGGCCGCGCCCGTGGCGCAGCGCGTTGGTGAGCGCCTCCCGCACGATCGCGAACGCCGCCCGCGACGTCGCGACGGGCACCTTACTGACATCACCGACGCTGACCCGGACGTCGAGGCCATGGGTGAGCGCGCCGAGCGCCTCCAGGGTCGGCGTCTCACCCGCCATGCCGTCGTCGAGCACGTTGAGCAGCACGTCCAGCTCCTGCTGGGCATCGCAGGCGGTGGCCGTCAGATGTCCGAGCGACCGCACGGCGAGCGCGGGCGCGGCCCGCTGCAACGCCGCCTCAGCCGCCATGGCCTGCACCAGGACGACGCTGAGGGCATGCCCGACGGAGTCGTGCAGCTCCAGAGCGAGCGCCTGGCGCCGCCCGAGCTCGTCGATCACCCGGGACGGCTCGGAACGCAACAACCGCCGCGCCGCCCAACGCTGCCCGAACCCCGCGGCGACCATCACGGCCACCACGACGACGGCGAGCACCAGCACCTCGGCCACCTCACCGGAGGCCACGCGCCACCCCTCAGGAAGCAGCCCAGGAGCCAGGGCCAGCACAGCCGCGCTGAGCGTCGCACCGACGTACAGATGCAGGCTGGCCAGAACCACCAGGTAGAGCCGATCACCGCGCTCGGGCATCTCGACACCGAGCAGCTCCGACAGCGCGATCACCTCAAGCCGGCGCGTCAGCGGCATCACCGCGAGCAGCACCGAGGCGGGCGCGCACGCCGCCCACAACACCAGCACCCGTCCCGGCGTCGGCTCGCTGAGAATCAGCAAGCCGAGCCCGGCGGCGACCGGAGACAGCAACGCAGCGCCCAGCAACTGGTAGACCCCGGCTCGTAAGGCCCGGACGAGATGGCGCCTCATGCGGACCGACGCTAGCCGACCCCTCCCCTGACGCCCTCCCCCGCCGGGGGGAGATGGCGGCGGAGTGCTCGGGGCGGTCACGAGCAGCCCTATACCTGAGCAAATGACAAGAAGCCCCGTTTCCACGCTGGGAGACGGGGCTGAGGTCGCAGGTGGGCGGTACTGGGTTCGAACCAGTGACCCCTCGCTTGTAAGGCGAGTGCTCTACCGCTGAGCTAACCGCCCCTGATCGGCACTACACCTTACGACACCAACGGCCCCGATCGCACATCCACCGCCCAGCCGGGCCCCAGCTCAGGTCGGCCCGCGGCGCGCCAGCCCAGGAGGGAGGCGCCGAGCATGCCGGCGTCCACGCCGAGGGCGGCCGGGACCAGCGGGGGTGCGTCGCGGAAGGCGAGACGTTTGATCAGGCGGGTGCGTACGGGGTCGAACAGGGCCGGGCCCGCTTCCGCCAGGCCGCCGCCCAGGACGATCACCGAGGGGTCCAGCAGCAGTGTGTACGTGGCCAGGGCCAGCGACAGGGCCTCCACGGCCTCGTCCCAGACCTCGATGGCGATCGGGTCGTCCGAGGAGACGACCTGCTCCGCCTTGACGCCCTCCACGCCGGCCCGCTGGCTGTAGCGGCGGCCGACCGAGGCGGCCGACGCGTACGTCTCCAGACAGCCGAACTGGCCGCACGCGCACTGCTCGCCGTCGGGGAAGACGGGGGTGTGGCCGATCTCGCCGGCCCAGCCGGAGGAGCCGCCGTACGGCTCGCCGCGGATGATCGAGGCACCGGCGATGCCCGTGCCGATGGGGAGGAAGAGGAAGTCGGTGAGGCCGCGGCCGGCGCCGAGAATGCTCTCGGCCAGGCCGCCCGTGCGGACGTCGTGGCCGAGCATCACCGGGATGTCCAGGGTGGTGAAGCTGGAGGCGGGGACGTCGCGCCAGCCGAGGTTCGCCGCGTACACGGCCGCGCTCTCCGTCACCAGGCCCGGCACGGCCAGGCCGACGCCGGCCGGGTTGCCGTCGCCTGAGGCGGCCAGGTGGCTGATGAAGGCGGAGATGGCCGCCACGACCGCCTCCGGGCCCTCGGCTCGGGGGGTCGGGCGCCGCTCGCTCAGCAGCACCGCGCCGGACTCGCTGACCAGGCCGCCCTTCATGGACGTACCACCGACGTCGAGCGCGACGACGAACGAACTCATTGCGGACACGGAAGGAGACGATAGCGCAGCTCAGTAAATGTCTGGAAAGGGTGTGCCGTGGCTCCGGCTTCCTCGTCCCTGTGGAGGGCTGTGGGCTCAGCGTCCATGCCGAGGGCTCCGAGTGGCCTTCGAGTCGGCTTCGAGTCGGCTTCGAGTCGGCTTCGAGGCGGCTTCGAGGCTGTTGGGCTTCGTGTCCGGCTTCGGGCTCCTGCGAGTGAGGTTCGGCGCGCGGTGCTCAGTGAGGCCGTGCGCCTCGTACCGCGCGTAAAGGGTTTCCGGGCAGGAGCGGGCCCCGGCCGGGCTCACAGGGCGGGCTCAGGCCCGTCCGAGCACCCGGTTGAGTGCCGCCTCGACCTCAGCCGACAGCCCGGGCGGCGGTGCCACCGCGGCCGGGCGGTCGAGGGCGTCGGACGAGCGCGCCAGCCACACGGCCCCGCAGGAGCGGCATTCGACCTCGCCCAGCCGGCAGATGAGCGCCGTGGAGGCGCAGGTGGAGCAGGCGTCGAGGTCGAGGTCGTGCAGTCGTTGGCAGTCCGGGCAGATCAGCACCTGGGACTCGTTGCGCACCCCGCGCTGCCACGGGCTTGCGCCGCGCACCGGGTCCGTCTGCCGGGCCCCGCACCGGTAGCAGGGCATCCTTCCCTCCGAAAGTCACGAAGTCCGCGAAGTCACGGAATATCGGCGAGTGCCTTGACATAGTCGGCGACGTCGCGAGCGGAGGAGATCGGATTGACCACCGACCACCGGATCACGCCCTCGCCGTCGATGATGAAGCTCCCCCGCCGAGCGAGCCCCTTCGCCTCATCGAACACACCGTACGCCTGCGCGACCTGTCCGTGTGGCCAGAAATCAGAGAGCAGGGAGAACGTGTAACCCTCGCGATCCGCCCACGCACGATGCGTGAAGACGGAGTCGACGGAGACGGTCAGGAGCCGCGCGCCCTCGATCGGGTGATCGCGCAGGGCGGACAGCTCGCTGGAACAGATCCCGCTGAACGCCAGCGGGTAGAAGACCAGCACGACCTTCTCGCCCCGGAGCCGAGACAAGCTCACCGGGGTGCCGTGCTGGTCCTGCAGCTCGAAATCCGGAGCCAGGGCGCCGACCTCGGCAGGATGTGCGTTCACAACCCTCATCCTGCCGTACGGCAGGCGCTCGAGCCCCCTACCGGCGGCCCTTCGGCGGGACGAGCCGGGTGCCGGACCAGTCGGGTGCGGCGGAGATGCTGCTGGTCTGCGAGAGACCCGCGGTGGTCGCATCCTCCCCGATGTCGCTCGGCTCCACGTGGCCCTCGCGCCCCGCTTTGGGAGTGAGCAGCCAGATCTGGCCGCCATCGGCGAGTGCTCGCATGGCGTTGGTCAGAGCGTCGAAGAGGTCCCCGTCGCCGTCGCGCCACCACAGCAGCACCACATCGACGACGTCGTAACTGTCCTCGTCCAGCAGCTCGTTGCCGGTCAGGTTCTCGATGGACTCGCGAAGCTCGTCGTCAGAGTCCTCGTCCCAACCGATCTCCTGCACCACCTGACCCGGCTTGAGGCCGAGTCGTTCGGCCAGGCCGCGCTCGCCCTGCGCCTGACCCGCGGTCGCGCTCACGTTTATCCCTCCTGCTTGAGTGGCCCCGCTTATGCGGTTTATCGCTTCGGCACAGTCCACACGCTGTGACCCTCAGTCGTCAACGGTCGCCACGGGTACGGCCGTAGTCGGCCAGAATCAATCAGACAAAAACGACAGGCGAACCTGACGTTGCCGGTTGTCGACGTTCAGGTCGATCAGCGCCACCGACTGCCACGTGCCCAGCGCCATTCGCCCGCCCAGCACGGGGATCGTCGCGTACGGCGGGATCAGCGCGGGCATCACGTGCGACCTGCCGTGCCCCCGCGACCCGTGCGCATGACGCCAGCGGTCGTCGGCCGGCAGCAGGTCACGCAGGGCGGCCAGCAGGTCGTCGTCACTGCCCGAACCCAGCTCGAGCAGCGCGACACCGGCCGTCGCGTGCGGCACGAAGACGTGCAGCAGCCCGTCTTCACCCTGGGCACGTACGAAATCGGCGCATTCGGCCGTGATGTCATGCACCGTCTCTCGAGAACCCGTGGCCACAGAGATGATTTCAGATCTCACACGGAAATCCTACTTAGGCACGACCACGGCATCGGGGCCCGGAAACACCAGCCCGGTGTGCCCGTCGTCGAACCGGACCACGTACGGCGGGCCGCCGTCCGTGCCCTGCACCTCCGTGATTACGCCTCCCCGGTCGCTTTCGCCGACCGTATTCCCGTGCATCAGGAGGCGGTCGCCTACCGTCGCATTCATACCTCCCACATTGGTACGCCGATTGCCGGACGAAAAGAGCGATTCCGAAGTTTTGCCGAGGGGGTGGATAGAGATCGAATGATGACCAGATTGTTACCGGACACGGAGGGGACCGCGGGCCCTGAGGCCCCTCGGGGGTCTCGGACCGTGGCGGGTTGGCGCGGGGCGGGGGCGGGAGCGCGTGGCGGAGGCGCGTGGCGGAGCGCGTCGAGGGCGCTTCCCGAGCGTGAGGAGTCGGGCGTGAGGGCGCGTTCCTGAGGCGCGCAGGTGGCGGGCGGGCGGCGCCGGGTCGGCCGCCGTGCGCGTTGCGCCGGGCTCCTTCGTACGGCATCTCGCCGACCCGGCGCAGTTGGGCGGCGTACCTCGAGAGGAACACGTGGCGGGGTGACGGCGTGCTCGGTCCGTGAAGCGGCCGCACGGCGCACCGGCACGAAGCCCCGGGCGAGCGAGCGGCCCACCACGCCGGCAGGCGCGCACGTAGGGGCGGATGACCGGCCCACGACATCGGCAGGCACGCACGTGGGGACGGCCTACCGCATGACGTCGGCAGGCGCGCCCGCAGACGCGGGTGCACGCGCGCATACCGCTTTCTTGTAGTGCGTGCCATGCCACATGTACCGCGCCGCACGCCGCCCCGCCCCCTAGCGTCCCTACCACGCCGCACCACGACCTGCCACTTCAGGGGCGCGCGCCCTGGGCTCCAGGTGGGGCGGCTAGACTCGCCCGCCGCGAGTGAGAAACCTCCCCCACGGGGAGGTTACGAGCTACGGAGGAGGCATCCCCGGCGCAACCGGGATTCGAGCGAAATTTCGTCCGTTTTCCTGTCTTGTTAAATTGACCCAGGGATGTAACCTTTGGTGCGATTCGTCCTACCATCGGTGGTCTAGGCCATCGCAGATGGCCCTGCCAGCAGGGACACTCTGGTTACTGGCAAGTAGAGATGCGTTTTCTACGGCTAGCGACCAGGATGGAAGGCGACCCAGACCAGACATCAGTCCATCTCGGAAGGCGAGACCCAGTGGCTTCCGGACGCCAGCGATTCTCGATCATCAGCGACGGCCTACCCAGCCAGCTGCCTGATGTCGACCCCAGCGAGACCAACGAGTGGCTCGAGTCTCTCGACAACGTCGTCAAGACGGAGGGCCGCACCAGAGCCCGCTACCTCATGCTCCGCATGCTGGAGCGCGCCCGCGAGCACCAGGTCGGCGTGCCGGGCCTGCGCAGCACCGACTACATCAACACGATCCCGCCGGAGCGCGAGCCCTGGTTCCCGGGCGACGAGCACGTCGAACGCCGCATCCGCGCCTATATCCGCTGGAACGCGGCCATCATGGTGTCCCGGGCCAACGCCCGCACCAACGTGGGCGGCCACATCGCCACCTACGCCTCGGCCGCCTCCCTCTACGAGGTGGGCTTCAACCACTTCTTCCGCGGTAAAGACCACGGCGAGTCGGGCGACCAGGTCTTCTTCCAGGGGCACGCGGCGCCGGGCATCTACGCCCGCGCCTTCCTCGAGGGCCGGCTCAACGAGGCGCAGCTCGACGCGTTCCGCCAGGAGCTGTCGCACGGCTTCCACGGCCTGCCCTCCTACCCGCACCCGCGGCTCATGCCCGACTTCTGGGAGTTCCCGACGGTCTCGATGGGCCTGGGCCCGATCGGCGCGATCTACCAGGCGCGGTTCAACCGTTACCTGCTCAACCGGCAGATCAAGGACACGAGCCGCAGCCACGTGTGGGCGTTCCTCGGTGACGGCGAGATGGACGAGCCCGAGTCGCTGGGCGCGATCGGCCTGGCCGCGCGCGAGGAGCTCGACAACCTCACGTTCGTGATCAACTGCAACCTGCAGCGGCTCGACGGCCCGGTACGCGGCAACGGCAAGATCATCCAGGAGCTGGAGTCGTACTTCCGCGGCGCCGGCTGGAACGTGATCAAGGTCGTGTGGGGCCGCGACTGGGACCCGCTGCTGGCGGCCGACGTCGACGGCGTGCTGGTCAACCAGATGAACACCACCCCCGACGGTCAGTTCCAGACCTACTCGGTCGAGTCGGGCGCCTACATCCGCGACAACTTCTTCGGCTCCGACCCGCGCCTGCGCAAGATGGTCGAGCACCTGAGCGACGACGACATCCGCAAGCTGTCGCGCGGCGGCCACGACTACCGCAAGGTGTACGCGGCGTTCAAGGCGGCCCGCGAGCACGTCGGCCAGCCGACGGTGATCCTCGCCCAGACCATCAAGGGCTGGACTCTCGGCAAGGACTTCGAGGCCCGCAACGCCACCCACCAGATGAAGAAGCTCACCAAGGCCGAGCTGAAGGAGTTCCGGGACCGGCTCTACCTGCCGATCCCCGACTCGGCCCTGGAAGGCGACCTGCCCCCGTACTTCCACCCGGGCGAGAACGACCCGGAGATCCAGTACATGAAGGAGCGCCGCGCGGCGCTCGGCGGCGTGCTGCCCAAGCGGGTCGTGCGCGCCAAGCCGGTCAAGCTGCCCGGCGACGAGGTCTACAGCACCTTCAGCAAGGGCTCGGGCAAGCAGCAGGTGGCCACGACCATGGCGTTCGTGCGGCTGCTGAAGGACCTCATGCGCGACAAGGAGATCGGCCACCGGTTCGTGCCGATCATCCCCGACGAGGCCCGCACGTTCGGTCTCGACGCGATGTTCCCGACGGCCAAGATCTACTCGCCGCACGGGCAGACGTACGAGGCGGTCGACCGCGAGCTGCTGCTGTCGTACAAGGAGGCGACGCAGGGCCAGATCCTGCACGAGGGCATCAGCGAGTCGGGCTCGATGGCCTCGGCGATCGCGGCCGGCACCGCCTACGCCACGCACGGCGAGCACATGATCCCGATCTACATCTTCTACTCGATGTTCGGGTGGCAGCGCACCGGCGACCAGATGTGGCAGATGGGCGACCAGATGGGCCGCGGCTTCCTGCTGGGCGCCACCGCGGGCCGCACCACGCTCAACGGCGAGGGCCTGCAGCACGAGGACGGCCACACGCCGCTCATCGCCTCGACGAACCCGGCCGCCGTCTCCTACGACCCGTCGTGGGCGTTCGAGGTGGCGCACATCGTCAAGGACGGCCTCAGGAGGATGTACGGCGACCAGCCGGAGGACATCTTCTACTACCTGACCGTCTACAACGAGCCCTACCTGCAGCCGGCGCAGCCGGCGAACATCGACGTGCAGGGCCTGCTCAAGGGCCTGTACAAGTTCGCCGACGGCCCGCAGACGCAGGGCCCGAAGGCCAACATCCTGGCCTCCGGCGTGGCCGGCCCGTGGGCGATGGAGGCGCAGCGGCTGCTGGCCGAAGACTGGGGCGTGTCGGCCGACGTGTGGTCGGCGACGTCGTGGTCGGAGCTGCGCCGCGACGCGCTGGCCTGCGAGGAGCACAACCTCCTCAACCCCGACGCGGACAAGCGCGTCCCGTACGTCACCCAGGTGCTCTCGCAGGCGCAGGGGCCGTTCGTGGGCGTCAGCGACTACATGAAGGCAGTGCAAGACCAGATCGCGCAGTGGGTGCCGGGTGACTGGTCCTCGCTGGGCACCGACGGCTTCGGCCTGTCCGACACCCGCTCGGCGCTGCGCCGCCACTTCCACGTGGACGCCGCCTCGATCACGCTGGCCGTGCTGACCAGCCTGGTCAAGCGGGGCGAGCTCGACGGCGAGGTGCTGCGCGAGGCCATCGCCAAGTACCACCTCAAGAACGGCGTCACCGAGGCCGGTGGCGCGGAGAGCAACGACACCCAGTCGATGGGCGTCTGAGTCAGTCATCCAAGAAGGGCGCTCCCGCGAATTTCCTTCGCGGGAGCGCCGTCATATTCGGCCGTCCGCGCCGTTTGACCTAGTGAGGCGGCACGTTCAGGAGGGGTACGTGCCGCCTCACCCTGGTTTGGTGCACGGTCACGTATTGTGGGCACTACTTCCCCCTGAGAGATGTGAGGGGAAGTTCGTCATGCGTCGCGTTACAGCCGCCGCCCTGCTCCTGGCGGCCGCCACCGGTTGCTCCACGGTTCCCGCGGAGCCCGCGTCCGGGCCTTCAGCGGACTCCACAGCCGCTTCCGACAAGATCTCCTGGGGTGCCTGTACGGACATCAAGCGCCCCGACGGCGAGCCACCGGCCCGCCAGGACACCTCGATCCGCTGCGGCAAGCTCACCGTGCCCCTCGACTACGCGCAGCCCGACGGCGAGAAGCTGGAGCTGGCACTGATCAAGCTGCCGGCCACGGGCAAGGGCAAGCCGCTGGGCTCGATGGTGTTCAACTTCGGCGGCCCCGGCGCCTCCGGCGTCGACACGCTCGACCAGGCCGCCAAGGCGCTCACGGCGCTGCGCGCCCGCTACGACCTGGTCAGCTTCGACCCGCGCGGCGTCGAGCGCAGCTCCGGCGTGCGCTGCGGCAGCGGCGCCGAGATGGACACCTTCGTCGCCCTCGACACGCTGCCGCCCGACGACGAGACGGACAAGCAGGTCGCGGCGGCCAACAAGCGCTTCGCCGCCCTTTGCCAGCAGAACTCCGGCAAGATCCTGCCGCACGTCGGCACCGTGAACGCCGCCCGCGACATGGACCGCATCCGCGACGCCGTCGGCGACCCCAAGCTCAACTACGTCGGCATGTCGTACGGCACGCAGCTCGGCGCCGTCTACGCCACGCTGTTCCCCAAGAACGTGGGCCGCATGGTGCTCGACGCGCCGCTCGACCCGACGGTCACGTTCGAGCAGCGCACGCTCGCGCAGACGCGCGGCTTCCAGCAGGCGTACGAGAGCTTCCTGCGCAAATGCGTGAAGGAGACCTGCGCGCTCGGCAAGGACGAGGCCACCGCCCACACGAACGTCGAGAACCTGCTCAACCAGCTCACCGCCCAGCCGATCAAGGTGGGCAACCGCCAGCTCACCCAGGGCCTGGCCTCCACCGGCGTGGCCGCCGCGCTCTACTCCGAGCTGACCTGGCCGTTCCTGGAGGAGGCGCTGGGCGCGGCGCTCAAGGGCGACGGCGAGGCGCTGCTCTACCTGGCCGACTCCTACACCGGGCGCAGCCCCGACGGCTCCTACTCCACCCAGATGACCAGCTTCCCCGCCATCACCTGCGTGGACACCGCCGAGCGGCCCGACGAGGCGACGCTGCGGCGCACCGAGGCGGCCGCGCTGAAGATCTCGCCGCTGTTCGGCAGCGAGGGCTCGGGCGGGCTGTGCCGGGTGTGGCCGGCCAAGGGCAGCGACGAGGCGCGGCACGTGAACGCCACCGGGTCCGCGCCGATCGTGGTCGTGGGCGGCAAGGGCGACCCGGCCACGCCGTACGAGTGGGCGCCCAAGCTGACCGCCCAGCTCAAGACCGCGACGCTGGTCACGTACGAGGGCGAGGGGCACGGGGCGTACCTGTCGGGCAGCAAGTGCATCCAGGGGCTCGTGGACGCGTACCTGATCGACGGCAAGGTGCCCGGCAAGCTTGCGACCTGCCCGGCCGCGTAGCCACGATGCCCGGCCGCCTGGCCACGATGCCCGGCGGCCTAGTCTTGGCCGGGTGATGGACTACCACTCCCAGATCGAGACGGAGGCCGCCCGCCTGGCGGCCCTGGCCGGCGACCTGTCGGTGCCGGTGCCGACCTGCCCCGGATGGACGCTCGCCGAGCTGGTCACGCACGTCGGCCAGACCCACCGCTGGGCCGCGCACGTGCTGCGCAACGGGGTGCAGGAGCGCATCTGGTCGCGGCAGGTGCCCAGCGGGCTGGCCGAGGGGCAGAGCGGCGACGCCGGCTGGCTGTTGGCGGGGGCGGCGGAGCTGCTCAAGGTGCTGCGCGAGACCGACCCGTCGATGGAGGTGTGGACGTGGGGGCCGGAGCGGCGGGCCTCGTGGTGGCCGCGCCGCATGCTCTTCGAGCTGGTGGTGCACCGGGCCGACGCCGAGCTCGCGCTCGGCGCCGACCCGGAGATCCCGGCGGGGACCGCGATCGACGGGGTCGAGGAGTTTCTCCACAACCTGTCGTCGGCCGCGTGGGTCACCAAGTCCTTGGCCGCGCTCGGGGCGGAGGGGGCCACGATCCACCTCCACGCGAGCGACGCCGACGGCGAATGGACCATCACGCAGGGCCCCGCAGGGACGATCTCGTGGGCGCGCGGGCACGCCAAGGGCGACGCCGCCGTGCGCGGCCCGGTGAGCGACCTGCTGCTCCTCCTCTACGGCCGCCGCTCCCCCGCCGCGCTCACCGTGCACGGCGACGCCGCGCTCCTGGAACGCTGGCTGTCGGCCGCCGCCTTCTGATCGGGAAGGCCCCGGCCGGCCGGGAAGGGCCCTGGACGCGCCGCCGCTCGGCGATCGGCGGCGTGCCCAGGGCGAGGGGTGATCGCCCGCCCCGGACGGGGACGCGGCCCGCTCGCGCCGCCGGTTTGTCGCGGGGAAGGCGCAGTCCGGCGGACGAGCGGATGATCACCTGCGGTGGAAGACCCCGTGCGAGGGAAGCTCTCCATCGCCATCTCCTCATTTCTCGAACAAGTCAACGATTCACCGCGATGGCGACAACCCTATGTCGGTGTTTTCGAATGATTAATCGAGCAGAGTGCCGTGCACGGCCATCTCGGGCACCTCGGTGGCGAAGCCTTCGAGCGGCCGGTCGGGGCACCGCTCGCCGGTGACGGTGGCGGCCGCGATGCGGTCGAGGCGGAAGACGCGTACGTCGTCGCGCAGCCGGCACCACGCCACGAGATACCAGAACCCGCCGCGCCCGCCCAGGAACACCCCCGGCTCCACGTCACGCGAGGTGAGGGCGCCCTTGGCGTCGGCGTAGTCGAGCCTGAGCACGCGCCGGCGCAGCAGCGCCTCCTCGATGGCGCGCGAGATGCCCTCGGCGCCGAGCGGCCGGATCTCGCTGCCTTGCTCGGGCGGCAGCTGGACGAGCTGCACGCGCCGCGCCAGCTCTCTGGCCAGGTCGCCCTCGCGGCCCGGCATCGCGGCCACCACCTTGCGTAAGGCGCTGCGGGCCTGCCGCCCGAACGGCTGGTCGCCGGCCTGGCTGAGCGCCACGGCGATGGCCACGGCCTCGGCCGGCGTGAAGTTGAGCGGGGGCAGCGACATCTTCTTGTCGATGGCGTAACCGCCCTTGCGGCCCGGCTCGGCGTAGATGGGCACCCCCGACTCCTGCAACGCCTGGATGTCGCGCTCGATCGTGCGCACGCTCACCTCGAACCGCTTGGACAGCTCGCGGGCGGAGCGGCAACGGGGGGCGATGGCGCGCAGGTCTTCGACGAGCGCGTAGAGCCGGTCGGTACGGTTCACAGCCGGAACGCTACGCCCCGCCACCGACAATCGCGGGCCGCTCGGCAGCCACGGGCACACTCTCGTAACCGCCGGGCCACAGAGGTCTCACGTCTGGGCCAGTGCCTCAGGGCCCTCTCGGCGAAAGCCCGCCGGAAACGGCTTGCTCTCGGCAGAGACTACGCCCGAACCGGCTTTCCCGCCACGCAACGACGCGCCATTTTTCTAGTTCTGGCGGGTCCAGCCGAGCAGCCGGTCGAGCGGCCACGTGTTGACGATCCGCTCCGCCTCGATGCCGCACCGGGCCGCGCGCTCGCACCCGTACCGCTGCCAGTCGAGCTGCCCGGGCGCGTGCGCGTCGGAGTCGATCGAGAACACGCACCCCATCTCGTACGCCAGCCGCATCAGCCGCTTCGGCGGGTCGAGCCGGTCGGGCCTGGAGTTGATCTCGACCGCCACCCCGAACCGGCGGCACGCCTCGAAGACCAGCTCGGCCTCGAACTCCGACTCCGGCCGCTTCACCCCGCGCTTACCGCCGGCCTGCACCACCCGCCCGGTGCAGTGGCCGAGCACGTCCACGAGGGGGTTGGCGATGGCGGTGACCATGCGGCGGGTCATCTCCTCGCCGCCCATGCGCAGCTTGGAGTGCACGCTGGCGACCACCACGTCGAGGCGTTCCAGCAGCTCGGGCTCCTGGTCGAGGGAGCCGTCGAGGTTGACGTCCACCTCGATGCCGGTCAGGATCCGGAACGGCGCCATCCGCTCGTTCAGCTTGGCCACCACGTCGAGCTGCCGCTCCAGCCGCTCGGCCGACAGCCCCTTGGCCACGGTCAGGCGCGGCGAGTGGTCGGTCAGCGCCCAATACTCGTGCCCGAGCGCGACGGCCGCCTCGGCCATCTCCTCGATCGGCGAGCCCCCGTCGGACCAGTCGGAGTGGCTGTGCAGGTCGCCCTTGAGCGCCGCCCGCAGCTCCGCCGTCTCGGCGTCGAGCTCCACGCCCTCGGTCGCCCGCATTCTGCGCAAGTAGGTCGGAACCTGCCCATCGAGGCTTTCGTTGATCACGAGGGCGGTGACCTTCCCGATGCCGGGCAGGTCGCCGAGCGCGCCGCTGTGGGCCAGGTGGGCGAGCTCGTCGGGGGACAGCTCGGCCACGACCGCCGCGGCGCGGCGGAAGGCACGCACGCGGTACGTGGGCTCGCCCGCGCGCTCCAGCAGAAAGGCGATCTCGCGCAGGGCCTCGACCGGATCCATGCGTTCATTCATACCCAAGTGAACGACAAGCACAGGGCTCTACACGTTGAACGGGGACAAGGGCCGCCGCTAGGCTGATCGGCCCAGGAAAGCAGGAGTTTGATGGCAAAACCGCAGGCGCCCACCGAGCCGCCGCGCAAATCGTCCAAGGTCGTCCCGCTGGTGGTGCTCGGCGTCCTGTCCGTGATGGTCGTCGGTTACTGTGCCGCCGTGGTCGACGACGACGAGGTCACCGCCGACTGCGTCGTCCAGCTGGAGGACGGCACGTACGAGGTGGTCGACGACGACTACTGCGACGACGACGGAGGCGGCGGCAGCTACTACTACGGGGGCTCGCGCGGGGCGTACCTGTGGTACTACGGGGGGCGCCGGGTGGGCAACCGCGTCGAGGGCGGCACCACGCTCAAGCCGTCCGACGTGACCATCACCAGCCGCAGCGGCAAGGAGATCCAGCGCGGCGGCTTCGGCCGGAGCTGGACCAGCGGGGGCTGAGCGATGCGCCGCGAGCACGCCGCTCCCAGGGACGGCTGGGAGAAGAAGATCGAGAGCCATGGGCTGGCCTACCACCGCGCCGCCCACCCGTCCGGGCTGAGCAGGCCCTACTGGGACGAGTCCGTCCACTACGTCTTCTCCCTCGACGAGGTCGAGGAGCTGGAGCGGCAGGTCGAGGAGCTGCACCAGATGTGCCTGCGGGCCGTCGACCACGTGGTCGAGGCCGGCCGCTTCGCCGACTTCGCCATCCCCGAGTGGGCCTGGGAGGAGGTCGCGCGCTCGTGGGAGCGCCGCGACGCCTACGTGTACGCCCGCTTCGACCTGCGCTACGACGGCACCGGCCCGGCCAAGCTGCTGGAGTACAACGCCGACACACCCACGTCGCTGGTGGAGTCGTCGGTGGTGCAGTGGTTCTGGCTCCAGGACGTCTTCCCCGGCGACGACCAGTGGAACTCCGTCCACGAGCGGCTCATCGAGCGCTGGCGGGAGCTGCGCCTGCCGCCCGGCCCCACGCACTTCGCGTTCACCAACGCCGACGAGACGGGCGAGGAGGCCATGACCGTGGCCTACCTCCAGGAGACCGCCGAGCAGGCGGGCCTGCAGACCGTCGCCGTCGCCATGGAGGACATCGGCTGGGACTCCCTGAACCGCCGCTTCGTGGACGTCGAGGAACGCGTGATCCGCTCGGTGTTCAAGCTGTACCCGTGGGAGTGGATGCTGGCCGACGAGTTCGGCAGGCACGCCGTACGGCACGCCACCTGGTTCGAGCCGCTGTGGAAGACGCTGCTGTCGAACAAGGCGCTGCTGGCGGTGCTGTGGGAGCTCAACCCCGGCCACCCCAACCTGCTGCCCGCCTACCTCGACGGCCCCCGCGACCTGACCTCCTACATCGCCAAGCCGCTGCTCGGCAGGGAGGGCGCCTCCATGCGGATCGTCACCCCCGAGGGCACCCAGGAGACGCCGGGCCGCTACGGCCAGGAGGGCTACGTCTACCAGGGCTTCGAGGCCCTGCCCGTCTTCGAGGGGCAGCGGCCGGTGCTCGGCGCCTGGATGGTCGCCGCCGAGGCGGCCGGTCTGGGCATCCGGGAGACCACGGGCCTCATCACCGACGACACCTCCTCGTTCGTCCCCCACCGCATCGCGCTTTGATCCCCACACTCACGCTCTTGCACGAATGGAACTGACGTGACCCTTCTCGAAACCCTCGCGCGCGGCGCGGGTGCCATCGCCGCCTACGCCGCCGTCGGCGTGATCCTGATGATCGTCGGCTTCTACGTGATCGACTGGGCCACCCCCGGCAAGCTGAGCGAGATCATCCGCAGCGAGCGGAACCCGAACGCCACCCTGCTGGCCACCTCCGCCCTGGCCGCCGTCGGCCTGATCGTGGCCGCCTCCATCTGGGCCTCCGGCGGCCGGCTCGCCGAGGGGCTGGCCGGCACGGCGGTTTTCGGCCTGGTCGGCATCGTGGTGCAGACGGTGGCCATGCTGGTGTTCGACCGGATCGTCGGGATCTCCGTACGTGACCTGGTCAAGGAGCCCGACCTGCAGCCGGGCGCGCGGCTGCTCGCGGTCACCCACGTGGCGATCGGCCTGATCACCGCCGTCGCGGTGATCTAGCACACGCCCGAACCACCGTTCCGGTCATCCGGAGGGACCTGGCACTCTAGGAGGCGTGACAGACCGGACCCGGGAGGACACCACACGCAGGCTCGAGCGAGCCATGGGCTCGCTCGGCACCGCGGCCATGGCGCGCATGGACGACCAGTTGCCGTGGTTCCGCGCGCTCAGCGCCGAGGACCGGTCGTGGGTGGGGCTCGTCGCGCAGGCGGGCATCGCCGCGTTCGTCGAGTGGTTCCAGCACGCGGGCGAAGACCGGCCGACACCCAGCATCGAGTTCTTCGGCACGGCGCCGCGCGAGCTGAAGCGCTCCATCTCGCTCCAGCAGACCGTCGACATCGTCCGGGTCGTGGTCGAGGTGGTCGAGGCGCAGACCCACGAGCTGGCCGCGCCCGGCGGCGAGGACCAGCTCCAGCAGGCCATGCTGCGCTACACGCGCGACGTGGCGTTCGCCGCCGCGCACGTCTACGCCCGCGAGGCCGAGGCCAGGGGCTCGTGGGACGCCCGGCTGGAGGCGCTGATCGTCGACGCGCTCGTGCGCGGCGAGGTGGACGACGGCCTGCACTCGTGGGCCGCCGCGCTCGGCTGGACGTCCTCCCCCGTGGTCGTCATCGCCGGTCACGCCCCCGACGACGACCCGCGCGCGGTCATCGACGGGCTGCGCGAGAAGGGCCGCCGCATCGGCATGGACCTGCTGGCCGGGGTGCAGGCCGACCGGCTGATCGTGATCGTCGGCGGCGCCGGCAGCGTCGACGACGCGGCCAAGCAGGTCGTGGCCCGCTTCGGCGTCGGCCCGATCGTCATCGGCCCCGAGGTCCCCGACCTGCACGCCGCCGCCAGGTCCGCCAGGGCCGCCCTGGCGGGGCTGAAGGCGTCCTGCGGCTGGCCCGACGCGCCCCGGCCCGTGCACGCCGAGGACCTGCTGGCCGAGCGGGCGCTCGACGGCGACGCCGATGCCAGGGAGCAGCTCATCGAGAACGTGTACCAGCCGCTCGCGGGCACCCCGCTGCTCGACACGCTCGCGACGTACCTGGAGCAGGGCACGTCGCTGGAGGCGACGGCGCGGCTGCTGTTCGTGCACCCCAACACCGTGCGCTACCGCCTGAAGAAGATCACTGAGCTGACCGGCTACCAGCCCACCGAGGGCAGGTCGGCGTTCACGCTCCAGGTGGGTCTGATCCTGGGCAGATTGTCGGAAAGTGCCGTTACGTGGCCGGCTCTAACGTAACGAAGCCGAAATCCCCACTGTAGGGATCCTACAAATCACCCAGGACAAAGTTCGTACGGATCTCCATCCGCGTGTCGAAGTTCTACAGGGCAAGGTGGTTTTTGTGCTTGTACTCGTCGCTCCGGGCCAAGGTGCCCAAACGCCAGGCTTCCTGACTCCATGGCTCGAGCTGCCCGGTCTGGCCGACCGGCTGGGCGCCTGGTCGGAGGTCGCCGGGATCGACCTGGTCGCCTACGGCACCACCGCCGGCGCCGACGAGATCCGCGACACCGCCGTCGCGCAGCCCCTGCTCGTGGCCGCCGCGCTGGCCTCCGCCGAGGCCCTCGGCGTCAAGCCCGACGTGCTGGCCGGGCACAGCGTCGGCGAGTTCGCCGCCGCCGCGCTGGCCGGGGTGCTCACTCCCGAGCAGTCGCTGCGCCTGGTCCGCGAGCGGGCCCAGGCCATGGCCAAGGCCGCCGCCGTCACCGAGACCGGCATGACCGCTGTGCTCGGCGGCGTCGAGGAAGAGGTGCTGGCCGGCATCGAGAAGCACGGGCTGACCCCCGCCAACATCAACGGCGCCGGCCAGATCGTGGCCGGCGGCACCCTGGAGCAGCTGGCCGCGTTCAAGGAAGACGCGCCGGCCCGCGCCCGCCTGATCCCCCTCTCCGTCGCGGGGGCCTTCCACACCCACCACATGGCCCCGGCCGTCGAGAGCCTGCGCGAAGCCGCCTGGAACGTCGTGCCGTCCGACCCCGGCATCACCCTGCTGTCGAACTCCGACGGGCAGGCGGTCGCCACCGGCGCCGAGTTCCTCCAGAGACTGGTCAACCAGGTCAGCAACCCCGTCAGGTGGGACGCCTGCATGGAGACCATGGCCGGGCTCGGCGTCACCAAGATGATCGAGTTGCTGCCCGGCGGCACGCTCACCGGGCTCGCCAGGCGCGGGCTGCGCGGCGTGCAGACCGTGGCGCTGAAGACCCCAGACGACCTCGACGCGGCCAGGGAGCTGATCAAGTGAGGATCCCCGACATCGCCCCGGGCGGCAAGGTGCTGGCCCTCGGCCACTACCAGCCGTCGCACGTCGTCACCAACGACGACCTGGCCAAGACCATGGACACCAACGACGAGTGGATCCAGTCGCGGGTCGGCATCAAGGAGCGCAGGGTCGCCCCCGACGGCGAGTCCGTCGAGGACATGGCCACCATCGCCGGCGGCAAGGCGCTGGCCGCCAGCGGCCTGTCCCCCGACGACGTCGACCTGGTCATCGTGGCCACCTGCACGCTCGAGACCCAGATCCCCAACGCCTCCGCCGTCGTGGCGCACCGCCTCGGCATCACCTCGCCCGGCGCGTTCGACGTCAACGCCGCCTGCGCCGGCTTCTGCTACGCGCTCGGCACCGCCGACGCCGCCGTCAGGGCCGGAACGGCCCGCAACGTGCTGGTCATCGGCGCGGAGAAGCTGTCGCAGTGGGTCGACTGGACCGACCGGTCCACCGCCGTGATCTTCGCGGACGGGGCCGGCGCGGCCGTCGTCGGCCGCGCCGAGACGCCCGGCATCGGCCCCGTGGTGTGGGGCAGCGCCGGCGACAAGTCCGAGGCGATCTTCATCAAGGACCGCCACGACTCCCTCCACCAGGAGGGCCAGACGGTGTTCCGCTGGGCCACCACCGCGCTCGCCCCGGTGGCGCTCGAAGCCTGCGCGCGTGCCGGCGTCGACCCCTCCGAGCTGGCCGCGTTCGTGCCCCACCAGGCCAACCTGCGCATCATCGAGGCCATCGCCCGTAAACTGGGTGCCGACAAGGCCGTCATCGGCCGCGACATCGTCAACGCCGGCAACACCTCGGCCGCCTCCATCCCGCTGGCGCTGTCGCGCATGCTGGAGCGCGGCGAAGTCCAGTCGGGCGGGCTGGCGCTGGTGCTCGGCTTCGGCGCGGGCCTCACGTACGCGGGCCAAGTGATCGAGATCCCCTAAGTGCTTCGATCGGTCCTGATGGTGGTCCCGTCCGGGGCGCCCCGTAGGATCCGATCGTCCTACCAGCTTGTGCGGCACCGTTCGCACAGAAACCCGGAAGATCAGAAGGAGAACTAGCGACATGGCTGCCACCGAGCAGGACATCCTCCAGGGCCTCGGCAAGATCATCAACGAGATCACCGGCATTCCGGCCTCCGAGGTCACCCCTGAGAAGAGCTTCGTGGACGACCTCGACATCGACTCCCTGTCCATGGTCGAGATCGCCGTGGCCGCCCAGGACGAGTTCGGCGTCGAGATCCCCGACGACCAGCTCAAGAACCTGAAGACGGTCAAGGACGTCCTCAACTTCATCCAGGGCTGAACATCCGACTGATCAGTAAGGAGCGCGAAACGTGAGTGCGAACCGGGTACGTGTCGTCGTCACCGGGCTTGGCGCGACGACGCCCGTCGGTGGAGACGTCACCTCGACCTGGACGGCGCTCCTCGCCGGTCAGTCGGGCGTCGAGACCCTCACCACGGACTGGATCGACGCCGTTCCCGTGAAGTTCGCGGGGACGGCGGCGGTCGATCCCACCGAGGTCCTGCCCCGGCCCGAGGCCCGCCGCCTCGACCGCAGCGAGCAGTTCGCCCTCGTCGCCGCCAGGGAGGCCTGGCAGGACGCGGGCGCGCCCGACGTGGCGCCCGAACGGCTCGGCGTGGTGGTCTCCAGCGGCATCGGCGGCATCTCGACCACGCTCAGCGCGTACGACACGTGGAAGGAGCGCGGCTGGAACCGGCTGTCGCCCTTCACCGTGCCGATGCTCATGCCCAACGGCCCCGCCGCCTGGATCGGCCTCGACCTGGGCGCGCAGGCGGGCGTGCACGCCACGGTGTCGGCCTGCGCGTCCGGCGCCGAGGCCATCGGCAGCGCGATGGACATGATCAGGGCCGGCCGCGCCGACGTCGTCGTCGCCGGCGGCACCGAGGCCGCCATCCACGGCCTCAACATGGCGGCCTTCGCCGCCGCCCGGGCCATGTCCCAGCGCAACGACGACCCGCAGGGCGCCTCCCGCCCGTGGGACCGCGACCGCGACGGGTTCGTGCTCGGCGAGGGCGCCGGCATCGTGGTGCTGGAGTCCGAGGAGCACGCCAAGGCGCGCGGCGCCCGGATCTACGCCTACTGCGCGGGCGTCGGCTACTCCGCCGACGCGCACCACATCACGCAGCCCGAGCCCGAGGGGCGCGGCATCATCATGGCGATGACGCAGGCCCTGACCGACGCCGGCATCACCGGCCTCGACGTCAAGCACGTCAACGCGCACGCCACCTCCACCCCGGCCGGCGACGTCGGCGAGGTGCAGGCGGTGGCCAAGGCCATCGGCACCCACCCGCTAGTCACCTCGACCAAGTCCATGACCGGGCACCTGCTCGGCGGCGCGGGCGGCATCGAGTCGGTCTTCACCATCAAGGCCCTCCAGGAGCGGATCGTCCCCCGCACCATCAACCTCGACAACATCGACGACGGCATCGAGGTCGACCTCGTCCACGGCGAGAACCGCACGCTGCCCGCGGGCGACATCGCCGCCGTCAACAACTCGTTCGGCTTCGGCGGCCACAACGTGACGGTCGTCTTCACGGGAGCCTGAACATTCACGGGAGCCTGAACGCCCTCCGGGGCACCCGGCGGCCTGCCCTGTCGGCCGCCATGGGCCGCGTCATCCGCGGATGACATGGCCTGTCTGTGAGCGGGTGCCGGTCATCCGGCACTCCGGTGGTGCGCGACTCGCCAAAGACGTCGAGTCGCCGCACGCCGCACATCCGCTTGTCTTCAGCCGCCGGCTTGTCGAGCCGGCGGCTGCTCGCGTTCACGGGCTGGTGGGCTCAGCCCAGCATCTGCTTTCGAGCACTCGTCCGTGCGACCCGCCGCTCGGCCATCAGCGCCCCGCCGTTCACCAGTGCGGCGTCCTTCACCGGTGCGGCGGCCGCGCCGTCGGGCGGCAGGTGTCTGCTCTCTCACTCTTTCAGGTTGACGCCATCTCTCCTCTTATGGGCGTCTTTCACCGCTAAACGGCCGCGTGCAGCCAGCGGACGGGGGCGCCGTCGCCGGCGTACCGGAACGGCTCCAGCTCCTCGTCCCATGGCTTGCCGAGCATCTTGTCCAGCTCTTCCTCAAGCACGCACCGCCCCTGGGCGGCCATCATCATCGCGGCGCGCAGCCGGTCTTCGGGGATCATGATGTCGCCGGCGGCGCCGATGACCGCCGTGAAGGCGCCGAGTGTCGGCGTGTAGGCATGGCGGGAGCCGTCCACGCCGGGTGAGGCGTCCTCGGTGATCTCGAACCTGAGGCGCTGCCAGCCCATGAGGGAGGAGGCGATGGCCGCGGCGATGCCGGGGCGGCCCTCCCACTCCGCCTGCGCGCGCACGACGTTGGGTGCGGCGGGCTGCGGAGTCCACGTCAGGTCTACGGGCACGCCAAGGACACCCGCGACTGCCCATTCGATGTGTGGGCACAGCGCGGGCTGAGCCGAGTGGACGTAAAGGACGCCACGAGCAGACACCGGACCTCCCGTTTCGGTACGAGGTGCGCCTTCCCCAACGGCCTCGCCCCGGGATGATCACAAGTGACTAGGGAGAGACTACCGTCGGTCGCTACTCGACACCAGAGGGGGGCCATACCAAGTTGGTGCGGGAGTGGCGGGTGACAGCGGTCTCACGCAGGAAACATACCCGCCCATGGAAATCCAATCTGTCGGCGAGGCGTTCATCCGGCCAGGTCAGCTCCTGACCGACCGGACCGCGCTCGCCGCCGTGTCGCGCTGGACCCAGGCGGTCTCGGAGGCCGACGGCGTCTGCGTCGTGCACCTGTCGTCCGGCGTCGACCCCTGCGAGCTCACCGCCGAGCTTCGCGACCAGGGCCTGCGCGCCTCCCCCAACCACGTGCTGCGCGGCCAGCCGCTGTTCTTCGGCGGCCCCGCGTCCAGGCCCTTCCCCACCCCGCCCGTTCCGTACAAGGCGGGCAAGTCCCGCTCGCACGTGGTGGTGGGCCTGCTCGACACCGGCGTCACCAAGCATCCCTGGTGGGCCGGCAGCGACTGGTACGCGGGGGTCGGCCCCGAGGAGGCCGACGCGTACGAGGGGGCGCAGGCGGGGCACGGGACGTTCATCGCGGGCCTGCTGACGCGGCGGGCGCCCGGCGTGCGGCTGCGCGTGGGGCGGGTGCTCGACGGCGACGGCCTGACGGACGAGGCCACGGTGGTGCGCGCCCTGTACCGCATGCGGGAGCGGCCGCCGCAGGTGCTCAACCTGTCCTTCGGCTGCCACACGTTCGACGACCGGCCGCCGCCCCTGCTGTCGGACGCCATCGGCGCGCTGTCCGCGACCGTGACGGTGGCCTGCGCCGGCAACACCGGCTCCGACCGCCCGTTCTGGCCCGCGGCGCTGCCGTGCGTGGTGGGGGTGGCGGCGGTGGACGCGACGCAGCAGCGCCGGGCGCCCTACTCGGGCCACGGCACGTGGGTCGACGCGTGCGCGCGGGGCGACTGGCTGACGAGCAGCTATCTCGACGCGGGCGAGTACGGCGGGTACGCGGCGTGGAGCGGAACGTCGTTCGCCACGGCGCTGGTGGCGGGCGCGATCGCCGACGCGGCCAGGCACGAGCCGGCCAAGGAATGGATCAGGAACCTCCTTGACTCCGAGGAGACCCCGCAAATTCCCGATCTGGGGGTTCTCTTCCCCACGAGTCTGTAGAGTTTACGCTCAGTCCCCGGACAATCACGTGGAGGAATGATCTCCTCCTCGTGCCGGCGAAAGGAGGCCGTATGCGCGATTCGGCGGAGCTGCTGACCGCCGCCGCCGACGGTGACCGGTCGGCCTGGGACGAGCTCGAATCGAGGTTCGGGCCGCGCATGTGGGCTGTGGCCCGCGCGTGCGGTCTGAGCCCCGCCGACGCGGCCGACGCCGTCCAGGGCACCTGGCTGCGCCTGCTGCAGCATCTGCGGAGCATCAGGGATCCGGGGGCGGTGGGAGGCTGGCTGGTGACGACCGTGCGCCGCGAGGCCTTCCTGCTCCTGCGCAAGGACCTGCCGGTGGTCTCCTCCAGCGAGGCGGTCACCGAGGTCGATCCGGCGGCCGTCGTCCTGGAGGCCGACGACCGGCAGCTGCTCTGGAAGACCGTCTCCACCCTCAACGAGCCCTGCCGTTCGCTGCTCCAGCTGGTCGCCCTCGATCTCGGCAACCGGCAGGTGGCGTCGCGGCTCGGGATGCCCGCGGGCAGCGTGGGCCCCACCAAGGCACGCTGCCTGGAGAAACTGCGCACTCTGATCTCGCTACAGGAGACAGCGCAATGATCAACGACGAGTATTTCCTGGCGGCACTCCGGCTGGAGGCCGGCACCGATCCGATCCCCCTCCGGGTGTCCTCCTCCGCGCGTGACGTCTGGCGGCTGCGGCTCCCCCATGCGGTGACCGCCACCCAGGAGGCCACCACGATCCGGAGCGTGCGCGCCGACGACAGCTCGCACCTGGTGCGCTTCGTCGCGACCGGCCTCACCTTCGACCTGGAGGTGACCGAGGGCGACGGGCTCATCGACGTCGCGGGCCACATCTCCCCCTATCCAGGAGAGGGTGCCCTCGTCGATGTGAGATCCCCGCACCTGACCCTGACCAGGCGCATCACGCCCAACGGCCATTTCGCCGTCACGGGCCTGCCACCCGGCTGGCTCAGCGTGGTGTGCCATCGGCCCGGGCACCTGCCCGTCCAGACCACATGGGTGCGGATCCGCCCCTGACCCGCCACCGCTGACCCGGCCGGGAGGCTCGCGCCGCTCCCGGCCGTCTTGGATCGAGGCCGGCCATGAGCGCAAAACCGCACGCACCAGACTCGCCCGACGACCTCGACCCGCTCGTCAGAGCGGCCGAGGCCGCGCTGATGCGTGCCCTGGTCGATCCCGACCAGGCGCTGCGCGCCGGTCGGGTGATCATCGAGTCCGCCCGCCGGCACCGCTGCCCCGAGGCCGAGGTCATGGGCCTGCGGACGATGGCGCTGGCCGCCCGCGAGCTGGGCGACCTGGAGAAGGCCGAGCAGTACCTCCGCGACGCCCTGGCCGTCCGCGCCGCCCCGCCGCACCGGATCGCCCAGGCGCGGCTGTCCCTCGTCAGCGTGCGCACCGAACGCGGCCATCCCCTCCAGGCCCTCCGCCTGGCCGCCCTGGCCTGGGCGTACCTGGGGCCGCTCGACCGCGCCAAGCTCGACACCCAGCGCGCGGTCGCCCTGGCCCGGCTCGGCCGCTACCAGGAGGCCATCGCCTCCTGCGACCGGGCGCTGATGGCGCTGGTGACCGCGCCGGGCACCATCGACGACCGCCGGTTCCTGGCCGGCGGCCTGCTCAACCGCGGTCTCGTGCACGCCTACCGCGGCGACTGGGACGCCTCCATGCGCGACCTCACCGCCTGCCTGCAGATCTCCCAGTTCGCCGGCCTCTGGCACCTGGCCCGCCTGGCCGCCGCCAACCTGCCCTTCCTCGCGGTACGCCGGGGGGACATCGCCGGCGCGTTCCGGCACTACCGGGAGGCCGAGGAGACCCTGTTCGGCTACCCCGAGCGGCTGGCCTCGATGCGGGCCGACTTCGCCGGCGCCCTCCTGGCGGCGCATCTGCCGGGCGAGGCGGGCACCATGCTGCGGATGGCCGTACCCGACCTGGAGGCGTCGGCGGCGCTCACCGCGCTGGCCGACGCGCGGCTGAAGCTGGCCCAGGTGGAGCTGCTGACCGGCGACGCGCACCGGGCCAGGCAGGTGGCCGAGCAGGCGGCGGCCGAGCTGGCCGCCCAAGACAGGGTGTCGTGGCTGCCGCTGGCCAAGGAGGTCGTCCTGCGCTCGCGGCTGGTCCTCGAACCCGTCACACCCGAGCTGGTCGCCGAGCTGATCACGTGCGCCGACGAGCTGGAGGACGCCTTCGCCCACCGGGCGGGCGCGGCGCTGCGGCTGGCGGCGGCCGAGGCGGCGCTCAGCGTGGACGACCACCCGACCGCCTCCGCCCAGCTCGCCCGGCTCACCCGGCACGCCGAGCGGCGCGATCGGTGGGTGCCCGCGGGCACCCGGCTGACCTCGCTGGCCTCCGAGCCGCAGGCCAGGCAGCTCGCGCAGGCGTCGGAGATCCCCGTGCCGGTGCGCCAGCACGCGCTGGCCCTCCAGGCGGCGCTGCAGGAGGACGTCGCGGGCGCCTTCCGCGCGGTACGCGACGGGCTGGCCGAGGTGAGCGGGCGGGTCGAGGCGTTCGAGGACCCGTCGCTGCGCGCCCACGCGGCCAGGGCCGGGGAGCGGCTGGCGGCCTACGGGCTGGAGCTGGCGGTGCGCGACGGGTGCCCCAGGGAGGTGTTCGAGTGGGCGGAGCGGTGGCGGGCCGTGGCCGCTCCCGCGCACGCGTGCGCGCTGGTGGATCCCGAACGCGTCCGCGCGGAGCTGGGCCGGGCGGCCCTGGTCGAGTACGTCGCCGACGGTGACGCGCTGCTGGCCGTCCTGCTGAGCGAGAACCGGCTGGTGCTGCGGCGGCTGGGCCCGCTGCGGCCGGTCATGGACACCATCGTGCGGCTGCGGCACGCGCTGCGCCGCAACAGCGGCCGGGCCGACGTCGAGGAGGCGGCCACCGAGCTCGAACGGCTGGTGCTGCGGCCCTTCGCCGCCGAGCTGGCCGACCGGCCGCTGGTCGTGGTGCCGGTCGGGGCGCTGCACACGGTGCCCTGGGGTGCGCTGCCGGCCCTGAGGGAGCGGCCGGTCAGCGTCGCGGCCGGTGCGGCCGCCTGGATGCGGGCCCGCACCGCCCGCACCGCGCGCACTGGCGGCCCGCCGCGGGTGGTGGCGGCGGCCGGGCCCTCGCTGACGCACGCCCAGTCGGAGGTGGAGCACGTGCTGGCCTGCCATCCCGGCGGGCGGCAGGTGGCCGGGCGGGTCCGGCCCGTGCTGGAGGCGCTGGGCACGGCCGACATCGTGCACCTGGCCGCCCACGGGGCCTTTCACGCGCGCAGCCCGCTGGTGTCCGGGATCACGCTGGAGGACGGGCAGCTCATGGCGTACGACCTGCTGGACGTCTCCCGCTCGGCCGCTCTGGTGGTGCTGTCGGCGTGCAACGCCGGGATGTCCCGCGCGCCCGTGGAGGGGGCGCCGCTGGGGCTGCCCGGGACGTTCCTGGCCAAGGGGTCGGCGTGCGTGGTCGCCGGCATGGTGCCGGTGGAGGACGAGACGGCGCGGGCCGTGATGAGCACGTTCCACGAGCTGCTGGCGGCGGGGCGGTCGCCGGACGTGGCGCTGGCCATGGCGGCGGCCAAGGCGGACGAGACGGGGTTCGTCTGCTTCGGCGCGGGCGACCAGCCCTTCTGCTGACCCTCCGTCACTTGGATGCCTCATCGTCCCCGAGTGGCGGGATGTGGTGGTTGACGCGGAAGAGGTCGTCCGGGTCGTGGACGGCCTTGAGCGCGGCCAGCCGGCGGTGGTCCGCCTCGGTGTAGGCGCGCCTGACCCGGTCGGGAGCGGCGTCGGGGTCGAACAGGAAGCCCGGGAGCATCGCGCCGGTGTCCCAGGGCCGCAGCCGCTCCAGCACCTCGTCCGCGGCCTCGCGCGCCGCCACGGCCTGCCCCGGGGGCGCCGGGACGCGCAGCCACAGATGGAAGGCGGCGCCCTGGGTGCTGACCGCGTGCGGCCGGCGGGGCGCCCGGTTCAGCGCCCCGCCGAGCTGCCGCAGCTCGATGCCGGGGGACGACCCTCCCGGCGCCGACGGGTCGATGAGCGAGACCAGTTCCGCCACCGCCTCCTCGTCCAGCTCGTGCAGCAACGCGCTGCGCAGGTGCGCCGACACCGGGTTCTTGGGGTCCTGGTAGATCCCCGTGATCTCCGTGTACGGCATGGCGGCGCAGGTGTCCCGCTCCGGTTCCAGTGCGCGCAACGGCTCCACGGCGCTCGCGTCGTCCCCCATGAGGACGACGCGGATCTGCATGAGCGAACGCCCGCGGAACTCCTCGGGCAGCTGCGGCACGTCGGGCAGGCGCATCAGCGTCACCGACGACGACATCTCGTCCGGCTGGTCCTTCGTCCAGGCCAGGTAGGAGCGCAGCACGTGGGCCGCGCGCGCCGGGTCCTCGGCCCCGTACGTGAGCGTGCCGCCGTAGATGGTGCGCAGCGGCAGCAGCTCGATCTCGGCCGCCACCACGACCCCGAAGTTGCTCTTGCCGCCCCGGACCGCCCAGAACAGGTCCGGCTCCCGGTCCGGCGAGACGGTGCGCAGCCGGCCGTCGGCGGTGACGAGGTCGAGCGAGCGGACGTGGTCGGCGGCGAACCCGTACGTACGGGCGGCCAGCGGCAGCCCGCCACCGGTCAGGAAGCCCATCACGCCGACCTCGCCGGAGGAGCCGCACAGGGGCACCAGGCCGTGCTCGGCCGTCCCGGCCAGCACCTCGCCCCACCGCAGGCCCGCGCCGATCCTGGCGGTGCGCGCCGCCGCGTCCACGCGCAGCTCGCGCAGCTCGTTGGTGGCGATGAAGACGGCTCCGTCCGCGGGCACGGACTTGCCGTGGCCGGTCGATTGGACGGCGATCGGGCGGCCGGTGCGTGCGGCGAACCGGACGGCGGTGACGACGTCGGCCGCGTCGGCGGCCACCACGATCACGGCGGGGCGGTGCTCGACGGTCAGCAACCAGCCGGAGCAGGCCTCCTCGAAGCCGGGGTCGCCCGGGTAGAGGGTGCGGCCGTGGATGGAGGTGAGCAGAGTTTTCTCGGACATGTCAGGGAGCGCCCTTCATTATTGGCTTCACCAATGTTGGCGCGCCCAACATTACACGAAATCGTGGGTCCGGCCAACAGTTGGGCTACAAGACCGTCAGGCGGCCGTACTCGGACAGGGCGGCGGCCAGGTCGCCGGGTTCGCCGCGGAGGGTGGCGTCGAGGAAGGCGGCGGTCGTCGCCGCGGTGACGTGGGGTCCGGCGGTCCGGCCGAGGGAGCCGACGAGGGCGGGCAGCGGTGGCAGGAAGAGCGGGGCGTCGGTGAAGGTGAGGTGGGCCGAGCCGGGGACGGTGAGCCGGTAGCCGGTCGCCGTGCTGAGCTGGAGCACCTGCGTGAGGCGAGAGATGTAGTCCTGCTCCTCGCCCTGCCGCACGTCGTGGGTGAGCGCGAGCACGGGCTGGTCGAACGCCCGGGGTGCGGGGTCCCGGGGGTAGCCGTCGATGTCGATGACGGCGGCGAAGCGGGGGTCCTGGCGGGCGGCCTGCAGGGCGGCGGCGCCTCCCAGGGAGTGGCCGGTGGCCGCGGCCCGGTCGATATCGAGCCGTCCGGTCAGCGGGCCCTTGATCTCACCGCGGTCCAAGCGGTCGAGCTGGGTGAGGACGAAGCTGAGGTCGGCGGCCCTGACCGCGGTCCAGCCGGCCGCGCGCCTGTTGTCCTCGGCCTGGTCGCCGGTGGCGGTGACCCGGGTGCGGAGGGCGCGGCCGTCGGTGAGGGTGACGACGGCGGAGTCGTACGGGTGGTCGATGGCCGCCACGACGTAACCGCGGCTGGCCAGTTCCTCGGCCCAGGCGGTGTTCTGGGTGCGCACGCCGCCGAGACCGGGCGAGAACAGCACCACGGGGAACCGGCCCGCCGCTGCGGGGATGTCGGGCACCGAGCGGGTGCGGGCGCGGGCCGCCTCGTCGAGGATGAAGCCCGGCAGGCCGAGGTAGCCGGCCTGGCCGTGGGCGACGAGCCGGGCCTCCCCCTCCGTGCGGCCCAGGTACCAGGCTCGCCGGGCGGCGGGATCGCCTTGCGCGGGGTACCAGAGCTGCACCACGACCGTGCGCTTGTCGTCGGTGCGGGAGGTGGCGGTTTCCGCCCGATCGGGGTCGGTCCACTGCACCACGGTGGTGCCCGTGGCGTGCGCGCCCGACGGCTCGGGGAACACGGGCAAGGGCAGCGCCCACGCCGCCGCCGCGCCCGCGAGAACCAGCGCCAGACACGCCGCCGACCCCGGCAGGGCCAGCCACCACCTGGCCCGCCGCACGGGCCTGCGCAGCAGGGTGGGAACGGCGAACGCCAGCGCGATGGCACCACCCACCAGGACGGGGATGAGCTGCCAGCGGAGGCCGGGCACGGCCAGCACGATCGCGGACACCACGAGCACCGCCGCGCCCGCCCACGTCGAGGGGCGGCGCGCGCCGGGCGGCAGCCAGCGGGCCAGCACCAGCACGACGGCGGCCGCCAACGCCAAGAGCTCTGCCAGGGACAGGCCGAAGAACAGGGTCACAGTCATGTTGATCACGGTGTCGGAGTGATCTCAGCCGGACAACGGCCTCAATGCGGAGAGCTGTGCGCCACCCCGGTATGACCCTCTACGACCGGTGTGCGACCAGGGTCGTAGGACCTCTTGGCCCGGGTCCTGGCGGGCCTGTGACCATGGTGCGGGCGGCCCGTTGTGGCTTACCGGTCGCCGGTGGCGACGGGGCGGGACGGGTCGGAGACCCAGTCGGACCAGGAGCCGACGTACAGGGACGCGGGCAGGCCCGCCACCTCCAGGGCCAGCACCTCGTGGGCGGCGGTCACCCCCGAGCCGCAGTACGCGCCCACCGCCTCGCCTTCCCGCACGCCCAGCCCTCCGAAGCGGGCACGCAGCTCCGAGGGCGTGAGGAAGCGGCCGTCGGGGCCGAGATTGGCGGTCGTGGGGGCGCTGACCGCTCCGGGCACGTGGCCGGCCACCGGGTCGATCGGCTCCACCTCGCCCCGGTAGCGCTCCGCCGCGCGGGCGTCGAGGAGGATGCCCTGGCCGGCCAGCGTGGCGGCCTCGTCGGCCGTCAGGGCGGGCATTCCGCCCGGCCGCGCGGTGAAATCGCCCGGCGCGGGCTGCGGGACGTCCTTCGTGACCGGCAGGCCGGCCTCGATCCAGGCTTGCAGGCCGCCGTCGAGCACGCGTACGTCCTGGTGGCCGAAGTAACGCAGCGCCCACCACGCGCGGGCGGCGACCGTGGCGCCCGCGTCGTCGTAGACGACCACCGGGCGCCCGCCGGAGACGCCGAGCCGGCGCATGGCGCTCTCGAACGCCGCCGCGTCCGGCAGCGGGTGCCGGCCGCCCCGCCCACCAGCGCCGGTCGGGGCGGCCAGGTCGGTGTCGAGGTCGCAGTAGACGGCGCCCTCGATGTGGCCCTCACGGTAGAAGTCGAGCCCGGGCGGCCCGCCGAGCCGCCACCGGACATCGAGCACCGTCACCGCCCCCGCAGGCTCCGTCAGGGCGGCCAGGTCGGTTGCGGTGATCAAGGGGCTGGTCAAGGCCGTACCTCCAGGAGCGGGACGTGCTGTTCGGCCGCCGTGAGCGAGCCGTGGTAGCCGGTGAAGAGCGCCTCGATGCGGTGCCGCGTCGGGGCGGTGATGGCCAGGTCGGTGTGCGGGACGGCCACGACGTCGCCAATGCGGGGCAGCCACGCGTCGCGTACGTGCGGCCCGAACCAGCCCGACTCGACCGCCTCCTGCCTGGACACCACCCACGCCTTGCCGCGCAGGGTCTCGCGCCACGCGTCGAGCACCTGCCCGGCGGCCCCCGGGCGGGCGTACACGTGCCTGGCCCTGGCCTCGCCGCCGAGCAGCGCCACCCCGTCCGCCAGCTCGGGGACGCTCTCGGCGTCGATCTTCTCGGTGGCGTTGACCATGCCGTGGTCGGCGGTGACGTAGAGGGCGGAGCCGGGCGGCAGGCCCTCGGCCAGCCGCCGCGCCATGTCGTCGACGAGGGCGAGCTGGCGCAGCCACTCCTCGCTGCCCCAGCCCGTCATGTGGCCGGCGGCGTCGAGGTCGCCGTAGTAGACGGTCACGTACGCGGGCCGCCGCTCGCGCAACGCGTCGTGCACGCGGGCCACCCGGTCGTCGACCGAGTCGGCGGGAACGTAGCGGACGCCCCGGTAGACGGCCCTGGTCAGGCCGGTGCCCTCGAACTGGGCCGGGCCCACGTAGACGGGCTCGACGCCGGCCGCGGCGGCGCGCTGGTAGACGGTGGTGGCGGGCTGCCACTCGTCGGGGTCGACGGTCAGGCCGTCGGGGTGCGTCCAGCGCAGGCAGTTGAGCAGGTGGCCGGTGCCGGGGACGGCCAGCATCAGCCCGACCATGCCGTGCTCGCCGGGGGTGAGGCCGGTGCCCAGCGTGCACAGGCTCGTGACGGTGGTGGCGGGGAACCCGGCGGTGAGCGTGCGGGCGGTCATGCCGGACGTCAGGAACGGCGCCGCCTCGGGGTGGGCCCGCAGCAGCTCGGCGCCGAGGCCGTCGACCAGGAACAGGCACACGCGGTCGGCCCGTTCGAGGGCGAGCGCGTTCGGCTCGCGCAGGCCCAGGGCGGCCAGCAGCGATCGCGGCACCTCCGCCAGCGACGCACCGCCGTATCCCGGCAGCAGCATGGGCCTCAGTCTAGACCCAGCGTGATCTCGGCTCGCGGTGATCTTTCGCCTGATCCCACCGTGGGTCCCACCGCTTATCCCGTTATCCCGCCGCCGATGCCAGACGCCGACGTCAGACGCTGATGCCGCCGCTGGTGCCGCCGCTGATCCTGCCGCACGGGCAGGGGCTGCTCGGCAGTGCCGTCCTCGGTGTCGTGTCTGCGGCGCGTCGAGGCCGCGTCAGCGTGCGCGAGTGGCTGGGCAGGCTGGTCGCCCAGGAGGACGGCCCCGGAGGTGCCGGCCTGCCGAGGCAGCAGGCGATCGACCGGCCGGCGATGCTGTCCGATCAGCCGGTCGCCCCTGAGCAGGGCGATCCCTTGCCGGAGCGCCGCCACGCCCGATGGCCGGGCGCGGCACGGGGGCGGAGTCAGGAGGTGGCGCGGGCGGTGGCCTCGGACAGGGCCTTCGCGAAGGCGAGGACGTGGGTGACCGCCTCGGGGCCGTCGGCGGCCTCGCTGACCCGCAGCGACAGGTCGTCGGCCGTGATGGCGCCCGTGTAGCCGTGGTCGGCCTCGCAGTTCTCGTCGCCGCACGTGGCCGGCTCGAGGTCCACGTGGGAGATGGCGCCCCACCCGATCGTGAGCGTCACCTCCGTGGGAGGGACGCCGGGGACGTAGGAGGCGGGGTCGGGCACGACGCGGGTGACGGCCACCGACTGGACGCGGCTCAGCCGCACCGCCTCGGTGGTGGTGGAGGCGTGGGAGGCCGAGACCCCCTCGACCGCCGGGTGCTCGTCGGTGTGGCAGACCAGCAGCCGCGTCGCCGACAGCACCAGGACGGTGACGTGCCGGCGGACCTCCATCGCGGGATCGAAGGTCGCCTCGTGGTGGACCACGAACGCGGTCACGGCCTCCTTGCCCAGCGCGGATTCGACCGCATCGGTGACGAGGTCGGGGTAGTAGCCGCTGCGCTCGATCGCTTCACGCAGGCCCGCGGCTGAGACTCGGGTTTCCCTCATGGCTCCATCCTGCCAGGACCGGGCGGTGCACTCACCCGGCGGACATAACGCTCTATAACGTCTTTTGTCTGGGCAACTACGGGCACTTGGGTCACTTCATTCGCTCAGGGCTGAGCGCCAAGACAGGGGCCGACCCGGACCGGCATCCGCCCCGGGCCGGCCACGCGTCCCGCTCACGACAACCCGCCCGGGGCCGGCACCGTCCCGTTCACGACAACCCGCCCGGGGCCGGCACCCGTCCCGTTCACGACAATCTGCGCGGGCCGACGTCGAGCCGCGGACCCGCCGGGGTGCGGAGGATGGCGCGGGCGCCGAGGATCATGGCGTCGGACTCCCCCACCAGCACCTGGTCGAGGTCGAGCCGGGCCACCTCGGGCAGGTCGTGGGCCAGGCGGCCGACGCGTACGAGCAGCTCCTCCAGGGCGTCGACGGCCACGGGCGGGTAGCCGTACTCGCCGAACAGCAGGGGCGCCGCGCGTACGGACCGCACGAGGGCGGAGGCGTCGTCGCGGGTCAGCGGCGCGAGGCGGAAGCCCTGGTCCTGGAGCAGGCGCGCGGTCACCTCGCCCAGCCCGAACGACACGACCGGCCCGAACGCGGGATCCTCGATCACCCCGACGACCGTGGGGACGGCCGGCTGCGGCGCCATCCGCTGCACGGCCAGCTCGACCCCCTCGCCGAACTGCTCGGCGAACTCGGTGTAGGCGTGCCGCACCATCTCGGGCCCGGTGAGACCGAGGCGTACGGTGCCGGCGCGGCGCGAGGCGCCGGGGTCGGCCACCTTGACCACGACGGGCCAGCCGAGGCGCCCGGCGGCGGCCACGGCCTCGTCGGCGGAGCGGACGACCTCGGCGGGCCAGACGGTCAGCCCGTAGCAGGACAGCAGCTCGGCGGCGTCGATCTCGACCGGCGGCCCGGCCTGCGCGAACCCGCCCGGCGTGGCCTCCGCGTCGGGCAGCGCCGCGCGGACGAGCTCTCTGGCGCGCCCGGTGTCGATGTCGTCGAGCTCGTGCGGCGGCGTGGCCGGCTGGGCCCGCCACGTGGCGTAGCGGACGACGTGGGCCAGGGCCCGCACGGCCTCCTCCGGCGCCGCGTACGACGGGATGGAGCCGCGCGAGGGCGCCGAGGGGCCGGGCACGCGCAGGGCCGGATGCATGCCCAGGTGCCCGCGGAACGTGGCCAGCACCGGCTTGCCGGAGTCTTTCGAGACCCGCAGCAGCTCGCCGGCCACCTCCTCGGTGCGGCCGGGGATGGGCGGCATGTAGATCACGACGGCG
>NZ_JAATEP010000022.1:0-187133 GCF_012034275.1 Nonomuraea composti | reverse complement strand
CCGTCAAGCCGGCCGGGCAGGTCAAGGAGTGGATCGAGCAGGCCATGGCGATCCTGGAGCGGAACGGCGTGCCGCGCTCGAAGATGGATCCCGTCGCCATCGCCACGGTCATCCAGCAGGAGTCGGGCGGCAACCCGCACGCCATCAACACCTGGGACTCGAACGCGGCCCGCGGCACGCCGTCCAAGGGGCTGATGCAGACCATCGACCCCACGTTCAACGCCTACGCGCTGAACGGTCACAAGGACATCTGGAACCCGGTGGACAACATCATCGCCGGGGTGCGGTACGCGGTCTCGCGCTACGGCTCGGTGTCGAACGTGCCCGGCCTGCGCGGAAACGGCTACGTCGGCTACTGACCGGGCCCCGGCACCTGGTGCCGGGGCCCGCGTCCGCCGGGCGGATCAGCCGCAGTTGGCCCAGCCGGCGCTGGTGCTGCCCGAGCCGGCGCTGCCGGAGAACTTCACGCACTTGCCCTTGGCCGACACGTAGACCGGCCCGGCGTAGTACTCGTAGCTGCCGCTGTCGGAGTCGGTGCCGCCGCCCTGCGCCTCCAGCGTGACGCTGACGGGGCTGGACTTGCCCACGTTCGCGGTCTTCATGGTGACCGCGCAGTTCTGGCCGGTGCTGTTGTTCCACAGCTGGTACGTCACGCCGCCGGAGAACGAGCTGGACCGCTGGACGGAGTAGCCGGAGCCGCACACCTGCGTCGGCGTGTACGGGTTCTTGACCGGCGCGGCCGTGGTCTTGCTGGGGGTCGGCCTGGCCGTCGTCTTCGTCGGAGTGGGCTTGGCCGTCGTCTTGGTCGGCGTCGGCGTCGGTGTCGGCTCCGGCTCCTCGGTCGGCGTCGGGTCCGGCTTCTTCGTCGGCGTCTTCGTCGGCGTCTTGCTGGGCTGCACCGTCTTGGTGACGGTCGCCGTCGGCTTGCTCCTCTTCTTGGTGGGGGTCGGCTGCGCGGTGGTCGTCCGCGTCACCGGCGCCTGCGTGGGCACCGGCACCGGCTGCGACGGGAGCGGGGCCGGCGTGGTCGGCGCCGAGGTGAGCTCGGGCACCGAGGGCACGGTGGGCGCGCCCGAACCCCACTCGGTGGGCAGGACCAGCGGGCCGACCCCTTCGTCATCGGGGCTGGCGGTCGTCGCCCACGGGACCGCGGACTCCGGCTGCGACGGGCTGACGCCCACCGGGTAGGAGCCCTGCGGGGCCGGGGTTCCGGTGGCCTCGGCCATCGGGATCTCGTCGGCCTCGGCCTGGGCCGCGGCGGGGTTGACCTGCTGCAGCTTGACGTACCTGTTGGCGCCCCACAGGCCGAGCACGGCGACGAGCGTGACCACGGCCACCCCGGCGACCAGCGCCAGGGGGAAGCCTCTCCGGTGCGTCTGGGCCGGCCGGTTCTGCACGGCCTCCAGCCTGATGTGGTGCGGCGGCGGCACGTCGGCGTCCGGCGGCCCCCACATGGGGGCCTCGGGCTGCGGCGGCACGGGCATGCCGCGCATCGGCGGCGGCCCCTGCACGGGCGCTCCGTGCATCGGGGGCGGGCCCTGCATCGGCGGCGGGCCCGGCACGGGCGGGGGGCCCTGGATCGGCGGCCCCTGCACGGGCGGCGGCCCTTGCGCGGGCGGCGGGCCCTGGACGGGCGTGCCGGGGACGGGGACGCCCTCGATCGGGCCCGCGGCGATCGCGGTGGGCTGCTTGGGCACGCTCACGTCGCCGAGGACCTGCATGAGCGCGCTGTACGTGGTCGGCCGCCTGGTGACCTCCTTGGCCAGGGCCGACAGCAGCACCCGCCGCATCGGCTCGGCCTCCACGCGGACCTCGGGTTCGCCGTTCAGCACGGCGTCCCGGTCGGCGAACGGCGGCGCGCCGCTGCCGGCGAACACGATCGTCGCGGCCCAGGCGAACACGTCCGCGTACGGGCCGTACTGCAGACCTTCGAGCTGCTCCGGGGCCTGGTAGGCGGGCTCGCCCACGGGCTCGCCGACGGCCGCGTCGGTGACCCTGGGGCCCTCGGCGGCGAGGATGACGTTGTGCGGGGTGAGCGATCGGTGGGACAGCCCGGCGAGGTGCACGGCCGACAGCGCGGTCAGCACGCCGACGGCCACGCGTTCGAGCGCGTCGCCGGTCAGCGGCCCGTCGTCGGCGACGGTCTGGGCCAGGCTCTTGCCCTCGACGTACTCGCGGACGATGTACGGCCGGCCCTCGTGCAGCCCGCCGTCCAGGACCCTGGCCACGTACGAGCTGGAGACCCGCTTGGCCGCCAGGTGGTCGGCCGGCCGGTCGGGGCCTGACTCGGGCTGGGCGGGAAGGAGCTTGATCGCGACCATGGGCGCGTCGTCGGATGCGCGCGCGAGGAAGAGCTCCCCTCTCGGCCCCTCTCCCAGCAGCCCGACAACGCTGAAGGCGCCGATCCGCTCTGGATCACCAGGGCGCAAAGGGTGCATGCCTCACCTTTCACCTACCAAAGCATGATCGAGGGATATTCAACCAGATAGGTAACACCAGCATCAGGGGTTTCACGGCATACCCGACAATTCACAGTGCCGTTTCCTTGCAGCCACAGTGAAGCGGGCTACTCGGCACGGCCCGGCCGCCAGCCCCTGCGCCGCCCCATCGGCACCATGATCCGGGCCACCGTCACGAGGAGCGCCAGCCCCAAGGCGGAGCCGGCGATGATCAGAGCCAGCCGCACGGCGTCCCGATCGACGGGCGCGACCTTCGCCACGGTGCCCGGCGGCAGCGCGCTCGGCGGCGGGGGCGCGACCACGGGGGCGTTGTTCGGCTCGAACGGCAGCACCGCGCTCAGCGCCAGCATCGGGTTGATCATCCCGTCGCCCTTGCCCGCACCGCTGGCGCCGTCCGCGGTCGCGATGATGCGCTGCCGCACCTGGGCCTGGTCGAGATCGGGGAAACGGGCCCGCACCAGCGCTGCCAGCCCCGACACGAACGGGGTGCCGTAACTGGTGCCGTCCAGGTCCCGGTTGTAGGAGCGGCCCGGCCACGTGGAGGTGACGTCCTGGCCGGGAGCCAGTACGGAGACGGGCGTCTTGGAGTTCGAGAAGTCCGACAGGGCGCCGTTCGGCCCCGCCGCGCCCACCGCCAGCACGCCCTCGTAACTCGCCGGATAGGCCGGGACGGTGGTGCCGTCGTCCTTCTGCACGTTGCCCGCCGCGGCCACCACCAGGGCGTCCTTGGCCATGGCGTACTCCACGGCCGCCTTGAGCGCGGGCTGGTCGGTCGTCGAGATCGACACGTTGATCACCTTGGCGCCCTGGTCGGCCGCCGCCTTGATGGCGGCCACCAGGAGCTTCGGGTCACCGTCGCGTTCGGAGTTGGTCTGCTTGTACGACAGCAGCCGCGCCCCCGGCGCCATGCCGTAGAACATCACGCCCTGCGTGTACTGGGCGCCGATGATGCCGGCGACGGCCGTGCCGTGCCCGATGCAGTCCTGGTAACCGGTGCCCGTCAGGTCGGCCTTGCCGGCCAGCCGGATCTGGGGATGGTTCAGCTCCACCCCGCTGTCGATGATCGCCACCGGGACGCCCGCGCCCGTCGAGAGCGACCAGAGTCGTCTGGGGTCGAGCCGCTGCTGCGCCCACGACGCGCCGACCTGCATCGTCCCCCGCTCTGGGGAACAGTCAGCCTGAGCGGCGGCGGCGGGCACCAGCGGGACCTGCAGGGCGAGCACGCTCGCCACGAGGACGCGACCAATCACGGCGAGAAAGCGTAGCTTGCCCGATTCGACCCCGCAGGGTCAGCGGCCGGGTCTTCGTGGCCGGCCGGGTACGTGCGCCGGCCCTGGATGCCCGCGCCGGCCAGGTACGTGCGCCGGCCCTGGACGCTCGCCCCGGCCGCCAACGGGAAGAAGCCCCGGCAGCTCTACCCGCCAGGGCCCCCTCCCGTCGCTCACTGCGTGGCGGTGTCGATGTTCTGCCGGTACGTCGTGATGACCCGCGAAGCCTCTCCCAGCTCCTCGGCCATCCGCTGGAACGCCGTGCGATAGTTCTGCCACGACTGCTGGAAGCGCTGCGCCCCCTGCCCCGTCCACGCGGTGCCGACCTTCGCGGCCTCGCGGTCGAGAGCGGTCATCGTGGCGCGCACTGCCTCCGCCTGCTGCGTGAACTGGTTGGACATCTGCTGCATTTCCTGCAGATTTCCGCCGACCATGCTGTGGCTCATGCCTACCTCCTGGCGCCTGTGAAAGCGCCATCACCCTAAGGAAGCACTCCCGGACATCGCCGCCGTTATGCCGAGCGGCTATGGTCTACCCGAGGAATGTTCGGATCGGGTGAGGGGCGCATGCGGGAGATCGTGGTCACCGGTGGCGGCACCGGCATCGGCTACGCGATCGCCGCCGCCTTCGCCTCGCTCGGCGAGCGCGTCACCATCACCGGCCGCCGCGAGCACGTGCTCGCCAAGGCCGCCGAGAGCATCGGGGCGCGGTTCCTGCCGTTCGACGCCTCCAGCCCCACCGAGGTGCGAGCCGCACTCCCCCACCTGCCCGAATGCGTGGACGTGCTGGTCAACAACGCCGGCGGCAACACCAACCTGGGCCGCAGGCAGCCACGCGAGCCGGCCGAGGTCGCCGAATCCTGGTGGGCCAACCTCAACGCCAACCTCATGTCCGCCGTGCTCGTCACCACCGCGCTCGCGCCGCGCATGCGCGAGGGCGGCCGGATCGTCTCGATCGGCTCGATCGCCGCCAGGGGCACCGGCTCCGGCTCGTACGGCGCCGCCAAGGCCGCCCTCGAGTCGTGGACCGCCGACCTGGCCGCCGAGCTCGGCCCCCGAGGCATCACCGCGAACGTCGTCTCCCCCGGCCTCGTGCTCGACACCGAGTTCTTCCAGGGCCGCCTCACCGAGGAGGGCATCAAGGCCCGGGTGGAGAACACACGCAACGGCCGCCCCGGAGCCCCCTCCGACGTGGCCGACACCGTGCTCTTCTTGGCCTCCCCCGGTGCCGGGCACGTCACGGGGCAGGTGCTTCATGTGAACGGCGGCGCGTACCTGGGCCGCTGACTCTAGGAGGAAGGACAACGCAGGTGCGGAAGGTTCTGATCGCCAACCGCGGCGAGATCGCCGTACGTGTGGCCCGGGCTTGTGCGGACTCCGGGATCGGCAGCGTCGCGGTCTACGCCGACCAGGACCTCGACGCCCTGCACGTCAAGGTCGCCGACGAGGCGTACGCGCTGGGCGGGCAGACCCCGGCCGAGACCTACCTCGACATCGGCAAGCTCATCGACGTCGCGCGCCGCTCCGGCGCCGACGCCGTGCACCCCGGCTACGGCTTCCTGTCCGAGAACGCCGACTTCGCCCAGGCCGTCATCGACGCCGGGCTGACCTGGATCGGCCCGCCGCCCGCCGCCATCGCCGCCCTCGGCGACAAGGTGCGGGCCAGGCACATCGCGCAGAAGGTCGGCGCGCCGCTGGTCGCCGGCACCAAGGACCCCGTCGCCGACGTGTCCGAGGTGGTGGCGTTCGCCGAGGAGCACGGGCTGCCGATCGCGATCAAGGCCGCGTACGGCGGCGGCGGGCGCGGCATCAAGGTCGCCCGCCGCATCGAGGAGGTCCCCGAGCTGTACGAGTCGGCCGTCCGCGAGGCGGTCGCCGCCTTCGGGCGCGGCGAGTGCTTCGTCGAGCGCTACCTCGACCGGCCCCGCCACGTCGAGACCCAGTGCCTGGCCGACCGGGCCGGCAACGTCGTCGTCGTCAGCACCCGCGACTGCTCGCTCCAGCGCCGCCACCAGAAGCTGGTGGAGGAGGCGCCCGCGCCGTTCCTCACCGACGAGCAGGTCTCCGTCCTGTACGCCAGCTCCAAGGCCATCCTCAAGGAGGCCGGCTACGTCGGGGCCGGCACCTGCGAGTTCCTCGTCGGCCAGGACGGCACCATCTCCTTCCTCGAAGTCAACACCCGCCTCCAGGTCGAGCACCCCGTCAGCGAGGAGGTCGCCGGCATCGACCTCGTCCGCGAGATGTTCCGCGTCGCCGACGGCGAGCTGCTCGGCTACGACGACCCGGCCCTGCGCGGCCACTCCATCGAGTTCCGGATCAACGCCGAGGACGCCGGACGCAACTTCCTGCCCGCACCCGGCACCCTGACCACCATGCGCACCCCCTCCGGGCCCGGCGTGCGCCTCGACGCCGGCTACGAGGCCGGCATGACGGTTCCCGGGACGTTCGACTCGCTGGTGGCCAAGCTGATCGTCACCGGCCGGACCCGGCGGGAGACGCTGGAGCGGGCGCGGCGGGCGCTGGCCGAGTTCGAGATCACCGGCATGCCGACCGTGCTGCCCTTCCACCGGGCCGTCGTCGCCGACCCCGCCTTCACCTCCGAGCCGTTCACCGTCCACACCCGGTGGATCGAGACCGAGTGGGACAACCCCGTCCCGCCGTACGAAGGGGAGGTGGCCTCGCCCGACGCCACCGCCTCCGCGCGGGAGACCGTGACCGTCGAGGTCGGGGGCAAGCGGCTCGAAGTCGTCCTGCCCGCCGGCCTCGGCTCCACGGCGCCCGCCCCCTCCAAGACGCCCCGGCGTACGGCCGGCAGGACCAGGAAGGCGTCCGCGGCGGGCGGCGACGCGCTCGTCAGCCCCATGCAGGGGACGATCGTCAAGGTCGTGGCGTCGGACGGTGACGTGGTGGACGAGGGCGACACCGTCGTCGTCCTGGAGGCCATGAAGATGGAGCAGCCGCTGGCCGCCCACAAGGCGGGCACGATCACGGGGCTCACGGCGGCGATCGGCCAGACGGTCACGGCGGGCGCCACCATCTGCGAGATCAAGAACACGTAACGCGGGTAGTGCTCAGGTGCAACCGTTGGAGGCTGTTCGGCCACGGTGTGCGCCTGAGCGCTCCCGGACAGGTAGCGTGCCCATGAAGGAACTTCGCCGATCGCCCGTTCGTCCTTAAGGGCGAAGGAGGCTTGCTGCCAATGACCCATTCGCTGCGCCGAGCAGGGGCCGCGATCGCGGCTCTGATCGCCGGTCTTATCGTCGTTCTTGCGCTGTCCCCTGCCGCCCACGCGGCGGCTCCACCGGATGCCAACTCCGTGGTGTCCAACTGGAAGAAGGCTCCGCTGTACGCGGTGTCCGGCTCCTCCTTGTCGTCGGACCAGCAGAGCGAGATCAATGACGCGCTCAAGGGTGCCGACAGCAAGATCTACGCCGTCGCGCTGCCCGACGGCACGTTCGACAACTCCACCGTTGGGCCGTACCTGAAGCAGCTCGGCTCCGCCTTGAGTGCCGCGGGCCGCCCCAGCGCGACGGTCGTCGTGCTCGACGGCCAGACGATGTTCACCGCGTCGAGCGCCCTGCGGCCCGGCATGGCCGCCAAGCTCTCCGACCTGTCGGTCAACGCCAACTCGGGCGACATCGTGGCCGGCATGAAAGACTTCGCCAACCGCGTCGACATGGCCGCCAAGGGTGACCGTTCCGCGCTGAGCAGCGGCAGCCAGTCCAACCCGGGCGCCGGCGGCACCGCCGCCCTGATCGCCCTCGGCGCGCTCGTCGTGGTCGGCGGCGGCGGCTACTTCCTCTACTCCAGCAACAAGAAGAAGAAGCGCGCCCTCCAGGAGGCGAAAGACCTCGCCGCCGTCAAGCAGACCGTCGAGGAGGACGTCACCAAGCTCGGCGAGGAGATCACCGCCCTCGACACCGACGTCACCCTGGCCGGCCAGGGCGGCAAGCACATCGACGAGTGGCAGACGGCGCTCGACTCGTACGAGAAGGCCAAGACCCAGCTCAACGCGGTCCAGCGGCCCGACCAGGTCCGCGAGGTCACCCAGACCCTTGAGGACGGCCGCTACGCGCTGGCCGTCGTCAAGGCCAAGGTCAACAACGAGCCGGTGCCCGAGCGGCGCGCCCCCTGCTTCTTCAACCCGCAGCACGGCCCGTCCGTCCGCGACGTCCGCTGGGCCCCGCCCGGCGGCGCCGTCCGCGACGTCCCCGCCTGCCGCATGGACGCCGAGGCCGTGGAGCGCGGCTTCGACCCGCAGATGCGCGAGGTCATGGTCGACGGCCACCGCCGGCCCTACTACGACGCCGGCCCCGCCTACCAGCCCTACGCCTACGGCTACTACGGCGGCTTCGGCGACGTCATGACCGGCATGTTCATCGGCACCATGATGGGCAGCATGCTCAGCGGCGGCTGGGGCTACGGCGGCTACGGCGCCGGCTACGCGGAAGGCTACGCCGACGGCGGCGGCGGCGACATGGGCGGCGACTTCGGCGGTGGCGGCGACTTCGGTGGCGGCGGCGGCTGGGGCGACTTCGGCGGCGGAGGCGACTTCGGCGGCGGAGACTTCGGCGGCGGCGACTGGTAACCCAGGGCCGAACCCCCGAGTCTTGACCGGCTTCGCCCAGCGGCGATGAAGAGCCTCAGATCCAGCTCGTGATCTGAGGCTCTTTCGCTGTCCGTAGTGGGTGACAGGTTGAGGGCTGTAATGCGAAGCTCACCAGCACGGATGAGTCGCAGCACACGGACCGGTCTGCTGTATGACCCGCGAAGACTGGCGGTATCCCGTAACGAAGGCGGCGGATTCTCCCCATGGTGCGCCAGTCAACGCCTGACTAGCTTCGGCGGGTGTTCGAAGTCGCCCTTGCCGCCATCTGTCTCTCCGCCCTCCCCACCATCTCAGCACCCGCCCCGGCGTCCGTCCCCGCGCTGGTCGACGCCTACGTAGAGGAGTACCGGGCGGCCACGGGCCTGCCGGGCGTGGAGGTGGCGATCACCAAGGGAGGCGCGGTCGTGCACGCCGCCGGATACGGCCGGACCGCCGCGGGTGAGCCCGTCACGGCCGACACGCCCATGGCGATGGCCTCGGTGAGCAAGTCGTTCACCGCCCTGGCCGTCATGCAGCTCGCCGAGCGGGGGAAAGTCGGGCTGGATGAGCCGGTGCGGCGGTATCTGCCCGAGTTCACGATGGCCGACCCGAGGGCCGGGAGGATCACCGTGCGGGAGCTGCTGCACCAGACCTCAGGCATGGGGGATTCGGCGTTCCGGGAGAAGAGCCTGCCTCAGCCGCGGGATCTGCGGGGGGCCGTGGCCCGGCTCAGGACGGCGAGGCTGGCGGCGGAGCCCGGCAGCGCGTACAGCTATCACAACACCAACTACCAGGTCGCCGCGCGGCTGGTCGAGGTGGTGAGCGGGCGGCCGTTCGCGGCCTATCTGGAGGCGAACGTGTTCCGGCCGCTCGGCATGCGCCACAGCAGGACCGTCGACACCGACCGTGACCTGCCCGGCAGCGCCCGGGGCCACCTGTACGTCCTGGGCCGGGCCGTCGCCGTGCCGGAGCCGGCGGGGTTCGGGAACGGGTCGGGTGGGGTGCTCAGCACCGCCCGCGACATGGCCAGGTGGTTGATCGCGCAGAACGGCGACCTTCCGGGGCTGCTGTCGGCGCGGGGTGTGCGGGAGATGCGGACGGCGTCGAGGCAGAATCCCGAGTACGCCCTCGGCTGGGAGCTGGGTGAGACGGCGCTCGGCACCCCCGTGCTGGAGCACGGTGGGGACCTGTTCACCTCCACCGCCCACCAGCTGCTGATACCGGGCTCCGGCTACGGTGTCGCCGTGATGGCCAACACCGGGATGGCCTTCTCCGACGCGCACACCCTCATGGCCGGGATCGTCGCCGTCATCGAGGGCGGCCGCCCGCAGGCGCCGCCCTCCATGGGGTCCCTGATTCTCGTTGACGCGTTCTTCGTGCTGCTGAGCCTGGTGACCGTGGGGCTCGCGGTGCGGGGAGTGGTGCGGGCCCGGCTCTGGGCCCTTCAGGGTGCGGGCCTGCGGCCGGGGCTGTGGCAGATGGGGCGGCTTGTGCCGTACGTGCTGCCCGCGGTGCTGTGCGGGACGGTCACCTCGGTCCACCGCCTTCTGGCGCACGGGCGGGACGCCGCGTGGATCCAGCTCGCCTACCTCTACCCGACGTTCATGGTCTGGCTGGTGGTGGCAGCGGCGGCGGGCCTCGCGGTGGTCGGGGCCCGCCTGTGGGCGGCGGCGCGGCGGCGTCAGGCGACCTTCGGGGCGGCGCGCATGCCGATGTAGACGCACGCCACGCCGTTGGACAGGGTGGAGAAGACGACCGGCATGGAGTCCTCGCTGAAGGAGGGGCCCGCGCCGGAGGCGGCGAACACGGTCGAGGTGACCGGGGTGAGCTCCATGCCCAGGGGCGGCGACATGTCCTTCATCCCGTCCACGAACTCGTAGCGCAGGTGCGCGCCGCCGTCCGCCTTCTCGGTGACCGTGATGACGACGCCTTCGCGGCGGTACGTGCCGAGCAGCGGGGCGAGGTCCACGGCGGGCGGCTGCGCGGGCGGGGCGAAAGGGGCGGGCATCGTGACCCCGGCCAGCTCGGCGAGCAGCTCGCGGAACAGGTCGGCGTACAGGAGGCGGGCGCTGCCGCCGTTGGTCATCAGGGCGAGCGCGAGCCCGGCGTGCGGGACGACGCGCAGGTAGGCGTACTGGCCGACGGCGGCGCCGTCGTGGCCGTAGCCGGGGACGCCGTTCCAGTCGTACAGGGTCCAGCCGAGGCCCCAGCCGTCGGCGGAGACGGTCCACTTGTCGGGCACGTCGGTCTCGCGGCGCTGCATCGCGGCGACCGCCTCGGGCCAGGGCCCCGGTGGCGGCGGTGGCCGGGTGGGTCAGGCCGTGGGCGGGCAGCTCGATGATCGTCCAGACGAGCGCGGTCATGCCGGACGTCGAAAGGATCATGCCCACCGGGTTCGCCCTGCGCCACGGCCCCTTCGACTCGGGCATGAGCGTGAGGGCGGCGGCGAGCGGCGGGATGGCCACCGTCAGCACCATGTTGTCGATGACCAGCACGAGCGTGCTCAGGCATAGGACGATCAGGGTCAGGCGGCGACGCGAGCTGCCGAGATTCATGGAAACACCTTTTCCAGATACGTACATCGTTCGCGTCATGCGAACATTGCACTCCACAGGGCACGCCGTTGCGCAAGCCCGGGATTTCCACGCCCGGATCAGGCGGTCCGGGCGGGAGCGTCCGTCAGATGAGGTGCCCGTCCGCCGCGCGGACTCAGCTGAGGTGTCCGTCCCCCTCGCGGATCAGCGCTTCGAGGAGGGCTTCGAGCGCGGCCTCCGGCGTCCGGCCCGCCGTGTCGACGGTGATGTGGTCGCGTTCCCACGGCTCGTACTCCCGCCCCACCACCTCGCTCCACGCCGGCAGCCGCAGGTCGGGGATGTCGGTGGAGCGCGAGGTGACGCGGTGCCGGTGCTCGTCCCGATCGGAGCACGTCACCTCCACCTCCGCCACCCGCACCCCGGCCCGCACGCCCACCTCCCGCCAGGCGTCGCGGGTGACGGCCAGCGGGTTCACCGACTCGGCGATCACGGTGAACCCCTGGCGGAGGTGGTCCTCGGCGAGGGCGTAGCCGACGGCGTACCCGGCGGGGCCGAGGGGCTGGGAGGCCAGGCCCGAGCGGACGATCGCCTGCTCGATGGTGTCGATGCGCACGTGGACCGCGCCCAGGCGACCGGCCAGCAGGCGGGACAGGGTGGTCTTGCCGGTGGCCGGCAGGCCGCCGATGACGATGAGCATCCCCCCATGCTCGCCCACCCACCAGAACCGCGGGGGCCGGCCCGGCCACCAGAATGGCTGGTGTGATCTATCTTGCCGAAGGGCCGCGCGTGGCCCTGCGCTACATCAGCCTCCAGGACTTCGAGGAGCTCGCGGCCCTGCACGAGGAGAGCGCGGAGCTGCTGGCCCGGTGGATGCCCGGCCCGCCCATCCTCACGTACGAGGACTTCGAGCGGTACCTGGCCAGGTTCGACGGGCCACTCAACGAAGGGTTTCTGATCTGCCTGCGTGACACCGGCGCGATCGTGGGCCGCGTCAACGTCAACCACATCATCCGGGGCACCCACCAGAGCGCGACCATCGGCTACTCCGCCTACGCCACCACCACCGGGCGCGGCTACATGACCGAGGGCCTCGGGCTGCTGGTCGGGCACGCGTTCGAGGAGATGGAGCTGCACCGGCTGGAGGCCAACATCCAGCCCGCCAACACCGCCTCCCTCAGGCTGATCGAACGCGTCGGCTTCCAGCGCGAGGGCTACTCGCCGAACTTCCAGTTCATCGACGGCGCCTGGCGCGACCACGAGCGCTGGGCCATCACGGTCGAGATGACGCTCGGCTCATGAGCGCCGCGACCGCGCGGGCCACGGCCCGGGTGCTGCTCGTCGACCCGGCGAGCCGCATCCTCCTCTACCGGGGCCGGCTGCTCCAGGTCGAGCACCGCCCGTACGCGTGTTTCACGCCCGGCGGCGGCATCGACCCGGGCGAGAGCGCCAGCCTGGCCGCCGCGCGGGAGCTGCGGGAGGAGCTGGGGTACGCCGTCACCCCCGAAGCGCTCGGGCCCGTGGTGGCGATCAGCGAGGGCGGCTGGGCCGTCGGCGGGCGGCGCTTCTTCTCCCGCGACTCCTACTTCCTGCTGCGGGTGGACACGGGGCTGCGGGTGGACACGTCGGGGATGGACGAGGAGGAGCGGGAGGCGACCGACCGGTTCCAGTGGTGGGCGCCGCCCGAGCTGGACACCTGCCCGGAGCCGGTCGTGCCACGGGGGCTCGGGCCGCTGGTGGCGCGCCTGATGAGCGGGGACGTCCCCGCCGCGCCGGTCGTCCTGCCCTGGCACCTCCCGGACGGCGGGAAACCCCTCAGAGGATGACTCCGGGCGCGTGCGCCACGGCCGCACCCCGCGTTCTTGTCGTACCCGGATGGCAGGATCGCCGGTGTGAGCTTCGCATCCCTGCCTGAGACGGCCGCCTGGCGGCACCACACCGCGCGTGCGGGCTTCGAGGTCGCCCGCTTCCGCCCGCAGCGCGTCGAGGGCTGCACGACGGCGGTCGAGGGCGGCCACGCCTGGATCGTCGACTACGCGATCGACCTCGATCCCGGCTGGGTGACGCGGCGCGCGGTGGTCACGAGCCGTTCGGCGGCGGGCGTCCGCTCCACGCTGCTGGAGTGCGACGGGGCGGGCCGCTGGCGGGTGGACGGCAGTCCGGCTCCGCACCTCGACGGGTGCCTCGACGTGGATCTGGAGTCGTCGGCGATGACCAACACGTTTCCCGTGCACCGGTTCCACTTAGGCGCCGGGGGCGGGGCCTCAGCGCCGGCGGCTTTCGTCCGTGCTCTCGACCTGGGTGTCGAGCGGCTCGACCAGCGTTACGCGCGGGCCGGTGAGCGGTCCTACGACTATGCGGCGCCGGTGTTCGGGGTGGAGTGCCGGCTGGAGTTCGACGCGTCCGGGCTGGTGCTCGAATACCCGGGGCTGGCCACCCGGGAGGCTTGACCTCAACTATGGTCGAGGTAGCAGCCTGAGGGTATGTCGAAGAACAGAGTGATCATTTACGAGGAGGCCGGGGCCGACCCTGCGGCCGACATCCTGGACGTGGCGAACCGGCACGGGCGCACGCGCGTGCGGGCCATCGCCGAGCCGGGTCAGCTCGTGGGGCTGCTCACCGAGCTGGTCGACGAGGGGGTCGATCGCGTCGAGCTGTGCGGCGCGTTCGGCGCCGTGTGGCAGGCGGAGGCGCGGCGGGCCGTCGGCGGGCGGGCGCGGGTCGGGGCGATCTACTACGGGTTCGAGTCGCTGGCGGGGGTGGCGGCTTACAAGCAGCGGTTCGAGAGCGGGGAGGTGCTGTCGGAGGCGTTCCTCATCGTGCACGAGGACGCCGATCCCGACGCGGACCGGGTCGTGCGGGTGCGGGACGAAGGCGGCAGCACGACGTTCTTGGCGGTGCCCGACGAGGCGGCGGCGGCCGCCGTGGCCGGCAAGCTGGCCGACGGGCTGCAGCTCATCGAGATGTACGGCGGGCAGGGCCCGGAGTCGGCCGCACCCGTCATCACGGCCGTGAACGCGCGCGTGCCCGTCGGCGTCACCGCCTGGGCGGCTGCTCACGACGCGGGTCCGGGCGCGTGAAGGCCCGACCTCCCTGGCCGGCCGGCACCTGGATAGGCGCGGGTGTCACTGGGTGGGCAGGAGCGTGCCCAGGGGGCCGAGGTCGAGGTTGAGCTGGTCGGGGGTCAGGTCGAAGCGGTCGCAGAGGTCGCCCATCGCCTCCTCCAGCCGCATCAGCGTGACCCCCAGCACCTCGATCTGCTCGTCCGTCAGGTTGCCCTGCTCCATCCGCCGCACGCACTGGCGCTCGACGAGCTGGCGTACCAGCTCGACGAGGGTGAGCACGAGCCGGGTCAGGTCGCGCTCGACGGTGTCGGGGTCGGTGGACAGCCGCCAGCGCGGCGGCGGTGGCACCTCCACTTACGGGCTCCCTTCGAGCTCGTCCACCGACACGAGCAGCGTGCGCAGCGAGATGTGCACGAGGTCGATGTCGGCGATCGACAGCACCAGGTCGCCGGTCACGACGACGCCGCCGGCGAGGAGCCGGTCCAGGAGGTCCACGAGGGCGATGCGCTCGGGCGGCAGCTCCTCGCAGGCGACCACGTCGCGTCGTCTCATGCCGGCTCCATGACGGTGAACGAGTACGGCGCCCACGGGCCGGTCACGCGGATCTCCACGCCGTCGCCGCCGAGCTGCTCCGCGAGCGCGGTGAACTCCTCGGTCCGGGTCTCGTCCACGAGGTAGGCGCCGTTGAGCAGCATCATGTCGTCGCGGCCCGACAGGCGCGGGTCCTGGGCGCGGTGGCGGCGGCCGGCGGCGGCCAGGGCGGACAGCGCGCGGTGGATGTGGTCGGCGCGCTGCAGCGCCTGCCTGCGTGCCTGCTCCCGCCCGCGCAGGGTGGCCCGGCGCCGGTGCAGGTACGCCGTCCCCGGCCGGCCCCCCTGCCCTGCCCCGCCGCCGGAACCGGCACACGCCTGCGTGTCCCGGGTGTCCCGGGTGCCGGGCGGAGTGGCCGCCGAGGGTTCGGGCGGGGTCGTGTACGCCTTGACGCCCCACTCCCGCCGCCCCGTGACCTGCGTGAGCACGTCGGTGAAGGCGGTGGCGCGGCGTTCGAGGAGTTCCGCCACCTGGTCGTCGTCCTCGTACACGGTGACGAGCCGGACCGGCGCGGTGGTGGTGGCGCGGGCGACGGCGTCCACGACGCGGTGGTGCGCGCGGGCCGTCTCCGCCAGCCAGTCCAGGTCCTCCAGGGAGCGCCGCAGCGGCTCCTCGCCGAAGTGGCAGGCGGGCACGGAGCTGACGTACGCGACGAGCCCGGCCCGGGTGACGGTGCGGACGGGTGTGTCGCCCACGCCGGCCGGGCAGGGTAGCGGCTCGCGCGCCACCGCGTACAGGTAGGTGAGGTCGTCAGGCGCCGGCGGCCCCCAGGTGTGGTCGTCAGGCATCGGCGGCCTCCACCTCGTCGGCGCGGCCCTCGGCGGCGGCGAGGCGGCGGCGCAGGCGGCGGTTCTCCTCCACCAGCTCGCGGTCCCGCCCGGACAGGTACGGGTCGTGCTCCCACCAGTCGATGCCCAGTTCCCTGGCCGTGTCGACGGAGGCGATCAGCAGCCGCAGCTTGATCGTGAGCAGCTCGATGTCGAGCAGGTTGACCCGGATGTCGCCGGCGATGACGATGCCGCGGTCGAGCACGCGTTCCAGGATGTCACCGAGGTTGGCGGGCTCGCGGTTGGCGGGCCCCGCGCCGTACGTGGGGCGGATGGCGGGGCCGGACGGCGAGATTCTGTCCATCTCAGAACGCCTCACCCGTGTCGGCGTTCGAGCGCCGGTACCGCCGGATTCTCCGGTATGACAACAACCTGCCCTCCTGGTCGATCTGGGCCTGGTAGACGGCGAGGATGTCGCCGGAGGAGGGTATCCGGCGGTCCTCGATGACTTCGACGTTGACGAGCCAGCCGTCGTCGGCGGGCTCGACCGAGGTGATGCCCTCGGCCTCTTTGGTGGTCAGGTCCACGATGTGCCGCAGACCGACTCCGCCGGCCGTCACGGCGTTGAGCTCCTCCGCGACGGCGCTGTCCTTGGCGGCCATCCTCACCTCCCTGTCGCCAGCCGAAGGACGCGCTCGACGGCTTGCTGTTCTTCCTCTTCCGTTATCTGCCCGGCCGCTCTCGCCGCTTCGATCTCCTCCAGCCGCCTGCGTACCGCGGCGGGGTTGCGCAGCTCCCGGTCGGCCTGGTCCTGGATCATCTCGGCGAGCCGGATGAGCCCTTTGACCGGCAACATCGGCCAGGCGAAAATGCTGCTCACCAGGCCCACGAGCGTCCACCTCCTAGCCTTGGGCGAGGACGAAGTCGTAGGGGGCCATGGGCCCGAGCAGCCGCAGGTCCACGCGGCCCGCCCAGCGCTCCCCGAACTCCTTCATCGCCTTCTCCAGGCCCTTCTGGTCGTCCCGTTCGGACAGCAGGGCCACGTGCACGGCGTCCCACTCGTGGGTGGGGTCCCGCAGGGAGGCCTGCATGTAGTGGCCGGTCAGGCCGTCGAGGAGCATCTGGGTGTCCATGGCGCGCTTGGCCTCGACGGACGCCGTGATGATCTCGCCGAGGCGGATGCGCTCGTTGCGGGTGGCGTCCTCGGGCTTGCCGCGGATGGCCTCGCGCAGGCTCTGGGCCTCGGGGCTCTCGGCGAGGATCTCGGCCAGGACGGTCTGCTCGGCGTAGCGGCCCTTGACGACGAACTCGGCGTACCCCTGGAGCTGGTCCAGGGCGGACTTGAAGTCGTCGTGGTGCGGTGCGAGCAGCTCTTCGACGACGGCTTCGGTGCTGGCGAGCACGCCGCCGAAGCGGAACGGCAGCACGGGCCCCTTGTCGGCCATGGCGTCGAGCAGCCCTTCGTGGGCCAGGAAGTCTCCGGGCCGGCCCAAGGGCTGGTCCACGTTGACGTCGCTGACGAGGGCGGCGATGTCCTCGTGCTCGATGAGCTTGACCTTGCCGGCGGGGTCGCCGAGCCCCTGCACGTCGGCGGGCACCTTGGTGCCGGCGGGCACGATGCCGTAGACGTAGGAGCCGAGGTTCTGGCGTTGACGAGTGGCCTGCTTGGGCACGGAGGCGCCGGATACCTTGGTGGAGCGTCCCATGGTGCTTACTCTTCCTCTCGCTTCGGCCGGATCTTCCTGCGCGGCGGGCCGGACGTCCGTTCGACGGAGACCTCGGGTTCCTCCTCCATGGAGGCCTCGGCGGCGGGGTCGCTCTTCTTGCCGGTGAGCTCCTGCAGCGTGTCGCCCGCTGCTTCCACCACGCCCTGGATGACTTCCTTGGTCTTGTCCTGGCTGGGCACGCCCTTGGCCTCGCTGATGACCTCGGGCAGGCCCTTCTCGCTCTTGGCCATGTCGAGCCGGTTGGCGGCCTCGGCGAAGCGCAGGTAGGTGTCGACGCTGGCGATGACGACGCGCGTGTCGATCGTCAGGATCTCGATCCCGACGAGCGACACCCGGACGTAGGCGTCGATCACCAGGCCCCGGTCGAGGATGGTGTCGATGACGTCGGCCAAGCCCGTGGGGCCGTGCCCGCCCATCTGTCCGGCTGACGCCGGTTGCACAGACGTAGTCATGTGGTTTCCCCCTTGCTCCCCGCGAGCCTGCCCGCGAAAAAGGGACGAGGAACCACATACAGCGTAAAAACCGACACATTTGGTGTACGGTCGGCACACGACCGATTACCGGCCGCGAATTTGGCCTCTTCAGGAGTTTCAGGTGCTGGCCCGGACCGCCGGGAGCGGCGTCAGGAGTTTCAGGTGCTGGCGCGGACCGCCAGGAGCGGCGTCAGGAGGGTCGAGTCAGGGACCGTACGGCCCTCCAGCTTCTCCATCACCAGCCGCACCGCCTCCCTGCCCACCTCCTCGGCCGGGATCAGCACGGACGTCAGCGGCGGCCCGGCCCGCTCGGCCACGTCGTCGGGGCAGATCGCCACCACGGCCACGTCGTGCGGCACCCGGCGGCCGAGCTGGCGCAGCGCCGACAGCACGTGGCTCACCGCGGCCTCGTTGTGCACGACCAGCCCGGACAGGCCCGGATGGTCGAGGAACAGGTCGCGCACGGTTTCGTACACCTCGTCGAACGTCTCCTCGCACGGCAGCGCGACCCCCTTGAGCCCGTGCTCGCCCACCGCCTCCACGAACCCGTCCCGGGTGCGGGTGGCGAAGCCGGTGCCCCGGTCGTACACGACGGAAGGCGCCCCGAGCAGCGCGATCTCCTCGTGCCCGCGTTCGGCCAGGTGCTCCACGCAGCGCGCGCCGGCGGCGGCGAAGTCTAGGTCCACGCAGGTCAGCCCGGCCGGCTCGGCGGGGAAGCCGATGAGCACGCTCGGCTCGGCCAGCTCGCGCAGCAGCGGCACCCGGCGGTCGTCCAGCTCCACGTCCATCAGCACGAGCGCGTCCACCAGCGCGCTGGCGGCCACCCGGCGGATGCCCTCCGTGCCCTCGTCGGCGGTCAGCAGCAGCACGTCGTGGTCGAAGCGGCGGGCGGCCGTGACGACCGCGCTGGCGAAGCGCATCAGCACCGGCACGTGCATGCCGGCGCGCAGCGGCAGCACCAACGCGATCACGTTTGAGCGCTTGCTGGCCAGGGCGCGGGCGCCGGCGTTGGGGTGGTAGCCGAGCGCGCTGATGCTGTCGAGCACGCGCCGCCTGGTGTCGGCCGAGATCGTCCGCTTGCCGCTGAGCACGTACGAGACCGTGCTGACGGCCACGCCCGCGTGCTTGGCGACCTGCGCGATCGTGACCGTGCGCCCGCTCAAGCGCCCGCTCCGAAGTCCACCTCGGTCAGGGTCACGCCCTCGTCCTCGAACACCACGTACAGATCGTGCACCCCGTCCACGCCCTGGAGCGAGGCCGTGACGGCGTGATGGTCGTACCGCCCGGTCCTCGGCACCGGGAACGCGGCCACCGGCCGGCCGTAGAGCGGGTCGCCGAGCCGGATCGTGATCATGCCGCCCTCGGTGCTGCCCGCCCTGGCCACGCAGGTCGCCGCGCCCGTCAGGTTCACCTGGCGGAACAGGATCCAGGCGCCCTCGGCGTCGGAGCGCACCGCGTCGCCGTCCTGCCTGGTCTCGTCCACGAACGCGATCGCGTCGTACTCGTCGTGGTCGGCCGCGCGCAGCAGCCCCGACTGGGGCGGGATGACCTCGCCCTCGACCTCGAAGCGGGCGCTGAGCCGCAGGTCGGTGGCGCTGCGGCCGACCATGAGCCGGTGCGGGGCGCGCTCCACGACGAACCTGCCCCGGGTGACGTCCCAGAACGCCAGGTCCGCGACCGGCAGCCGGAGCTCCACGGTGCGGCTCTCGCCCGGCTCCAGGCGTACCTTCTCGAAGCCGCGCAGGCGGCGCAGCGGCTGCTTGACCCGCGAGCGCTGCTGGTGGGTGTAGAACTGCACGACCTCGACGCCGGGCCGCTCGCCCGTGTTCGTCACCGTGACCTCGGCCTCCAGCACGTCGCCGGCCAGGCGGACGCGCAGGTCGGCGTAGGCGAAGGTGGTGTAGCTGAGGCCGTGGCCGAAGGGGTGCAGGGGGACGCCGCGGAAGTACTGGTAGGTGGCGTCGGAGGCGATGATGTCGTAGTCGAGCAGGTCGGGCAGCTCCTGCTCGGAGCGGTACCACGTCTGCGTGAGGCGGCCCTCCGGGTCGGCGTCGCCGAAGAGCACCTCGGCCAGGGCGTGGCCGTACTCCTGGCCGCCGTGCGCCGACCAGAGCACCGCCGGCAGGTCGCCCTCGGTCCAGGTGAGCGGGTAGCCGCTGGTGATGACCATGACGGTACGCGGGTTCGCCTTGCGCACGGCGCGGACCACGGCGTCCTGGGCGGAGGCCAGCGCCAGCGTCATGCGGTCCTCGGTCTCGCGGCCGTTCACCAGCGGGTGGTCGCCGACCACCACGACCGCCACGTCCGCCTCCGCGGCCAGGCGGGCGGCCTCGTCGGTGCCGCTCCTGACCACGTCCATGGCCAGCCACGCGGCCTGGTCGGCATCGTCCACCAGGCGCAGCACGCCGTCCTCCGCGACGCCGACGTAGCAGCCTGAGGAGATGTGGCGCAGGGCGAGCGTGCCGCGCGGGCGCTCCTCCATGCGGAACGTCTGGCGCACCTCCCACCCGTTCGGCCCCGGCTGGTCGTTGACCAGCGTCGTGCCCTCCACCGACACGAACCGGCCGGTGGCCACGGCCCGCAGCGCGTACGCGCCGCCGCCCCAGTCGAACAGGTCGAACAGGCCCGGCTCCGCGGCTCCCGCGCTCAGCGGCCCGCCCGCCGGGTCGGCCGTGACGGGCCCCGCGTCGGCGGTCAGCGCCACCCGGTCCACGGCCTCGCAGAACGTGGTCGCGCACCGCTCGGCCAGCCCGGCGCGGGCGGTGACCGCGTACGGCAGGGTGCCGCTGTACCAGTCCTCCATGAGGGTGTTGCCGAGCTGCCCGATCACGGCGAGCTTCGTGACGTCCCGGAGCGGCAGCAGGCCGTCGTTGTCCAGCAGCACGAACGAGCGCCGCGCCGCCTCCCTGGCCAGCGCCTGGTGCTCGGGGCAGTTGACCACGTTGTCGTTGATGTCGTCGTACGGCGTCGAGGGGTCGAACTCGCCCAGCCGGAACCGGACGGACAGCGTGTGGCGGACGGCCGCGTCGATGTCCCGCTCGTCCAGCAGGCCGCGCGCGAGGGCGTCGCGGACGTGGCCGAGCGTGGCCTCGGAGCGGTCGTCGTCCTGGGTGAAGCTGTCGAGCCCGGCCTTGATCGCGTGCGCGTACGCCTCGGGCAGCGAGTCGTGGTAGTTCTGCGGGCTGGTGAGGTTGCCCGGCGCGTACGCGTCGCTGACCACGAGCAGGTCGTCCGGCGCCCAGGAGCGCAGCACCCGCCCGATGAGCGGGCTGAGGTGCGCGGGGCGGCCGTTGACCAGGTTGTACGACGGCATCACGGCGACCGCGGCGCCCGACTCGATGGGGCCGCGGAAGGCGGGCAGCTCGTACTCGTGCAGCACCCGGGGCGGCAGGTTGCTGGAGGTGGTGCAGCGGTCGGTCTCGTTGTTGTAGGCGAGGAAGTGCTTCAGGGTGGGGGCGGTCTTCAGCGTTCCGGGAGCGCTCCCACGAAGGCCGGAGGCGTACGCGGTGGCCATGACCGAGGTCAGCCACGGGTCCTCGGAGTACCCCTCCTCGTTGCGTCCCCACCGGGGGTCGCGCAGCGGGTTGACCACGGGCGCCCACACGTTCAGGCCCGCCCCGGCGGGATCCTTGTGGTGGAAGGCCAGCACCTCGTCGCTCGTCGCGGCGCCGACCCGGCGCACGAGGTCGCGGTCCCACGTCGAGGCCAGGCCGATGGCCTGCGGGAAGACGGTGGCGGGGCCGAGCCAGGCCAGCCCGTGCAGCGCCTCGGTGCCCGTGCGGAACGCGCCGAGCCCGAGCCGCTCGACCGGGGTCTGGTACTGGTGCAGCAGGCCCACCTTCTCCTCAAGGGTGAGCCGGCCCATCAGGTCGTCGATCCGGTCGCGAAGCGGGGCCGCTGGGTCACGGAAGGGGGGTTGTTGCATGATCATCCCTCTGAGAGTGTCGAAGCGCTTCGACGACCGGCCTGGGGAAGTTACGCGGACATTTCGGTGGGTTGACTGAAGGGTGCACGTCCCCGTGACCAAGGTCAAGGGATTCGCGACAATCCTCCCGGCAATCTTCCCGAATCGACGGAGTCGAGCACCCTGGCCGCGCCCCCCAGCGCGGCGGCGTCGTACCCGAGCGTCGAGGCCACGACCTGCACGCCTCCGGCCTCCGAGGCGATCACGCGGGCGGCGACCTCCTCGTGGACGGCGGGCAGCAGCCACGGCGCGAGCGGCACGTAGTAGCCGCCGAGGATCACCACCTCGGGGTTGAGCAGGTTCGCCAGGATCGACACGCCCACGCCGAGGCTGCGGCCCACCGCACCCAGGTTGCCGACCGTCTCGGCGTCGCCGGCCCGCGCCAGGCGTACGACCTCCTCCACCTCGACCTGGATCTCCGCCGGCGACGGATCCCGGCGCAGCACGGCGCCGATGCCCGCCATGGCCTCCAGGCAGCCGCGCCGCCCGCAGTAGCAGGCGGGGCCCTCGGGGTCGACCTGCACGTGGCCGATCTCGCCGCTGTAGCCGCGCCCGCCGCGCCGCAGCCGCCCGTCGAGGATGATGCCGGCGCCCACGCCCAGCTCGCCGGTGAGGTAGACCAGGTCGGAGGCGCCCGCGTGCGCGCCGAAGCGCTGCTCGGCCAGGGCCCCGAGGTTGGCGTCGTTGTCGACCTGGATGGGGAAGCCGGGGTCGCGCAGCGCCTTGGCGAGGTCGCCGCCGATGTCGGCGTCGTGCCAGCCGAGGTTGGGCGCGATGCGGACGGTGCCCTGCACGTCGATCAGCCCCGGCACGGCCACGGCCAGGCCGAGCACCTGGCGCTCCTCCTTGGCCATGCGGCTGACCACGCGCCTGATGATCGCGCCGACGCCGGCCACGCCCTGATTGACCGAGTCACCGCCGGAGAACGAGCGCCGCCAGGTCAGCAGCCGCTCCCCCGCCAGGTCGGTGGCCACGGCCGACACGGTGTCGACGTTGATCTCGACGCCGATGGCGGCGTACGGGGAGCCGTCGAGGACGAGCATCGTGGCCGGCCTGCCGACGCGGTTCTCCGTCAGGCCCGTCTCGCGGACCAGCCGGCGGTCGATGAGGTCGGCGACCAGGCTGGAGACCGTCGCCTTGTTCAGCCCGGTGGAGGCCGCGATGTCGGCGCGCGAGCACGGCGCGTGCTCGCGGACGAACCGCAGCACGACCGCGAGGTTGGTGGCCCGTACGTCGGCGAAGTCGGCCGGCTGAGGGCCGGTCGTAGAAGTGATCAATATCAGCCCCGTTCCCGCCAAGAGATGACCCCAGCATGCCGCATCGCCGGCTCCCTTCACCAACCTGTGACCACCGCGCTCACTTGTGGCCACGGTCACAGTCTACTAATTTGTTTGGCCGGAATACCAACTAAATGTATCGGGGCCATCCCCACTCCGAGAAGGGAGCGAGATGCCCACGTCCACGACTCGCCGCGGATTCCTCGGCCTGGTAGGCGCGAGCGTTCTGGTGGCCGGTTGCGCCGAGAAGAGACAGGTGTCGAAGGGCACGGCCGTGGCCGCCGACAAGCTCAAGAGCCTGGTGCCGACCAGGGTGCCGTTCGAGATCCCCGGGCTCAAGCCCGACCTGCCCGGCAGCGAGTTCGTCCAGCCCGGCTTCCTGACCAGGCCCGCCCAGATGGTGCAGGCCGTCACCACCCCGCCGCTCACCAGCGGCAAGGAGGTCACCGCGATGACCCCGCTGTGGGGCACGGTGCCGCCCGGCCTCGGCAGCAACTCCTACTACGACGAGGTCAACAAGCGGCTCGGCGGCGTCGTCCGCTTCAACATCTCCGACGGCAACACCTACGGGCAGAAGCTCAGCACCGTCCTGGCCAGCGGCGACGTGCCCGAGATGGTGATGGTCCCGCAGTGGGAGCTGATCAAGATCGGCCACTTCACCGAGGCCGCCAACAAGCTCTTCGCCGACCTGTCGCCCTACCTGACCGGGGACAAGGCCAGGGAGTTCCCCCTGCTGGCCAACTACGACACCGCAGCCTGGCAGTACGGCGTCTTCGGCGGCCTCCTCCAGGGCATCCCCTGGCAGAACGACCCGTACCCGTTCGCCACGTTCGTCCGCCAGGACATCATGGAAGAGCTCGGCCTGGAGCACCCCAAGAGCGCCGACGACCTCGCCGCCCTCGGCAAGGCGATCACCGACCCCAAGAAGAAGCGCTGGGCGTTCGGCGGCGGCATGGAGCAGGAGCTCCAGCGGGCGTTCGGCGCGCCGCGCGAGTGGCGCAAGAAGAGCGACGGCACGCTGATCTACAAGTACGAGACCGAGGAGTGGATGGCCTCCATCGAAGCCGTCACCAAGCTCTTCGAGGCCGGCTACGTGCACCCCGACATCGTGGCCAACAAGGACGCCGACAACAAGGCCATCTTCGGCAGCGGCGAAATGGTCGTCTACCGTGACGGGCTCGGCGCCTGGCACGAGGCCCTGGGCCGCTTCCAGGCCGACAACCCGAAGTTCGACATGCAGATCGTCGACCCGTACCCGGCGCACGCCGGCGGCACCCCCATCATGTGGCGCAACGAGCCCGCCAGCATGTTCGTCTTCATCAGGAAGGGCCTCGGCGACGCCCGCACCCGCGAGCTGCTCGCCCTGTCGAACTGGGCCTCAGGGCCGTTCGGCACCCAGGAGTACGAGCTGTGCTCCAACGGCATCGAGGGCAAGCACTACACGGTCGAGAAAGGCCAGGTCAAGCAGACCGCGCTCGGCCGCAAGGAGGTCGCGCCCACCTACCTGTTCCTGTCGGGCCGGCCCAACGCCAACGCGATGAGCCAGTACGAGGGCCTCGTCCAGTCGTTGTGGGACTGGCAGACCAAGGCGGCCAAGCTCCTGGAGAACGACCCCTTCGTGGGCATCCGGGTGGAGACGCCCTCCAAGATGGCCGGGCTGACCACCCCCACCGAGGACAAGATGCACGAGATCTTCCGCGGCAAGCGCCCCGTCTCCGAATGGCCCAAGATCGTCAAGGAGTGGCAGGAGCAGGGCGGGAACGAGGCGCGCGAGTTCTACATGAAGGTCGCGCGGGAGAACGGCAGGCTTTGAGGTCTTCTTCATGAACGTCGGAAAGGGCCTCCCATGGGCGCCGTGACCACCCGGCGGCGCTCCCCCGGCCGTACCACGCCCCCGGAAACCCGCACCAAGCCGCACGAGCCGACCTGGCGGGCCAAGCTGCGCAGGGACTGGCCGCTGCTGGTGATGAACCTGCCCATGCTGCTGATCGTCGTCGCCTTCTGGTGGGTGCCGGCGCTCGGCAACGTGATCGCCTTCCAGGACTACAACCCGTACACCGACGGGATCCTCGGCAGCCCCGTCATCGGCTTCACCAACTTCGCGCTGCTCTTCCAGGACCCGCAGTTCATCCGCGCCATCACCAACACCCTGTCCATCACCGCCTTCCAGCTCGTCTTCTACTTCCCCGTGCCGATCCTGCTGGCGCTGCTGCTCAACAGCATCGTCTCGGCCAAGCTGCGGGCGTTCGTGCAGGGCGTCGTCTACATGCCGTTCTTCTTCTCCTGGGTGCTGGTCATCGCCGTCTTCCAGCAGATGTTCGGCGGCGCCGGCCTGCTCGCGCAGACCCTGCGGCAGCACGGCCACGAGGGCGTCGACCTGATGACGAACTCCGACACCTTCATCCTGCTGCTCACCTCGCAGACCATCTGGAAGGACGCCGGCTGGGGCGCGATCATCTTCCTGGCCGCCCTCAGCACCATCGACCCCAACCTGTACGAGGCCGCCGCCGTGGACGGCGCTCGCCGGTGGCGGCGCATGTGGCACATCACGCTGCCCGGCCTGCGGCCCGTGATCGTCCTGCTGCTCATCCTGCGCCTCGGCGACGCCCTGAACGTCGGCTTCGAGCAGTTCATGCTGCAACGCAGCGCCGTCGGCAGCGAGGCGTCCGAGGTCTTCGACACGTTCGTGTACTGGTCGGGCATCCGCACCGGCGACCTCGGGTACGGCGCGGCGGCCGGGCTGTTCAAGGGCGTCGTGGGGCTGCTGCTCATCATCGCGGCCAACCGCGTGGCGCACGCGTTCGGCGAACGAGGGGTGTATTCACGATCATGACCGCTCTCACCCGCAGGAAACCCGCGCGGCTGGCGCCCTGGGAGGAGCGGCCCTCGCCGGCCGGCCAGCTCGGCAAGGGCACCCTGATCACCCTCATCCTCGTCGCCGTGCTCGGCCCCCTCTACACGATCGTCCTGACCAGCCTCAGCTCCTCCGCCACCGTCAACCGGGCGGGCGGTCTCGTGCTGGTGCCCGACGGGATCACGTTCGAGGCGTACCGGCAGATCTTCTCCGACACCGTCGTCAGCCGGGCCGTGCTCGTCAGCACCGGCGTCACCGTCGTCGGCACCCTGATCAGCGCCGGGGTGAGCGTGCTCGGGGCGTACTCGCTGTCGCGCCCCGGCTCCTTCCTGCACCGGCCGCTGCTGTTCACCGTGCTGCTGATGTTCGTGTTCTTCCCCGGCATCATCCCCGTGTACCTGATGGTGAGCGGGCTCGGGCTCAAGGACAGCTACTGGTCGCTGATCCTGCCCACGGCCGTGTCGGCGTTCAACGTGGTCGTGCTGCGCTCGTTCTTCATGAACATCCCCGGCGAGCTGCTGGACAGCGCCCGCATCGACGGGGCCGGCGAGTTCCGCATCCTGTTCCGCATCGTGCTGCCCATGTCGAAGGCGGTCACGGCCGTGGTGGCGATGTTCTACGCGGTCGGGTACTGGAACGCGTGGTTCAACGCGATGCTCTACATGGACGACACCCGCAAGTGGCCGCTGGCGCTGATCCTGCGCCAGTACGTCGTGGACTCCAACCCCTTACCGGCGGCCACGGCCGGCGTCACCGGCGACGCGCCCCCGACCCTGGCCATCAAGATGGCGATCGTGGTGATCGCCGTCATCCCCGCGCTCATCATGTACCCCCTGGTGCAGCGCCACTTCACGAAGGGTGTGATCGTCGGCGCCATCAAGGGGTGACCGACGAAAGTCGGGGGTGCGCGGCTACTTTCGCCGGGGACGGTCCGGCGCGGCCGGGTGGCACGGTGGGCGGCATGAGGAAGACCTTGGCCGCGACCGTGCTCGCGCTCTCCGCTTCGCTGACCGTCCTCGCGGCGCCCCCGGCTCAGGCCGCGCCGCCCGTTCTCCGGCTGCCGGCCCCCACCGGCGATCTCGCCGTCGGCAAGACCGACCTGCACCTCGTCGACACCAGCCGCCCCGACCCGTGGGTTCCCCAGCGGAAGGCGCGGGAGCTGATGGTGTCGATCTGGTACCCGGCGCGCGCCTCCACGGGCGCGCCGGCCCGCTACCTGACGCCGCGCGAGTCCGAGCTGATCATCAGGAGCGAGCCGCGCCTGAAGGACGTGCCCGCCGACACCCTCGCCAAGACCGTGACGCACGCCAGGTCCGGTGCCCCCGCGCTGCCGCGCAAGGGCGGCTGGCCGCTGGTGGTCCTGTCCCCCGGCATGACGCTGCCCCGGGCGACCATGACCTCCCTGGCGGAGGAGTTCGCCAGCCGCGGCTACCTGGTGGCGGGCATCGAGCACACGTACGAGTCGCTGGCCACCACCTTCCCCGACGGCCGCACCGTCACCTTCGAGGCCGGCAAGGCCGGGCAGACGGCCGAGACCGGGGAGAAGGTGGCGCGGGTGCGGGCGGCAGACACCGCGTTCGTCCTCGACCGGCTGGCCAAGAGCAAGCACTGGAAGCGGCTCGTCGACGAGCGCAGGGTCGCCATGGTCGGCCACTCGGTCGGCGGCCAGAGCGCGGCGCACCTGCTGCCCACCTCCAGGCGGGTGCAGGCGGTGGTCAACCTCGACGGCACCTACAACCCCCCGACCCCGGCCAAGCCCCTGGACAAGCCCTTCATGATGATCGGCAACCCCCGGCACCAGCCGCAGTCCGGCGGCAAGGACGGCTCGTGGGACCAGTTCTGGCCGCACGTGACCGGCGACTGGAAGCGCTGGCTGACCGTGACCGGCGCCGAGCACATGAGCTTCATGGACTACGCGGTGCTCCTGCCGCAGCTCGGGCTGGGCGAGTTCCCCCTGGACGGCGAGCGAGCCCTGCGCGTCACCCGCACGTACGTGACCGCCTTCCTCGACCTGCACCTGAAGGGAAAGCCGCAGCCGCTGCTGGACGGTCCGTCCGAGAGCTATCCCGAGGTGCGGTTCTGGTAGCCGGGTCAGCGGCGCTTCAGGTCTGGTAGCCGGGGCAGCGCGCTTCAGCACCCGGGTCCTCGCCGAGGTGGTCGATGCCGGTCAGCACCTCCAGCGCGGCCCGGCGCCCCTGGCCACCAGCTCGTCCGCCCGCGCGGCGGTGCGGTTCCACCCCGTCACCTCGTAGCCCCTGCCGAGGTAGGCGCCGGCCATGGCCCGTCCCATGGGCGTCCTCTCCTTCTCTAGAACGAACGCTCTATTCAGAAAGCGCCACACCACTAGAACGAACGCTCTAACCAGTAGGATGGACGGCATGCGGACCCAGCACGAGCTCGGCACCCGGGAGCGGATCGTCCGGACCACCTCCCGCCTGCTCCAGCAGCAGGGATACGAGGCGACGGGCCTCAAGCAGATCTCCCAGGAGGCCCAGGCCACGCTGGGCTCGGTCTACCACTTCTTCCCCGGCGGCAAGCGGGAGCTGGCCGTCGAGGCCGTCCGCCACGGCGACAAGGAGTTCGCCCAGTTCCTGCGCACGGCGTTCGACCAGGAGGACGACCCGGCCGCCGCCATCATCGCCTGCACCCGCGACCTGGCCACGGGCCTGCGCGAGTCCGGCTGGGTCGACGGCTGCCCCGTCACCACCACGGCACTGGAGAGCGTCGGCCGCGAGCCCGCCATCCGGCAGGCCGCGGAGGATGCCTACGAGAGCTGGCGCGCGCTGGTGCGCGACAAGCTCACCCGCTCCGGCTTCGCCGACGACGTCGCCCACGACCTCGCCCACACCGTGATCAACCTCTTGGAGGGGGCGGAGCTGTCGGCCCAGGTGTCCCAGAGCGAGGCGCCACTGGAGATCGCGGGCCGGCACCTCGCCCGGCTCATCGACTCCTACCGGTGAGGCGACCGGTGCCGGGCTCGTCGGGTCAGCAACGCAGCAGTTCGTAGGCCGCGTACGCGGTGATCCCGTACGCCAGGTGCGGGAGCGCGTCCGAGATCCAGGCGGAGGGCGGCCACTCGCGCGGGTCCGTGGCGCCGAGGGCCGTCAGCGGGACGTTCGAGCCGGCCATGGCCAGCGCCGTCAGCGCCGACACCCCCACCGGCCAGGACGGGCGGCGGCCGGCGGCGAGCAGGGCGTAGCAGAGGGCGGCGCCCGCGCCCGTGGCGTAGCCGAGGAGGGAGCCCAGGGCCTGCTTGCGGTTCTCGGCCTGCTCGCCGTCTCCCAGGCCGACGTCCGTGAGGTCGGACAGCTTCTCCACGGCCTGCTGCGGGGTGCTGCTGGCGGCGCGCGCCCGGATCACCATGTCGAGATATGTAGCGATATTGAGTGCGCTGGTGCCGGCCGCGCCCGCGATCAAGCCCTTGACGAGTGTGTGCATGCGGGCCAGCTACCCGGAGGGCTCACCCGCAGGCCCTACGTCCGCAGAGCCCACGTCCCGCAGAGCCCACGTCCCGCAGACTCCACGTCCGCAGGCCCCCACGTCCGTAGGAACCGCGGCCTCTGCGACCCGTCCACCAGCTCGACGCGCAGGCCGAGGGCGGGCATGCGGTGGTAGGTGAAGGGGCGTCCGTACGGGCGGGCGTCAGCACGTGAACGGCGCGCAACGGTAGAGCGGCCGGCGCTCGGCCTACAGGGCCGCGGGCTGGTGTGCGCATGTCCCTGGCCCGCTGGAGGAGGCGCTGCCCGTGGGGCTCCCAGCCGGGGCAGCGCCTCCCCGAGCCCTACACGGGGGTGCAGGTGAGGGTGGCGGGCGGGGTGTTGGTGCCGGTGTAGCCGCCGTTGAAGCCGAACGACGTCGAGGCGCCGGCGGCCACGTTGCCGGTGTAGCCGACGTTGACGGCGGTCACGTTGGCGCCCGACTGGGTCTGCGTGGCGCCCCAGATCTGGGTGATCTTCTGGTCACCCGGCCAGGTCCATGTCACCTTCCAGCCGGTGATGGCGGCGGTGCCGGTGTTCTTGACGGAGACCTCGGCCTGGAAGCCGCCGGGCCAGGAGTTGCCGGCTTTGTAGGTGGCGGTGCAACCGCTATCAGTGGTGGGGGTGACGGTCGGCGTCACGGTCGGGGTGACCGTGGGCGTCACGGTCGGGGTGACCGTGGGCGTCACGGTCGGGGTGACCGTGGGCGTCACGGTCGGGGTGACGGTGACGGGCGGGCCGGTGCGGTCGCCGTAGATGATGCCGCGCCCGTTGGTCCCCACGTAGACGCGGCCGTACACGCGGGGGTCGCCCGTCAGCGCCTCGCCCATGTTGCCCCACTGGTGCTTGTCGTCGTTGATGCGCATCCAGGACGAGCCGGCGTCGTCGGAGCGGTACAGGCCGGCGGTGCCGTCGACGGTGGCGACGGCGTAGATCGCCTGGTACGTGGCGCCGGGCGCGGCCTTGCCGAAGCCGACGTTCACAGAGCTGGTGACGCCGGAGACCTTGGTGAAGGAGGCGCCGCTGTTGGTGGAGTGCCAGAGGCCGCCCTCGCCGGCCAGCCACAGGTCACCCTCGATGCCGGGCACGGCCTTGAACTTGGTGGCGGTGGCGGGCAGGCCGGTCGCGGCGGTGGCGGTGAAGGTGGCGCCGCCGTTGGTGCTGAGGTAGAGGCGGCCGCCGCTGAGGCCGTAGAACTTCATGGGGTTGACCCGGTCGGACTCGACGGTTGCGCCGGTGGGCAGGCCGGTGGCGGTCTGCCAGGAGTTGCCGTACCCGACGGAGTAGACGGGGGTGACGCCCTTGGGTGCCCAGACGAAGCGGGAGCCGTCGGCGGCCGCCGCGACGGTGCCGCCCTCGTTGACGCCGCCGGGCTCGGTGCCCTGGAACCAGTTGGCGCCGCCGTCGGTGGAGAAGGCGACGTGGCTGTCGTTCGGGCGGTCTGCGTCGGTGAAGTTGCCGGCCCTGACCATGATCGAGGGGGACTTCTCGGCGTAGTCGAGGCTGGTGGTGGAGGTGAAGACCGGCTGGGTGAACATCATGGACGGCACGGCGTCCAGGCTGGTGTGGCGGAAGCCGGCGATGTCGCCGAGGCCGCTGACGAGGGGCGCGCCGCTGGGCGGGCTGATCAGGTCGAGGACGGCCGTCTCCTCCAGGCCCTTGGCCATGGGCTTGATGGTGAACTGCCCGCCGGAGTCCCACAGGCCGAGGTCCTCGGTGCCGTAGATGGTGGCGCCGGTGCCGTACATCATCCGGTTGGAGTCGAACGGGTCGATCTCCAGGGATTCGGTCATCCAGCCGAGCTTGGGCGTAACCTCGGGGGGTTGCGGGTTGGTGCCGAAGGTCAGCCACGGGTTCGCGGAGATGTCCATCTTGTAGCGGAACGAGCGGTTGGGGTAGGAGGTCCAGTCCCACACGCGGGTCCACGTGGCGCCGGAGTCCGTGGAGCGGAAGAAGATGACGTCCGGCCACCAGGAGACCTGGGTGGCGACCATGATCGTGGACGGGTGCTGCCGGTCGATGGTCAGGCCGCTGTAGCCGAAGTAGTCGTCGGAGCTGGACGACGGGATGGGGCTGATCTGCGTCCAGGTGCCGGTGGCGGTGGCGTAGCGCCACACGTCGCCCTTGGCCCCGTCGTACGGGCCGCCGGTGTCGCTGGTGGCGAGGTAGAGGTAGCCGTTGACGGTGTCGAGCACGCCCTTGTGGGCGATGTAGCCGGTGGGCTGCCCGGCGAGGCGGGACCAGGTGGCGCCGCCGTCGGTGGTGCGGTAGACCGTGTTGTCCTTGTCGGCGACGCCCACGTAGATGGTCTTGGTGGCGCTGCCGGCGCTGGAGGAGCGCTTGTCGTAGGTCACCCAGATCACGCCGGGCCGGTGGCTGAGGTAGCCGTTGGGGTCGCTGGGGTCCTGGGCGTAGTTGCCGGCGTTGGGGAAGCTGGTCACCTTCGACCAGGTGGCGCCGTAGTCGGTGCTGCGCCACAGGCCGTTGCCGTTGGGCGCGCCGAAGTAGAGGACGCGGTTGTCGTTGGGGTCCACGGACAGGGCCTCGCCCATGCCCCGGCCGGGCATGTTGCCGCCCAGCTTGAACGGCAGCGCCGTGACCTGCCAGGTGTCGCCCTTGTCGGTGGAGCGCAGGATGGCGCCGTTGTTCGGGTCCCAGGAGTTGGTGTACATGCCGACGGCGGCGTACACGCGGTTGGTCTGGACGGGGTCGGTGGCCATGCTGATCACACCGTTGTAGCCCCATTTGTCCCAGCCGACCCAGTCGAGCAGCGGGGTCCAGGACTTCGTGGACTGGTTCCACCGGTACGCGCCGCCGATGTCGGTGCGGGCGTAGATGAGGTTGCGCTCGGTCGGGTTGAAGATGATGCCCGGCACGAACCCGCCGCCGTCGATCCGCACGTTCTTGTACGCGTACGGGTCGGCGGCGACCGCCGAGACCGGCGACATCCGCACCACGGCCGCCACGAGCAGGACGGCGGCGGTCGTGAGCATGACGAATAATCTTCTTCGCATGCGCGGCTCTTCCTTTCCGGGCACGCCGGAGGGCGCGCCAGAGGCGTCAGAATGACCGCCATGCACGAGCAGAGTGCACCGACCCTGACCGTCGCCGCGCCTTCGCGCATGAGCTTCACCCAGAAGGCTCACACACGCGCGTAACGCAGGTCAATAGTTTGGACAAGCAACCAATTAAGGGGCGTCATGGCAGGCTTTCCCGAGTACCGGGTGGACGGAAGGATCGCGCTGGTCACGGGCGCGGCGAGGGGCCTCGGACGGGCCATCTCGCTGGCCCTGGCCCACGCCGGGGCCGACCTCGCCCTCGGCCTCCGGGACGTCACGGCGGACGAGGGCCTGGCCGCCGAGATCGAGCGCATGGGACGCGCGGCGCTGCCGCTGCAGATGGACATGACCGTCCCCGCCCAGATCTCCGCGGCGGTCCGGCACACGCTGGACCGGTTCGGCAGGATCGACATCCTGGTCAACAACGCGGGCATCGCTCCCGGCAACCCGGCCGAGCACGTGACGGAGGAGGACTTCGACCGTACCTTGCAGGTGAACCTGAAGGGCACCTTCCTGGCCAGCCAGGCGGCCGGCCGGGCGATGATCGAGCAGGGGCACGGCATGATCGTGAACGTGGGCTCGCAGGCCGGCGAGGTGGCGCTGCCCGGCGAGTCCGTCTACTGCATGACCAAGGCCGCCATCGCCCACCTCACCCGCTGCCTCGCCGTCGAGTGGGGCCCGCACGGCGTCAGGGTGAACAACGTCGCCCCGACCTTCATCCGCACCCCTGGCACCGAGCCCGCCCTGTCGGACCCGGCGTTCGAGGCCGACGTGATCGAGCGGATCGCGGCGCTGCACCGCATCGGCGAGCCGATGGACGTCGCCGGCGCGGTGCTCTTCCTGGCCTCACCGGCCGCTGCCCTGATCACTGGGCACACGCTGGTGATCGACGGCGGCTGGACGGTCCGCTGACGGCCGGCGCAGCCCCGCCGCCCAGAGGGCGACCCCGATGTAGAGCACCTGCTCGGGGACGCGCTGCCACAGCGGCGACCCGACGTCCTCCAGGCCGAGCTCGGCCGCGTTGACGTTGGCCGGCAGCAACGCGACGAACAGCAGCGCCAGGCAGATGCCGGCGGCCCTGCGCGTGGGCTCCAGCACCAGCCCGACGGCCCCGGCCAGCTCCAGCACCCCGCTCAGGTACACCATGAAGCCCGGGAACGGCACGAACGACGGCACCATGGCCACCATGTCGTCATAGTTCGGCATGAACGTCACGTCACCGGGGACGAAGTGGGCGCTCGCGGTCATCACGAGCATGACCGCGAGCCCGTGGGCGGCGCTCACCCGCCACGTGGCGAAGCGGCGCACGCCGAGCAATCCGAGCAGCCGGAACGCCACGGTGGCGATCAGCAGGACGGCAACAGTCACCGGAACCTCCATTGGATAGCAGTACTACCTAGCTCTATTAGATAACATCGCTATCCAATAAAGTCAACTACCGGCCCTCAGCCTGCCCCCTCGCTCTTCGGCGGCGCCCTTGACGGGTCTGCCGGCGCCGCCTGGGCGGGAGTGGCGGCCATGAGCGTGGCCATGGCCGCCACGACGGCACCCGCGATCGTCCGCTTCATGAGCTCCCTTTCAACGAACGGAGTGGATCGCAGGATGCTGCCGGACCTGGTTCACGACCTGGTGAACGCGAAGTCCCTGATCCGCAGGTCGCCCTTGAACACGAGGTACACGCTCCCGCTCCCCGCCTTCACGGTCGCGCTCACGTTCCCGTACTGGTAGATCCCGCCGGTGGCGGGCACCTGGACGGTGGCGAGCAGGGCGCCGGTCGGTGAGCCGCGCCGGACCTCGAACGAGCCGCCGCCCGCCGAGGCGACCGAGGCGGTCAGGCGGGAGCCCCAGGTGGCGCCGGTGAAGGAGACCCAGTCACCCGCCGACCCTTCGACGACCTCGCCGCGCACCTTGCTCTCGTCGGCGAAGGCGACGCCGGAGTAGTCGTCGAAGTCCATGGCGCGGGTGGTCCTGGTCAGGTCGCGCACGGGGACGGTCTCGCCAGACACGCGCAGCGTCGTGGACTGGCGGATCCGGTCGGAGGAGGAGCCGACGAGCACGTCGTGGGTGGCGTTCTCGACGGTCCACTTGCCGCGGGTGTGGTCCCAGACGGCGAGGTCGGACTTCTTCAGGGTGAAGGTGACCGTGCGGGTCTCGCCGGGGTTCAGGGTGACCCGCTGGAAGCCGCGCAGCTGCTTGACGGGCTGCTCGAAGCGGGAGGAGCGCTGGTGGGTGTAGAGCTGGACGACCTCGTCTCCCCTGACCTTGCCGGTGTTGGTGACCTTGACGCTGACCCGCTCGCCCTGCACACGCAGGCCCTGGTAGGCGAAGGAGGTGTAGCTGAGGCCGTGCCCGAAGGCGTAGAGCGGCCGGTCGTTCCCGTACAGGTACGTCATGCCGGTCTTGGTCAGGTCGTAGTCCAGGATGCTCGGCAGGTCGTCGGTGGCCGGCCAGGTCTGGGTGAGCCGGCCGCCGGGGTTGACGTCGCCGAAGAGCACGTCGGCGACGGCGTGGCCGGTCTCGGCGCCCGCGTGGGTGGTCCACAGCAGCGTCGGCGCGTCCACGATGACGGGGTAGCTGGTCTCCAGCACCACGACCGTGCGCGGGTTGGCCTTGCGGACGGCCTCGATCAGCCGCCGCTGGCCCTCGCCGAGCTTCAGGGTGTCGCGGTCGTGGAACTCGCGCCCGGCCACGAACGGGTGGCTGCCCACCACCACGACGGCGACCTCGGCCTTGGCGGCCTGCGCGGCGGCCTCGGCCACGCCGTCGGAGACGACCTCCTTGGCGAACTTCGCGGCCTGCGCCTTGGGCACCAGGCCGAGCGTGCCGTCGGCGGTGACGCCCACATAGGCGTCGGGGAGGCCGAACCAGCTCTCGACGGTCTCGAACCCCGCGTAGCGGATCAGGTGGCTGCCGTCGGGCTGCCGCTCCAGCGCGAACTGCTGGGAGACGTACCAGCCGTCGGGCTCGGCGTCGTCGGTGTCGAGCGAGCGCCAGTCGCCGCCGAGCAGCTTGCCGTTGCCGGCGTTGCGCAGCGTGGACACGCCGCCGGTCCAGTCGGTGAGGTCCCACTGCGAGGCGGCGGTGGGGGCGGTGTCGCTGAGCGTGGCGTTGTCGTCGGGGCCGGTGCCGCTGGCGGTGATGTACTTGCCGGAGTCGAGGTGCTTGAGCGCGATGCGCTCCAGCCCCTCGCCGGTGCGCACGTCGGGCACCCGCTCCTTGATCCCGTCGAGCGGCGTCACCTGGTACGGGAGCTGCCCCGCGTACCAGTCGCGGTAGAGCCGGTCCGACAGCGGCCCGACGACGGCCGCGGACTTCGGCTTGGCCAGCGGCAGCACGCCGGAGTTCTTCAGCAGCACCGCCGCCTTGCCGGCGGTCTCGCGGTTGAGCTTGCGGTGCGCCGCGCTGTCGATCACGTCGGCGGTGATCTTCTTGTACGGCCCGCCGTCCGGGTCGAAGTGCCCCAGCCGGGTCCGGATCGACAGCACGCTGCGCACGGACTTGTCGACGTCGGCCTCGGTGATGCGGCCCTGCTGGAGCGCGGCCTTGAGGTTCGTGACGAGCACGCTGACGTCGCTGTTGTCGATCGTGAAGCTGTCGAGCCCGGCCTTCAGCACGGCGGCGAACGCCTCGGGCTTGGTGTCGTAGTACTTCTCCAGGTCGGTGAGGGCGTGCGGCCCCCAGGCGTCGCTGGGGTTGTAGAGCGTCTTGTCCGTCCACGACCGCACCACGTCGTCGAGGTCGGGGTTGACGTGGTTGGGCCGCCCGTTGACCAGGTTGTACGACGCCATCACGCCGGTCGCGGCGTCGGCCGAGATCGCCGCCTTGAACGCCGGCTCGTAGTACTCGTGCTTCAGCTTGGGCGTCAGGTTGGAGGAGGTCAGGCTGCGGTTGTTCTCGTTGTTGTAGGCCAGGTAGTGCTTCAGGACGGGCGCGGTCTTGAGGTAGAAGGGGTCGTCGCCCGACAGGCCCTTGCCGTACGCGGTGGAGATGGCGCCGGTCAGCAGCGGGTCCTCGGAGTAGCCTTCCTCGTTGCGGCCGGCGCGGGGGTCGCGCAGCAGGTCCACCACCGGCGCCCACACCTGCAGCCCCCACAGGACGGGGTCGGTGGCGTTGTAGCCGCGGGCCTCGTCGCCCACGGCGGAGCCGACCTTCTTGATCAGGTCGGTGTCCCAGGTGCTGGCCAGCCCGATGGCCTGCGGGAACACGGTGCCGCTGGCGAACTTCTGGTTCCAGTTGTCGTTGAGGTGGTTGGACCAGGCGACGCCGTGCAGGGCCTCGGTGCCGTTCTTGTGGTAGGCGATGCCGAGGCGCGGGATCGCGGGCTGCGACTGGTGCAGCAGGCTCAGCTTCTCGTCCAGGGTGAGCCGGCCGAGCAGGTCGTTCACCCGCTGCTCCAGTGGCAGGCCGGGGTCCTGGAAGGGGAACGATTCGGCGGCCTGGGCGGGCGCGGTCAACAGCGAGGCAGCGAGGGTTAAAGCCGCAAATAACGGGATTTTTCGCATAGGAGTGGGTTCTCCATCACTTGATGGCGCCGACCGTCACACCTCGGGTCAGCGTGCGCTGGAAGATCAGGAAGAAGGCGATCGCCGGCACGACGCCGAGCAGGGCCGAGGCGCTGGACGTGGTGGCGTCCATGTACTTCTCGCCCTGCAGCACGCCGAGCGCGACGGGCACCGTCTGGGTGTCGTTCGAGATCAGGAAGATCAGCGGGAGGAAGAACTCGTTCCAGGTCCAGATGAAGAAGAAGATCAGCAGCACGTTGATCGTGGGCCGGCTGATCGGCACCACGATCCGCCAGAGTGAGCGCAGCCGCCCCGCCCCGTCGATCGCCGCCGCCTCCAGGATCTCCTTCGGGAACTGGCCCAGCACCGCGCTCAGCAGGTACGTGCCGAACGCCGCCTGGATCGCGGTCATCACGATGATCACCGCGAGCTGGGTGTCGTACAGATCGACGGCCTTGGCCAGGTAGTACAGCGGATAGGCCAGGGCCTCCTGCGGCAGCGTGTTCGCCACCAGGAACAGCACGAGGATCCACAGCCGCCCCTTCACCCTGCCGATGCCCAGCGCGTACGCGTTGAGCACCGACAGCACGACCGCCAGCACCGCGACGGACGCGCTGATGAGGAAGCTGTTCCAGAGCTTCGTCCCGAACTCCACCCGGTTCCAGAAGTCGATGATCCCTTGCAGGTAGAGCCCGTCGGGCAGGCTCAGCGGCCCCTGCGAGCCGTACTCGGCGGGCGACTTGACCGCGTTGACCGCCACGATCAGGAACGGGAAGATCATCACGACGGCCAGCACGACCAGCGCGAACAGCACCGCCCAGCGTCCCGGGCCCCTCATGACTCACGCTCCTGGACGCGCAGGAACAGGAACGTCACCACGATGATGATCAGCGCCAGCACCGTGGCGATCGCGGAGCCGTACCCGACGTTGCTCTTCTGGAAGAAGTTCAGGTACGAGAAGTACGACGGCACCATCGTCGCGTTGCCGGGCCCGCCGCGGGTCAGCACGAAGATCGGCCCGAACACCTTCAGCGCGGCGATCGTGCACGTCAGCAGCACCACGAAGATCTCCGGCCGGATCTGCGGGATCGTGATGTGCCAGAACTTGCGCCACCACGAGGCGCCGTCGATCTCGGCCGCCTCGTAGTAGGACGGGTCCACGCGCTGCAGCCCGGCCATGAAGATCACGACCGGGTAGCCGAGCTGGAACCACACCATGATCGCCATGACCGTGGCCAGCGCCAGGTCGGGGTCGCCGAGCCAGTTGACGTCCAGCCCGAAGATCTGGTTGACGGCGCCGTACGACGGGTGCAGCATCCACCCCCATACCACGCCGGCCACCGCCACCGGCAGCACCTGCGGCAGGTAGTACATCGCGCGCAGCGCCGAGGCGGTGCGCGCCCCGAAGCGCTTGCCGATGTAGTCGAACAGCGCCGCCGCCAGCACGAGGCCGATCATGGTCGGCACGACGGCCATGGCCACGATCAGCCCCACGTTGTGCTGGAACGACTCCCAGAACCGCACGTCCGCCAGCAGCCTGGTGTAGTTGTCGAGCCCGATCCACCGGGGTGTCCCCACACCCGACCAGCGGGTGAAGCTGGCGCCCACGTTCATCAGGAACGGCACGACGATGACGGCCAGGAACAGCAGCAGGCTGGGGATCAGGTAGAGCCAGTATCCCCTCGTTCGAGCTCTCATCTAGTTACCGATGTCGGCGAGGTTGTCCTCGTACGGCTTGGCGAGCTCGTCGAGCACCTGCGCGGAGGTCTTGCTGCCGTTGATCAGCTCCTGGACGCCCGCCACCAGCACGTCGTAGTAGCCGGGCGCCGGCCAGTCGGGGTAGAAGGCCAGGCCATCGGCGGTGGTCAGCTTGTTGAAGGTCTCGATGAGCTCCTTGCTCTTGGCGTCGGTGATCGCGGCCGGGTCGGCGGCCACGGGGACGCCGCCGGAGTTGCCGAGCAGGTTCTGGATGTCCTTGCTCATCGTGATGTCGATGAAGTCGTAGGCCAGGTCCTTGTTCTCCGACTTCTCGGGCACGACCCAGATGTTGCCGCTGGAGCCGGGTGACATCGTGGCGCCGGGGAACAGGAAGTGGCCCCACTCGAAGTCCTTGATCTCGGAGGCGAAGCGGCCGTACCACCAGCTTCCGCTGATCATGATGGGGAACTTGCCGTTCATGAACGCCACGCCCATGTCCTCGGCCTTGAGCCCGGCCGAGTTCTTGGCGAGGTAGCCCTTCTTCACCCAGTCGGCGAACGTGTCGGCGCCGTAGGTGAACTCGGGGCCGTGGAAGTCGACCTTGCCCTTGTAGGACTGGAGGGCCTCCAGCCACGGCTTCTGCGCCTTGGTGAGCGCGAGCTGGTAGAAGATCTGCTGCGCCGGGTACTCGGCGCCGGCGTTGGAGATGGGCGTCACGCCGGCCTTGACGAACGTGTCGAGGGCGGCCGTGAACTCCTCGAACGTGGTGGGCACCTCGACCTTGTGCTTCTTGAACAGGTCCTTGTTGTAGTAGACCATCACGAACTCGCCGTAGTTCGGCACGCCGTACCACTTGCCCGAGCCCATCACGCCCCGGTCGTCGTACTTGGCGGTGGTCTGCAGGCCGCCGGGCAGCAGTTTGTCCCAGCCCCGCTTCGTGACCTCCTCGCTCAGGTCGGTGAGCAGGCCCTGCTTGGACAGCAGCCCGGCCGTGGCGTTGCCCTTGTTGTACTCCATGATGTCGGGCGCCTCGTCCGAGTTCAGCACCATGCTGGCCGTCTTCTGGATCTGTTCGAAGCCCTTCTCCTCGAACTTGACGGTCACGTTCGGGTGCGACGCCTCGAACTTCTTGATCGCCTCGGCCCACGCCTTGCCCATGGCGCTGTCGGCGCTCTCGTAGTGCCACAACTTCAGCACGCGCGGCTCAGTACCGCTCGGGCTGGGGCTGCCCGATCCGCCGCCCGAGCCGCACGCCGACAGGGCGAGCGCGGCGGCGGCCAGCACCGCGGCGCCTCTCAATCTGACCATGATCCCTCCAGGGGGTGTTACGAGATGACGGCCCGCGCGGGAGCTCCGGCCACCGGGGCGATCTCGACCCCGGTGACGCGCTTCGGGCCGGTGACGGCGACACGCAGCTCCGCGCCGTCCCTGGTGGCGACGGCGATCGTCACGCCGTCCGCGTCGTGGATTTCGACGGTGCCGTCGCCGCCCCCGAAGGCGACGAGGGCGATCTCGGCCGGCACGTCCACGGTCTCCCGCTGCTCCTGGACGGGGATGAGCGCGCCATGCCGGACGAACAGCGGGATCTGGTCGAGCGGCTTGCTGACCGTGACGTACCGGGCGCCCTCCAGCACCTCGTGCGTCCAGTAGTCCACCCACAGGCCGCGCGGCAGGTACACGCTGCGGGTGCCCTCCGGCGCGGTCATGGGGGCGACGAGCAGGTCACGGCCGAGCAGGTACTGCAGGTCGGCCTGCCAGGCCACCGGGTCGCCCGGGAAGTCCACGCACAGGGCGCGCATCATCGGCGCGCCGGTGCGCGCGGCCTCGACGGCCGCCGAGTACAGGTAGGGCATCAGCCGGTAACGCAGCTTGAGCGCCGCCACGGCCTCCGCCTCGACCTCGGGGAACTCCCACGGCTCCCTCGTCGTGGTGCCGTGCAGGCGCAGCAGCGGCGACAGGGCGCCGAACTGGGTCCAGCGCACGTACAGGTCGTCGGTGGGCCGGCCGGTGAAGCCGCCCGCGTCGTGGCTCCAGAACGGCACGCCGGACAGGCCGTGCGCGAGCCCGCCCCTGATCGTGCTGCCCATGGCGGCGTAGCTGGTGTAGGTGTCGCCGCCCCACTGGGCGCTGTGGCGCTGCCCGCCCAGGTACGACGAGCGCGCCCAGACCAGCTCGTGCCCGTTGACCTCGCGGGTGACCCCGGCGACCACGTCGTTGAACAGCAGCGTGTACACGTTGTGCAGGTCGGCGCCGCTCATCCCGTTGTACGCCACGGCGTCGCTCGGCACGCCCTCGGCGAAGTCGGTCTTGAAGGCGGCCACGCCCTGGCGCAGCAGCGGGCGCAGCAGGCCCTTGAACCATTCGGTGGCGGCCGGGTTGGTGAAGTCGACGATGCCGCAGGCGGGGAACGAGCCGTGCCAGCAGTCGGCCACGTACACCTGGCCCGCCTGATTTTTCAGGAAATATCCGGCCTCAGCGGCCTCCCGGAACGTCGGGCTGAGATGGGAGATGTACGGGTTCATCCACAGGCACACCTTGAACCCCATCCCGTCCAGCTCGGCCAGCATGCCGTCCGGGTCCGGGAAGTTCGTGGCGTCCCACTTCAGCTCCGACCAGTGCCCGTCGGCCTGCCAGTAGGTGTCCAGGTGCAGCACGTCGCACGGGATGCCGCGCTCCCTGATCGTGCGCGCCCTGGCCAGCACCCTCTCCTGGCTGTCCACGCAGAACCCCGAGGAGATCCACGTCCCGAACGCCCACTTCGGCGGCAGCGACGGCCGGCAGGTCAGCAGGTCGTAACGGTCCAGGACCTCCGCGGGCGTCGGCCCGGCGATCACGTAGTAGTCGAGCACGTCGTCCGGCACCACGATCTGCACCGCGCTGTGCGTCGACTGGCACACGTCGAACTCGGTGGGCGCGCCGCTGTCCACCAGCACGCCGTACCCCCTGCTCGACAGGTACAGCGGCACGTTCTTGTACGCCCGCTGCGACTCCGCCCCGAAGGCGTCGAAGTTCCACATGACCGGGCGCTGGCCGCGCTTGTCCAGCCGGGTGAACGACTCCCCGAACCCGGAGAACGCCTCGTCCGGCGCGGCGGCGAAGCTCTCGTGATAGGCCACAGGCGTACCGGCGGAGCTGGAGCGCCCGAACGGCAGCGTGCGCAACCGGCCGCTGATGTCGATGTGCCCCCGGTCCTGCTCGACCAGCGTCGCGCCGGCCGCGTCGGTGAAGCGCAGGTGCCAGGGGCTCAGGCTGATCTCGGCGCGCAGCGGGCCGGCGTCGATCACGATCGGCGCGCCCGGCGCCACCTCGGCGCGCGCCCCCGCGTACGTGCCGGGCGAGACCAGCCCGACGGCCCGCTCGGAGCGCGGCCGGGCGGTCGCGTCCTCCGACAGCCGGACCCTGATCACCCCTTCGCCCGCCACGCCCACCTGCACGACCAGCGTCTCCTCCGCCGAGGTGACCGCCTTCAGCATCACCTCGGCGCCGTCGGCCGCGACCAGCTCGGCGGAGGTGAGCGCGGACAGGCCGCCCTCGCCCCGCTCACGGACCGGCAACTCGGGCGGGTCGGCGACGAAGTACTCGTGCGCGACCAGCGGCGGGCGATAGGGCATGGAGGCTCCTTCAAGAACGGCTGCGCCAACTCGTGAGTTAGTTTGCTGTCCATACCAACAAACGTCAACGCCCAGCCGCCCCCCACCCGGCTCCCGTTCCCTCTCCTCCCACCTCGGGCCCGCCCCGAACCCGCCCTCGAAGCCGCCCTCGAAGCCGCTCCGTTCCGGCCCCGCCCGCTCGCCGACCCCGCTCCGTTCTCGCGCGGCCCGCCCCGGAACGCGAAAAGGCGCGTGGTGCCATGCACCACGCGCCTCCAGCAGTCGGGGCTACCGGCTCAGATCGACACTCCCGGCTGCATGAGCCGCCGCGCCGCCTCCGTGATCGACCCCGACAACGATGGGTAGACCGCGAACGTGTGCGCCAGCTGATCCACCGTCAGCCGCTGCTGCACCGCCACCGACACGGCCAGGATGAGCTCGGACGCCCGTGGCGCCACGACCACGCCGCCCAGCACGATCCCGGTGTGCGGCCGGCAGAACAGCTTCACGAACCCGTCGTTGAACCCCTGCATCTTGGCCCGCGCGTTGGTGGCCAGCGGCAGCTTGACCACGTTCGCCTCGATCTCGCCCGCCTCGATGGCCCGCTGCGCCACGCCCACCGCCGCGATCTCGGGGTCGGTGAAGATGTTGGAGGCCACCGTGGCCAGCCGCAGCGGCTGCACCGCCTCCCCCAGCGCGTGCCACACCGCGATGCGGCCCTGCATGGCCGCGACCGAGGCCAGCATCAGCACGCCCGTGCAGTCGCCCGCCGCGTACACGCCGGGCGCCGACGTGCGCGAGACCTTGTCGACCTTGACGAACCCGCCCCGGTCGAGCTGCACCCCGGCCTCCTCCAGCCCGATGCCGGAGGTGTTGGGGATCATGCCGACCGTCATCAGCGCGTGCGACCCCTCGGCCGTGCGCCCGTCCTCCAGCGTCACCACGACCCCGTCGGCCGTGCGCTTGACGGAGGCGGCCCGCGAGCGCCCCATGACGTTCATCCCGCGCCGCCGGTAGACCTCTTCCAGCACCTCGGCGCCGTCGGCGTCCTCGTTGGGCATCATCCGGTCGCGGCTGGACACCAGCGTGACCTCCGCCCCCAGCGACCGGTACGCGCCCGCGAACTCCGCCCCGGTCACCCCGGACCCGACCACGATCAGGTGCTCGGGCAGCTCCTCCAGGTCGTAGAGCTGCCGCCAGGTGAGGATGCGCTCCCCGTCGGGCTCGGCCCCCGGCAGCACCCGCGGCGTCGCCCCGGTCGCCACCAGCACCACGTCGGCCCTGATCGTCCGGTCACCGGCCCTGACCACCTGCGGATCGACCAGCCGCCCGCGCGCCTTGATGATCTCCACGCCCTCGGCCTCGACCCGCGTCGCGATGTCGGCCGACTGCGCCTGCGCCAGCTCCTTGACCCGCTTGTTGACCAGCGGCAGATCGACCCCCACCACCCCGGCGTCGCCGTCGGGCCCGCCGGAGAACGACACGCCGAGCGACGGCGCGTCGAGCAGCGCCTGCTTGCGCACGGAGGTCGCGATCAGCGTCTTGGACGGCACGCAGTCGGTCAGCACGCAGGCGCCACCGGGGCCGTCCTGCTCGACCATCGTGACTTGCGCGCCTAGCTGAGCGGCCACCAGCGCCGCCTCGTAGCCGCCTGGTCCGCCACCGATGATCACGATCCTCGTCACGTGTCCCATTCTCCCGCATGCCGCGAGCTGCCGACGAACGGGGCGGGGCCTCAGGCGCTAGTCTTGTCTGCTGTGCCTGTATACGCCGCCTACGGCAGCAACATGGACCCTGAGCAGATGGCCATGCGTGCCCCGCACTCCCCCATCCGGGGTGTGGGATGGCTGCCCGGGTGGCGGCTGACGTTCGGGGGCATGGATCTCGCCTGGGAGGGCGCGGTCGCCACGATCGTCGAAGATCCCGACGAGCACGTGTTCGTGGTGCTCTACGACGTGCCCGACTGGGAGGAGACCTCGCTCGACCAGTGGGAGGGCGCCGTCCGGGGCGCCTACCACAAGGTGCGGCTGCGGGTGCAGACGCTCGACGGCGAGGTCGTGGCCTGGTTCTACGTGCTCGACGGTTACGAGGGCGGCCTGCCCTCGGCCCGCTACCTGGGCAGCCTGGCCGAGGCGGCCGAGCGGGCGGGCGCCCCCGACGACTACGTCAAGGAGTTGCGGGAGCGCCCCTGCACCTCGTTCGGGGGTTAGCGCAGCGGCTGGTCCTTGGTCTCCTTCAGCACGAAGAGGTAGATCAGGGTCGAGATGAGCGCGAGCGCCGACATGTACCACGGGAACAGCCCGGGGTTCTTGGCCTCCTGGAGCGCGGTGCCGATGAGCGGCGCGGTGCCGCCGAACAGGGCCACGGTCAGCGAGTACGGGAACCCGGCCCCCGCCGCCCGCACCCGGGTGGGGAAGAGCTCCGAGTTCACCGCGGCCGAGATCGAGGTGAAGCAGCCGAGGAAGACCATGCCGACGAGCTGCACGACCAGCAGGCTCGCGTACGACTGGGTGAGCAGGCCGAGCAGCGGCACGGGCAGCACGAGGAAGCCGAGGCCGAACGTGATCAGCATCGGCCGGCGCCCGACGCGGTCGGACAGCATGCCGAGCAGCGGCTGCAGGATCATGAAGAAGACCAGCGAGATCGTGCCGATCTGCAGCGAGTCGGCCTTGTCGAACTTGACGGTGATCTGCGCGTAGGTGGGCAGGAAGCTGGTCCACGTGTAGTACGCGACGGTGCCGGCGATCGTGATGCCGACGATGGTGGCGGCGGAGCGCGGGTGGTGCTTGAGGAACTCGAACAGCTTGGGCCGCTCGGCCTCGCCGCGCTGGATCTCCTCGGCCACGGCGGAGGTCTCGTCGGCGCCCTTGCGGATCCACAGGCCGACGAAGCTCAGCAGCGCGCCGACGAAGAACGGGATGCGCCAGCCCCACGAGTTCATGTCGGCCTCGATGAGGCTGGTGGCCAGCAGGGCGGCCAGGCCGGAGGCGAGGAGCTGGCCGATGGTGGTGCTGACGTACTGGAAGCTCGAGTAGAGGCCGCGGCGGCCGGGCGGGGCCGACTCCACGAGGAACGTGGTGGCGGCGGCGAACTCGCCGCCGACCGAGAGGCCCTGGATGAGGCGGGCCAGGGTGAGGATGACGGGTGCGAGCAGCCCGACGGCCGCGTACGTGGGGGTGAGGCCGACGAGCAGCGAGCCGGCGCCCATGAGCACGATGGTGAACGTCATGGCGGCCTTGCGGCCGTACCGGTCGGCGAAGGCGCCGACGAGCAGGCCGCCGAGCGGGCGCATGAAGAAGCCGACGGCGAAGACGGCGAAGGAGCTCAGCAACGGTACGAGGCTGTTGGCCGAGCCCTTCGGGAAGACCTGCTCGGAGAAGTAGACAGCGAGGAAGGTGTAGGCGTACCAGTCGTACCACTCGACGACGTTGCCGATGCTGGCCGCCATGAGCTGGCGGACGCGGCTCTTGGGGATGCCGAGTGGTGATTGCGCCACCGGGGAGGTCGCCACGTGGGCTCCTTTGCTGACAAGTGCGTGATGGCTTACTGTGCATTCGGGCGACCGAAACAGTCAAATGTTCCCCACAATATTTACAATTCCGACATGGAAACGGGTGCAGGTGGACGTTCTCGACCGGCGGCTCGTGGCCGCGCTGCAAGTCGCTCCACGTGCCTCGTGGGGTGAGATCGGCCGGGCGGTGGGCGAGCACGAGCGCACGGTCGCCCGGCGGCTGCAGCGCCTGATCGCCGAGGGCGTCGTGCGGGTCACGGCCATCTACGACGACCTGCGCACGGGGCACGGCCGGCCGGTGCACCTGCACGTCCAGGTGCGGCCGGGCACGGCCACGCAAGTGGCCAAGGCGCTGGCCGACCGGCCCGACACGCGCTCGGTCTACTCGCTGACCGGGGCCGCCGACATCGGCTGCGAGCTGGTGCCGCCCTCCAGGGAGGACCTGCACCGCATCCTGTCCTCGCAGGTCTCCGACATCGACGGCGTGCTGCAGACGCAGACGCAGGTGGTGCTGCACACGTTCCGGACGGTCGCCGAGTGGCACGCCCCCTACCTGACCGAGCGGGAGGTGGCCGAGCTGCGGCCCGGCCCGCCGGCCGAGTGCCTGCCCGACGAGGAGGGGCTGTCGCCGCTGGAGCAGGAGATCGCCGAGTTACTCACCGCCGACGGCCGGATCGCCTTCACCGCCGTCGCCGAGCGCCTCGACATCTCCGTGCCCACCGCCCGCCGGCGGGTCACCTCGCTCATCGAGCGGCGGCTGCTGCTGCCCAGGGCCGAGGTGGAGCCCGCGCTGCTCGGCCTGGAGGTCGAGGCCATGCTGTGGCTGAAGGTCCGCCCGCACGGCCTCGACCTCGTCGGCCAGGAGCTGGCCGCGCACCCCAGCGTCCGTTACTGCGCCGCCACAACGGGCACGCACTCCCTCATCGTGCAGGTCGTCGCGGCGCACGAGGCGGCGCTCTACCGTTTCATGACCGGCGTCGTCGGCCGGTACGACGAGATCACCGACGTCGACCTCACGCTGATCACCCGCGCTCACAAGCGCGGCCACCTCCACAAGTCCGGACTGCTCACACTGGAGAGGACCCCATGACCCCTGCCGAGCCCATGACCCCCGCGGAGAAGGAAGTCGCCGACCTGTGCGTGGAGCTGATCCGCGTCGACAGCAGCAACTACGGTGACGGCAGCGGCCCCGGTGAGCGGGCCGCCGCCGAGGTCGTGATGTCGCGGCTGGCCGAGGTCGGCATCGAGGCCACGTACGTCGAGAGCGAGCCGGGCCGCGGCAACGTGGTCACCCGGATCGAGGGCACCGACCCGTCGCTGCCCGCGCTGCTCGTGCACGGCCACCTCGACGTCGTGCCGGCCAACGCCGACGACTGGTCGGTGGACCCGTTCGCGGGCGAGGTGCGCGACGGCTACATCTGGGGCCGCGGCGCCGTCGACATGAAGGACATGGACGCGATGATGCTGGCCGTGCTGCGCCAGATCAAGCGCGAGGGCCGCCGGCCGCGCCGCGACCTCGTCTTCGCGTGGGTGGCCGACGAGGAGGCCGGCGGCGTGTACGGCGCCAAGTACCTCACCGCCCACCACCCGGAGCTGTTCGAGGGCGTCACCGAGGCCATCAGCGAGGTCGGCGGCTACTCGCTGGAGGTGGACCCGTCGCTGCGGCTCTACCTCATCGAGACGGCCCAGAAGGGCCTGGCCTGGATGAAGCTGATCGCCGACGGCACCGCCGGTCACGGCTCGATGCTGAACGACGACAACGCCGTCACCGAGGTCGCCAAGGCGGTGGCCAGGATCGGCGAGCACGACTGGCCGCTCACCTACACCCCGACGGTCCGCCGCTTCCTCACCGAGGTCGCCGACGCGTTCGGCATCCCGTTCGACGAGGAGAACCCGCAGCCGATCCTCGACAAGATCGGCCCGCTGGTGCGCTTCGTCGGCGCCACCCTGCGCCACACCACCAACCCGACCCAGCTCGGCGCCGGCTACAAGTCGAACGTCATCCCGGGCCAGGCCACGGCCGTGGTCGACGGGCGGTTCCTGCCCGGGTTCGAGGACGACTTCTTCAAGACCGTCGACGGGCTGCTCGGGCCGAAGGTGCGGCGCGAGTTCATCCACCACGACATCGCGCTGGAGACCTCCTTCGACGGGGCGCTGGTCGAGTCGATGATCGCGGCGCTGAAGGAGGAGGACCCGGCCGCGCGGGCGATCCCGTACTGCATGTCGGGCGGCACCGACAACAAGACGTTCTTCGCGGATCTGGGGGTGCGCGGGTTCGGGTTCGTGCCGCTGCGGCTGCCGGCCGACATGGACTTCGCGGCGATGTTCCACGGCGTGGACGAGCGGGTGCCGGTGGACGCGCTGCAGTTCGGGGTGCGAGTCCTGGACAGGCTGCTCCTAAACTACTGAAGGTGACCAAAGACGCGTACACCCTGGCCGGTGAGGCCGCCGCGGCGCTGAGGGGCGCCGCCGGCCTCGACACCTTCGACGTGGCCCTCGTCATGGGGTCGGGCTGGGTGCCCGCCGCCGACGCGATCGGTGAGACGGTGCGGGAGATCCCGTTCACCGATCTGCCCGGTTTCCGCGCGCCCGCCGTCGCGGGCCACGGCGGGAAGATCCGCGTCGTGCGCACCTCGTCCGGGCGGCACGCGCTGATCTTCCTCGGCCGCACCCACCTGTACGAGGGGCTCGGGGTGGACGCGGTGGTGCACGGCGTCCGCACGGCGGCCGCGGCGGGCGTCCGCACGCTGGTGCTGACCAACGCGGCCGGCGGCCTGCGGCCCGAGACGCAGAACGTCGGCGACCCCGTCCTGATCAGCGACCACATCAACCTGACGGGTTCCAACCCGATCACCGGCACCACGTTCATCGACCTCACCGAGGTCTACTCCGGGCGCCTGCGCGCGCTGGTGCGCGAGGTCGATCCGAGCCTGGCCGAGGGCGTCTACGTCGCCTTCCGCGGGCCCACCTACGAGACGCCGGCCGAGATCCGCATGCTGCGCACGCTGGGCGGCGACATGGTCGGCATGTCCACCGTCCTGGAGGCGATCGCGGCCCGCGAGGCGGGCCTGGAGGTGCTCGGCATCTCGCTGGTCACCAACCCGGGGGCGGGCCTGTCGGGCGAGCCGCTGAACCACGAGGAGGTCCTGGAGGTGGGCCGCGCCACGGCCGCCCGCATGGGCGTGCTGCTGGCCAAGGTGGTGGACCGCCTGTGACCGTCCTGGAAGCGGCGCGCGCCTGGCTGGCACAAGACCCCGACCCCGGCACGCGCGCCGAGCTGTCCGCCCTGATCGACGCCGGAGACCTGGCCGCTCTGGAGGAGCGGTTCGGGGCCAAGCTGGAGTTCGGTACGGCGGGCCTGCGCGGCGAGCTGGGCGCGGGCCCCAACCGGATGAACCGGGTCACCGTCATGCGGGCCGCCGCCGGCCTGGCCGCCGTGCTCGGGCCGGGCCGGCACGTGGTGATCGGCTACGACGCCCGGCACAAGTCCGACGTGTTCGCCCGCGACACCGCGGCCGTGCTGACGGGCGCGGGCCTGCACGCCTCGCTGCTGCCGCACCCGCTGCCCACGCCCGTGCTGGCCTTCGCCGTGCGCCACCTCGGCGCCGACGCCGGCGTGACCGTCACCGCCAGCCACAACCCGCCGCGCGACAACGGCTACAAGGTCTACTGGGGCGACGGCTCCCAGATCGTGCCGCCGGTCGACGCCGAGATCTCGGCCGCCATCGACGCCGTCGGCCGGGTGGACGAGCTGCCGCTGCACGGCCCGGGCACGCTGACCGAGCTGGGCGAGGGCATCGTCGACGACTACCTCGACGCCGTGACCGCCCTGCCGCTCGGCGACGCCCGCGACCTGCGCGTGGCCTACACGCCGCTGCACGGGGTCGGCGCGGCCACGCTCACCGACGCCTTCCTGCGCGCCGGCTTCGAGAGCCCGATGGCGGTCGAGGAGCAGCGCAACCCCGACCCCGACTTCCCCACGGTCGCCTTCCCCAACCCGGAGGAGCCGGGCGCGATGGACCTGGCGGTCGCGCTGGCCGCCAAGCTCGGCGCCGACCTGGTGCTCGCCAACGACCCCGACGCCGACCGGTGCGCGGTGGGCGTGCCGCTGGCCGGGGGCGGCGTGCGCATGCTGACCGGCGACGAGGTCGGCGGCCTGCTGGCCGAGCACGTGATCACGCACACGAGCGGCGACCGCATGGTGGCCACCACCATCGTCTCGTCCTCCCTCCTGAGCAAGATCGCCCGCGCGCACGGCGTCCGGTACGGCGAGACGCTGACCGGCTTCAAGTGGATCACCAAGGCCGGGCCCGGCCTGGTCTTCGGCTACGAGGAGGCCCTCGGCTACAGCCTCGGCACCGACGCGGGCCTGCCCGTCAACGACAAGGACGGCATCGGCGCCGCCCTCACCGTGGCGGCCATCGCCGCGGCGGCCAAGCGCGACGGCCGTACCCTTCTCGACCTGCTCGACGACCAGGCCCGCCGCTACGGCCTGCACGCCACCTCGCAGCTCTCGTTCCGTGTCGCCGACCTGTCCCTGATCACCGCCGCCATGACCCGCCTGCGCGCCGGCCGCACCCCTGCCCTCGGGGGCCGCGCGGTGGAGCGGGTGGACGACCTCTCGCGCGGCGACGGCGGCCTGCCGCCCACCGACGGCCTGCGCTACCGCCTGTCGGGCGACGCCCGCGTGGTGGTCCGCCCGTCCGGCACCGAGCCCAAGCTGAAGTGCTACCTGGAGGTCGTCGTCCCGGTGACCGGCACCCCCGCCCAGGCCAGAGCCGTGGCGGACGAGCACCTGGCCGCCCTGAGATCCGACCTGACCGCCCGGCTGGGCCTGTGACCTTCGAGACGTTCCTGGCCCGCGCCCTGGACGACCCGGACGTGCTCGGGGTGGTGCTCAGCGGCTCCCAGGCCCGCGAGGGCGCCGCCACCGCCCACTCCGATCACGACGTCTACGTCATCGTCGCCGACGGCTCGGCGTTCCCGCCCCGCCGGGACGCCGTCCTGGACGTGGCCGTGATGACGCTCGCGCAGTTCCGCGAGCACGCCCTGCCCGGCTCCGACACCGCATGGAACCGGTACTCCTTCGCCTACGCCAGGGTCCTGAAGGACACGGCGCCCCAGGAGCAGGGCGGCATCGCCGACCTGGTCACCGCCAAGGGCACCCTCTCCCCGGAGGAGTCGCGGTCGCTGGCCCCCGAGGCGCTGGGCGCCTTCCTCAACAGCGCCTACCGGTCACTGAAGAACGACCGCGCGGGCGACCTGCTGGCCGCCCGCCTCGACGCCGCCGACGCCGTCGCTTCTTACCTGACGTACGTGTTCGCCCTGCACGGGCGGGTGCGGCCGTACAACAAGTACCTGGCGTGGGAGCTGCGCCACCACCCGCTGAGCCTGCCGATGTGGTCGCACGAGGAGCTGCTGCCCCTGCTGGAGGCCGCGCTGTCACCGGAGACGGCGAGCGCCGTGCGCAGGCTGCTGAACGACCTCGAACCGCGGGCACGGGCGGCCGGGCACGGCGAGGAGCTCGACGGCTGGGGGGATGACCTGGCGTTCATGCGCGGCAGGTGAACGCCTCTGGCGCCGAGCCGTCGCCCAGCGCCAGAGGACGTGCGTCAGGACAGGCGGAACTGCAGGTCGGTGTCCCAGTGGTGCGGGTCGGGCTCCACTCTGGGGTCCGTCTGGAAGAGCTCCAGGCGGCAGCCCCAGTGCTCGGCCCCGTCCTTCTCCGTCATGTCCCACTTCAGGCCCTGCTCGGCGCCCCACTTCAGCAGTGACTCGATGACGCCCCGGAGCTCGTCGGGGTGGCCGTGGTGGGTGACGGTGGCGTAGCGGCCGGCGGGGAGCGTGGCGGCGAACAGGTCGCCCTCCGCCTCCACCGGCTCGGGCACCGGCACCCCCGCCTGCACCACCAGGCGGTCGGCCGCCAGGTCGATGCTCTCGTACCGCAGGAACGGCGCTCCCGCGATGGGCACGCCGCGTTCGGCGAGCCAGCCGATGATCTCCCCGATGCGGTCGGCGACCAGCCCGAAGGTGGTCATGGTGATGGTGCGGCGCACCCCGACGTACGGGCGCTCGGGCAGTTCGATGATCTGTGGCATGATGTCCTCCTTCACCCCTCAGTACGGAGCGCGGCGCCGAAACTCATCGGCAGCCCGAAGAGCGGGAACAGCCCGGGATCGAGGAACGTGGTCTCGCCGATGATCAGGCCGCCCGAGACCTCCAGCACGACCAGCGCGAACGGCTCGCCGTCGCGGTCGTAGTGGCCGAAGGCGGGGCAGCCGTTGGCGCGGGTCGGGAGCAGGCGGGAGCCCGCGCAGGGCGCCCCGGCGGCCAGCAGAACCGCGCGGACGGCCTCCCGCCCGCGCAGCCACCACGTGAACGGCGGCATGGACGAGGTCGCGTCCTCGTGCAGCAGCGAGACCAGGGTGTCCACGTCGTAGCTCTCGAACGCCGTCACGTAGCGGGCCAGCAGGCCCTCGTCCACCTCCTCGTCGAGCGGCGCCACGGCGGGGAGCCGGGTCCTGGCGCGCTGGAGGGCGGAGTTGACCGAGGTGACGGTGGTGGCCAGCAGGTCGGCGGTCTCGGCGGCGCTCCACCTGAGCACGTCACGCAGGATCAGCACGGCCCGCTGGCGGGGCGGCAGGTGTTGCAGGGCCGCCACGAACGCCAGCCGCACGCTCTCGCGCGTCACCGCCACGTCGGCGGGGTCGAGGACGCGGGCGTCGGGCACGGGCTGCACCCAGCGGCTCTCCGGCAGCGGCTCGCCCAGGGCGGCGCCGGGGACGGCGGCCGGGCCGAGGTCCATGGCGCGGGCGCGGCGCTGCGGGCTCCTGAGCAGGTCGAGGCAGACGTTCGTGGCCAGGTGGAACAGCCAGGGGCGCAGCGGGCCCCGCGCGGGGTCGTACGTGCGCCACGCCCGCACGAACGCCTCCTGCACGGCGTCCTCGGCCTCGAAGCCGGAGCCGAGCATGCGGTAGCAGTAGCCGGTCAGCTCGGCGCGGTGCCGCTCCAGATCCTCCTCCAGCTCGCGGGTCAGCACGGGATCACCTCGATCTGCAGCTCCGTCACCCAGGCGTCGGTGTCGCACGGCACGTGCAGGCTGATCTCCCTGGCCAGGGCGCGGGAGCGGTAGCCGTGCTCCTCGATCCAGTGGGCCAGCGCCTGGAGCGTCGACCACGAGGAGTCCATCGACCCCTGGTGGATGATCGTGGCGGCCGTCTCGATGGCCGGCAAATCCACGACGTCGAAGTCGTACGCGCCGGGCCGGACGTTCACGGGCAGGCAGGCGTGCGCCATGACGGAGCCGTCCTCCTCTTGCAGGTAGTGGGCGATGCCGGGCCCGGCGACGCGGACGCACGCGGCCTCCAGCCGCCGGCACAGCTCGTCGAACAGCGGCACGAGGACGGGCCCGATGTCCTCGGGCTCGTAGCTGGCGGCCCTGGCCGCGAGCTGGGCGACGCGCATCCGGGGCACCTTCTTCAGCACGACCTCCGCCGTGCGCATGTGCCCTTCGGTCTCGATGCTGCGCAGCCGCGCCTCCACGCTGCGCAGCCGGGCGAGGTCGGCGCTGATCCTGGCCTCCAGCTCGGCCCGGCGCAGGCGGACCATGCCCCGCAGCTCCTCCGTGCTGACCTGCTCGTCGAGGATCGTCCTGACCTGCTCCAGCGTGAAGCCGAGATCCTTGATCGCGACGATCCGGTGCAGCCGGGCGAGCTGTTCGGCCTGATAGGACCGGTAACCGGAGACCGGGTCCACGTGCGCGGGCCGCAGCAGGCCGATGGCGTCGTAGTGGCGGAGCATGCGTACGGACACCAGCCCCAGCCTGGCGAACTCTCCTATGCTGAACATGGCGGCTCAAGAGGTAGGGCCTGACACGGTGTCAGGGTCAATCTCAGGCCACGATCGCGGCGACCACCAGCGCCACCGCGACGACGAGCAGCCCGATCGCGTCGTACGACCAGCTCGTGCGCGCCTGCGCGGCCTCCTCGCCGCGGCGCCTGGCCGACTCGGCGCGCTCGCGGATCTGCTCGCCCACCCAGTCGGCGTGCGTCTTGCCGGCGAACGCCGCGGCCGCCGCCTGCTCGGCCCTGGGCAGCGTCGGCTCGGTCTTGAACCGGCCGCGCTGCTCGGTGGCGGCCCCGCGCCGCTGCGCCCTGGCCCGCTCGCGCGCGCTGCTCATCGGCGTCCACAGCCGCAGCACCCGGTCGTCGCCGTGCTGGACGGTGATGGCGTGCGACACCGTGACGTCCTCGATGGCGGCCCACGGGAGGAACGTGGTGCGCAGCGGGTTGCGCCCCACCAGCCCCGCCTCCGTGAACACGGTGGCGGGGCGCAGCGCGACGGCGTACACGAGCGCCGTCAGCGCCCCGAGCACGGCCAGCGCGACGAGCGACGCCTTGCCGTTGTAGCGGACGATCAGGTCCCAGACGTTGAAGGCGACGAACACCAGCCACACCCACGCCATCACGAACGCGAACCGGGACCGGTAGGTCTGCTTCACGGCTGCCACTTGATCTGCTGGAACCCCGGCTTGATCACGCCGTTGATCAGCGCCAGCCGCTCGTCGAACGGGATGAACGCCGACTTCATCGCGTTGACCGCGAACCACTGCAGGTCGTCCCAGTCGTAGCCGAACGCCTCGACCAGCTTGTGGAACTCCAGCGACACGCTCGTGGAGCTCATCAGCCGGTTGTCGGTGTTGACCGTGACGCGGAAATGCAGCCGCCGCAGCAGCCCGATCGGATGCTCGGCGATCGAGGCGGCGGCCCCGGTCTGCAGGTTGGACGTGGGGCACATCTCCAGCGGGATGCGCTTGTCGCGGACGTACGCGGCCAGCCGGCCCAGCTTGGCGCTGCCGTCGCCGGCGACGGAGATGTCGTCGATGATGCGCACGCCGTGGCCGAGCCGGTCGGCGCCGCACCACTGGATGGCCTGCCAGATCGACGGCAGCCCGAACGCCTCGCCGGCGTGGATCGTGAAGTGCGCGTTCTCCCGCTGGAGGTACTCGAACGCGTCAAGATGCCGGGTGGGCGGGTAGCCGGCCTCGGCGCCGGCGATGTCGAAGCCGACCACGCCGCCGTCGCGGTAGCGCACGGCCAGCTCGGCGATCTCCCTGGAGCGGGCCTGGTGCCGCATGGCCGTCAGCAGCGTGCCCACCTTGATGTTGCGGCCCCGCGAGCCCTGCTCGAACCCCTCCAGCACCGCCTCCACCACCTGGTCGAGGCTCAGCCCCCTGGTGGTGTGCTGCTCGGGCGCGAACCGCACCTCGGCGTAGACGACGCCGTCGTCGGCCAGGTCGATGGCGCACTCGGCGGCCACGCGGACGAGCGACTCGCGGGTCTGCATGACGGCGACCGTGTGGTCGAACGTCTCCAGGTAGCGTTCGAGCGACCCCGAGTCGGACGCCTCCTCGAACCACTGGCGCAGGTTGTCGGGGTCGGTGGTGGGCAGGCGGTCGTAGCCGCTCTCCCTGGCCAGCTCGACGATCGTCTCGGCGCGGAGCCCGCCGTCGAGATGATCGTGCAGCAAGACCTTGGGAGCCCGGCGGATCTGGTCAAGGGTGGGGCTCATCTGGCCATGATATGAGCACCGCCCGGCTCTCCCGCCGCATCCGGTGCGGGTCCTTCCGGAAGGGTGCGGGTCCTTCCAAAGGGTGCGGTTCCTTCCGGACGAGCAGGGACGGGCGGCGGTCAGTCGTCGCGGCCGGCCGTTTCCGGGCTGAACGCGGGCAGGCACACGGCGATGTACTCGGCGCCCTCGGGCCCGGCGCTGTAGCGGATCTTCTCCCCCGGCGACGTCACCACCGACTGCCCCGCCGCGACCCGGGTGCTGCCCCCGGCGTGCTCGACGATCACCTCTCCGCGCAGGACCACGGTGTACTCGGTGAACGACGGCGTCTGCGCCGGCTCCTCCCACCCCGGGGGCGCGGTCATGTGGGCGATGGAGATCGCCTCGTCGCCGCTGTTGACGCGGCCGATGTGCTCGTCGATGAGCTTGCCGCCGGGTACGGGGATGCGGGCCGGGCCCTCGATCTTTCTCACCACGGACGTCAGTGTGCCACGTCGAGGATGAGCCGGCTCGGCGAGCCCCGCTCGGTGAGCTGGAACCCGGCGCGCCTGCTCAGCACCAGCCCGATGCCGACGCGCCCCTCGAAGTCGCCGGTGCGGACGACGCCGGTGAGGTTGCCGAGCTTGGCGGGATAGACGGGGCCGCCGCTCCAGGTGGCCTTGCCGTCGCCGTCGTGCGCGTTCGCGGGGAAGAGCGTGAGCTGCAGGTACGCGCCGCCGCGCACGTCGATGGGCCGCCCCGACCCGTCCTGGACGAACTCGTCCACCCATTTCACGTTGTACCCGGGAACGTCGCCCTTGAGGTCCACGACCAGCCGGTCGTAGGTGTCGTGGGCGGCGTAGCGCACACCTGTCACGACGGCGGGGTCGATGCCGGGCCGGTCGACGTCCACCTCGGCGGTGCTGGTCGGCGCGCCGGCCGAGCCGGTGGCGGTGGCGGTCTGCCGGGGCAGGGTGGCGCTCTGGTGGGCGGTGCCGCACGCGGCGAGCAGGGCGGCGAGGCAGGCGAGCGAGACGCCCACGCGGACGTGCGACGGCCGGCCGCGGGGCGGGGATGACGTGCGCATGCCCGGTAGATGCCCAGCGTACGGGCCTGCAAGCGGTGTCGCGGCGGATCGGTGCGGGGTTTGGTGGGGCTTCCGGAGAACGGTGGGCGACGTCTACTCTGATCAACCCACAAGGAGTTATATACGTGAGCAAATCCAATGATTTATCGACTTTTCTGGTCGATTACGGGCCTTCGTTCGCCCGCACCGCGTACCTGCTGACCGGCGACCAGGACCGCGCCAGGACCCTGGCGACGGACGCCCTGGTGACGGTGTGCCGCCGCTGGCCCGCCATCCGCTCCACCGGGCCCGCCCTCCTCGTACTGCGCGAGCTCTACCGGCGCTTCCTGGCCGCCGACGTGCCGCCGCCGGCGACGTACCCGCTGGCCGTGCTCCCGCCCAGGACGCGGGCCGCCGTCGTCGCCCGCTACCACGACGCTTTGCACCCGCAGCAGGTGGCGATGCTCACCGGCACGTGGATCGGCGAGCTGGACAAGGAGCTCCAGCAGGCCCTGGCTCACCTGCGTGCCGCCCACCCCGGCCTCGTTCCCGCCGCCCCGCAACCCCGCGCCGAAGGGGAGCAGGGCCCCGACTGGGCGCACCCGTCCGAGACGGCGCAGGCGGCGGCGCCGCACGCCCCCGAGGACCAGGGGCCGCGCGGCGCCCTGGTCGCCCTCGCCGCCGAGCTGCCCGCCACGCACACCGACCTCGCCCAGCCGGTCCTGGCCCTCATCGGCAGGAAGCGCAGGATCCGCGTGGCCACGTGGACGACGGTGTCGGTGGGCGCGGTGGGCGCGTTCGTGGCCCTGATCGTGCTCGGCGTCAACGCCATGGTGGCGAACGTCGAGCGCACGATCGCCCAGTCCTCCCCCACGTCCTCGCAGCAGGCGGAGGAGGACGTCCCCGACCCGCTCCCGGCCAAGCTGGACGACCCCATCCAGTACGCGTACCTGGGCTACTGCCGCGGCCGGACCGACAATGACCCGAGCAACCCCCAGCCGTGCGCCCAGTGGCGGCTGCAGACCACGTCCGGCAACGAGTGGCGGCTCGGCGGCGCGCGGGCCGGCTACGAGGAGGACAGCCGCACCTCCATGCCCCTGGCCATCAGCCAGGACGGCCGCCGCATCGCCTACCGGCAGCTCGACGGCGCGTACGTGGTGCGCGACGTGCCCTCCGGTGCCGTCAAGACCATCGACGTCGAGGCCGGGAAGGAGAGCGCGCACCTCACCTCCTCCCCCAACGGCCGCTACTTCTCCGTCGACTTCGGCTCGGCCGACGGGGCCACGCTCGACTTCGACACGGGCGTCACCCACTACGAGTACGGCGACGAGGTGCGCATCCTGGCGGTGGCCGACGACGGGACGCGCGTGGTCGCCGAGAAGGAGAAGGCGCAAGACGTCCCCGGGCACGCGTCGATCACCAAGCTCTTCATGAACGGCCTGACCACCCTCGAAGGCGACTACCGCGTCGACCCCGGGCTCCTCGACTTCGGCGGCGCCCTGTCCCCCGACGGCCGCACGCTGGCCCTGATCACGGCGGACTCCGAGCTCGTCACCATGGACGGCCGCACCGGGCGCGTCGGCGGGCCGCGTACGGACCTCGCGGACTACGACCTGATCGGCGTCGAGCGGTAGACCGGCCCCGAGGAGGTGCTGGTCCGCTCTTGGGACGACGACTACGTGATGCTGACCAAGGTGAACGTGAAGTCGGGCGCCGTCACGGAGGTCACCGGTGACTGGGTCGAGTGGCTCGACTACGAGTCCCCGATAGGAGCCGTCCGCCCGTGAAAGGGAAGGGCCCCGCCGATGCCGGTCGGCGGGGCCCCGTCGGAGGCGGGCTCAGACCGTCTCGTACACCTTCGTGCTCTCGGCCACGGCGGGCGCGGCCTTGCGGGCCCGCAGCCCCGTCGCCGAGATCGCCAGCCCGACCAGGGCGAGCACCAGCGAGACCACGATGGCCGCGCGCAGCGAGCCGATGGACAGCGTCTCGCCGCCGCCCGAGGTGAGCACGGCGGTCACGACGGCCAGCACGATGGCGCCGCCGACCTGGCCCGAGGTGTTGAGCAGGCCGGAGGCCAGGCCCTGCTCGTCGTCGTCCACGCCGTTGGTGGCCTGGATGTTGAGCGAGGGGAACGACAGCGCGAACGCGATGCCGAGCAGGATCATGCCGGGGATCACCATGCCGCCCAGGCTGGGGGTGCGGTCGATGCCGAGGAAGATCGCGTACCCGCCGGCCAGCGCGGCGGCGCCGATGACGATCAGCTTGCCGGTGCCGAACCGGTCGGCGAAGTCGCCCATCTTCGTCGAGGTGACGGCGACGAGCAGGCCCGCGGGCAGGAACGCCATGGCGGTGCCGAGGGCCGACCAGCCGAGCAGGTTCTGGAAGTACTGCATGGCGACGAACTGGAAGGCCACGTACGAGCCCATGAGGATGAGCAGCCCCAGGTTGGCCCGCACGATGTGCCCGGAGCGCAGGATGCCCAGCCGCACCAGCGGGTGGCGCATCCGCAGCTCGGCGAAGACGAACAGGCCGAGCAGCAGGGCGACGCCCACCAGCGAGCCGATCGTCTGCAGCGAGGCCCAGCCGACCTCGGGCGCCTGCACGACCGTGAACACCAGCAGCAGCATCGACGCGGTGATGGTCACGGCGCCGACCAGGTCGTGGCCGCCCTCGGCGCGCTCCTCGCGGCCCTTCGGCAGCACCATCAACGCGGCCACGAGCGCGATCACCGCGACGGGCACCGGCATGAGCAGCGTCCACCGCCAGCCGATCTCGGTCAGCAAGCCGGACAGCACGAGGCCGAGCGAGTAGCCGCTGGCGCCGCAGGCGGTGAAGATGCTCAACGCCCTGTTGCGCTCCGGCCCCTCGGGAAAGGTCGTCGTGATGATCGACAAAGCGGCGGGCGCGGTGAACGCGGCGGCCACGCCCTTGATGAACCTGGCGGCGATCAGCAGCCCGCCGTCGTCCACCACACCACCGAGCAACGACGCCACGGCGAAGACGCCGAGCGCGGCCAGGAACACCCTGCGCCGCCCCAGCAGGTCGGCGGTCCTGCCCCCGAGCAACAGAAGACCGCCATAGCCGAGCACGTAGCCGCTGACCACCCATTGCAAGGACGACGTGGTCAGGCCCAGGTCGTGCTGGATGGCGGGCAGGGCGACCCCGACCATCGAGACGTCAAGGGCGTCAAGAAAGATCACTGCGCAGAGCACGGCGAGCGCGCCCCAACGGGTTGAGGAAGAGGACATGGGTCAGAACAATACATGCACACACATCTAATGCAAGTGCATTTAATGTCGTTGCATAAGTTTTCTCGAAGTGGTAACCTCCGCGACATGGACGAGCGGTTCGTGGTGGACACCTGGCACTACGTCCTGGCGAAACACGCCCAGGCCATGTGCCAGCTGGAGCGCGAGCTGGGCGACCGGCACGGGCTGGGGCCCAGCGAGTTCGAGGTGCTGGATCGCATCGTGCACCACGACAGGAAGCTCCGCATCCAGGAGCTGTGCGAAGAGGTCCACCTGAGCCAGAGCGCGCTCTCGCGCGTGGTGGCGCGGCTGGAGAAGGCCGCGCTCGTGACGCGCGGCGTCTGCGACTCCGACCGGCGCGGGGTGTTCGTGTGCATCACGGACGAGGGGCGCGCCCGCCACGCCGAAGCCCTGCCGACGCAGCGGGCGGTGCTCACCGAGGTCTTCGCCGACGCCCCGGTCCCGATCTCCTGATCTCCGGCTACGCGGTGATGCGGTCGATGACCAGCGGAAGCTGCTCCTCGGTCGCGTCCCCTACCGCGTAGCCACCCTCCAGAGCCTCCAGCGCCCGCTCGAAGCGGGACGTCTCGTCAGCGTGCAACGTCATCAGCGGCTGCCCCGCCCGCACCAGGTCCCCCGGCTTGGCGTGCAGCTCGATCCCGGCCCCGAACGAGACCGGATCCTCCTTGCGGGCCCGCCCGGCGCCGAGCCGCCACGCGGCCAGCCCCACGGCGTACGCGTCCAGCCGGGTCAGCACCCCGGACGCGGGCACCTCCACCGTCATCGTCTCCGCGGCCCGCGGAAGCAACGCGTCGGGGTCACCGCCCTGGGCGGAGATCATCCGCCGCCACGCGTCCATGGCGGACCCGTCCTCCAGCGCCTTCTCCGGGTCCTTGCCCGCGGCGATCCCGGCCGCCTCCAGCATCTCCCGCGCCAGCCGCACGGTCAGCTCCACCACGTCGGCGGGCCCGCCGCCGGCCAGCACCTCGACCGACTCGGCGACCTCCAGCGCGTTGCCCACGGCCCGCCCCAGCGGCCGGTCCATGGCGGTCAGCAGCGCGACGGTCCGCACCCCGGCGTCGGTGCCGAGCGCGACCATGGTCTCGGCCAGCTCGCGCGCCTCCGTGACGGTCTTCATGAACGCCCCGGAGCCCACCTTCACGTCCAGGACCAGCGACCCGGTCCCCTCGGCGATCTTCTTCGACATGATCGACGAGGCGATCAGCGGGATCGACTCGACCGTGCCGGTGACGTCGCGCAACGCGTACAGCTTCTTGTCGGCGGGCGCGAGGCCCGAGCCGGCCGCGCACACCACGGCCCCGGCCGAGCGCAGCACGTCCAGCATCTCGGCGTTCGACAGGGAGGCCCGCCAGCCGGGCACGGACTCCAGCTTGTCGAGGGTGCCGCCGGTGTGCCCGAGGCCGCGCCCCGACAGCTGCGGCACGTACGCGCCGCACGCCGCCACCAGGGGCGCCAGCGGCAGCGTGATCTTGTCGCCGACGCCGCCCGTCGAGTGCTTGTCCGCCGTCGGCCGGTCGAGGGCCGACCAGTCCATGCGCTCGCCCGAGCGGATCATGGCCTGCGTCCAGTCGGCGATCTCGCGCCGGTTCATGCCGTTCAGCAGGATCGCCATGGCCAGCGCCGACATCTGCTCGTCGGCCACCTCGCCCCGCGTGTACGCGTCGATCACCCAGTCGATCTGGGCCGTGCTCAGCTCGCCCCGGTCCCGCTTGGCGCGGATGACCTCGATGGCGTCCATCACGCGCTCCTGCTGAGGTCCTGCGGGCCGAACGCGTACGGCAGGATCTCGGCCATGCGCTTCGGCCCGTCCTCGGTCTCGACCAGCAGGTCCTCGCCGCCGAACTCGTACAGGAGCTGCCGGCAGCGCCCGCACGGCATCAGCAGCTCGCCGTGGCCGTCCACGCACGTGAAGGCCACCAGGCGGCCGCCGCCGGAGCGCTGCAGCGCCGAGACCAGCCCGCACTCGGCGCACAGGCCGAGGCCGTAGGAGGCGTTCTCGACGTTGCAGCCGGTGACGACGCGCCCGTCATCCACCAGCGCGGCCGCGCCGACGGGGAATTTCGAGTACGGCGCGTACGCGTGCCGCATGGCCTCGGCCGCCTCGTCCCGCAGGCCGTTCCAGTCGATGTTCAATGTTGTTCCCCCCGGCGGTAGACGACGCCGTCGGCCTTGGGCATCCGCAGGCGCTGGGAGGCGACCAGGAGCACGAGCAGCGTGAGCACGTGTGGTGTGATGAAGACGAACTCGTTCGGCAGCTGGTCGACGACCAGCCAGAGCCAGAACAGCACGATCGCGCCGGCGACGGCCGCGGCCATCAGCACGTACTGCTTGACGCCCCGTCCCGCCGGGTCGGCCGTCATGAGACGGCGGGCCTGGAGGATCAGGTAGGCCAGCAGCAGCACGGCCCCGAACAGGAAGAACGAGGTGACCGCGGTGGAGCTGCGCAGTTGCAGCCCGTCGGCGTAGCCGAACAGCGAGGCGCCGATCGCGAGCCCGCCCGGACGCCAGTTGCCGAAGATCATGGCGGCCAGGCCGATGAAGCCGCGCCCGGCCGTCTGGCCCTCGACGTACTTGGTGGAGACGAAGACCAGGAACACGCCGCCGAGCCCGGCGAACGCGCCGGAGATGACGACCGCGACGTACTTGATCAGGTAGACGTTCACGCCCAGCGACTCGGCCGCCCACGGGTTCTCGCCCGCCGAGCGCAGCCGCAGGCCGAAGGCGGTGTGCCAGAGCACGAAGAACGTCAGCGGCAGCAGCAGCACGGCCAGGACCACCAGCACGTTGACGTTGTGCGTGAGCCCGCGCAGGATGCCGGCCAGGTCGGCGAGCAGGAACCAGTGCGTGCTCTCCAGCTTGCCGAGCAGGTCGGGGCCGTCGGAGAGCACCGGCAGGCTGACCTGCCACGTGGAGCCGGAGATGGCGGGCGAGGTGGTGATGCCGGCGCCCGCCTCGGCGGCCTGGGTGCCCTCCTTGAACAGGACCTCGGACAGGAACCGGGTGATGCCGGGCCCGAGCAGGTTGATGGCGACGCCGCTGATGATGTGGTCGACGCCGAAGGTGACGGTCGCGATCGCGTGCAGCAGCCCGCCGAGCGCGCCGCCGAGCAGCCCGGCGACCAGCGCGACGACGGGGCCCCACTGGTAGCCGGCCCAGCCGGCGAACCAGGTGCCGAGCACCATCATGCCTTCGAGGCCGATGTTGACCACGCCCGCCCGCTCGGCCCACAGGCCGCCGAGCCCGGCCAGCCCGATCGGCACCGCGAGCAGCAGCGCGGCGGCGAACGTGCCGGAGGAGGTGATGTCGTTCTGGCCCGACAGGACCCGCACCAGCGACATCAGCAGGATGAGCGCGGCGACGCCGATCAGCGCCACGTGGTACTTGCCGACCCGGGTCATGCTGTCACCTCAACCGGTGTGTTCCTGCCGAGCTGCTGGGCGGCGCGCCGCTCTTCGAGCCTGAGCGCGAACCGGTTGGTCACCTCGTTGGCCACGACCACCAGCAGGACGATCGCGCCCTGGATGATCGTGATGACGGACGGGGGGATGTCGGCGAACTGCAGCGCGCCCTGCGCCCGGTCGAGGAACGCGAACAGCAGCGCGGCGATCGCGATGCCGACGGGCTTGTTGCGGCCGAGCAGCGCCACCGCGATGCCGAGGAAGCCCAGGCCAGCGGTGAAGTTGGAGTTGTAGGCGCCCCGGTCGCCGAGGATCTCGGGCAGGCCGATGAGCCCGGCGATCGCCCCGGACAGCACCATCGCCGAGATCACCATGGTCTTCGGGTTGACGCCCGAGGCGAGGGCCGCCGGGCCGTTGAGCCCGCTGGCCTTGACGTTGAAGCCGAACCGGGTGCGCTCCAGCACCACCCAGATCACCACGCCGAGCAGGATGGCCACGATCAGGAAGCCCCACAGGCCGCCGCCACGGGTGGGCGGCAGCATCCCGAACCCCTCGAACAGGAAGTTCAGGTCGGGGAACATGGCCGAGTCGGGCAGCTGCGGCGTCGTCACGGTCAGCTGGCCCTCCGCCCGCTGCCCGGCGAAGGGGCCGCGCACAAGGAAGGCGGCCAGGTTGATCGCGATGTAGTTCAGCATGATCGTGGCGATGACCTCGTTCACGCCCCTGGTCACCTTCATGACGGCGGGGATGAGCGCGTACAGGCCGCCGACCAGCGCCGCGACCACGATGATCACGGGGATCTGGATCCAGGCCGGCGCGGTGAACGTGGAGCCCACGTAGGCCGCGCAGATGGCGGCGATGCGGTACTGGCCCTCGACGCCGATGTTGAAGAGGTTCATGCGGAAGCCGACGGCCACCGCCAGGCCGGCGATGAACAGCGGCACCGCGCGGTTGAGGAAGGTGGCGATCGAGTTCGCCTGCGCGCGCGGGGTCTCGCCGAAGTCGAACAGGGCGGTCAGCGCCGTGAGCGGATCGCCGCCCGCGACGTTGATCGCCACGCTGCAGATCGCGATCGCCAGGACGATGGCGACGACGGCGCCGGCGACGGTGAGCAGCGCCCGGTTGAGCCCGGCGGGCATCACGTCTCCTCAGTGCCGGCGATGGCGCCGGTCATGTAACCGCCCAGCCGTTCGGGCGTGATGTCGGAAGGGTCGAGCGCGGCCACGAGCCGCCCCCGGTAGATGACCTGGATGGTGTCGGACAGCCCGATCAGCTCGTCGAGGTCGGCCGAGATGAGCAGCACCGCGAGCCCGGCGGCGCGGGCGTTGCGCAGGTGGTCCCAGATGGCGGCCTGGGCGCCGACGTCCACGCCGCGGGTGGGGTGGGCGGCGATGAGGAAGGCGGGCTCGCCGCTCATCTCGCGGCCCACGATGAGCTTCTGCTGGTTGCCGCCGGACAGGGCCAGGGCCAGGGTGTCGACGCTCGGGGTACGCACGTCGTAGTCGCGCACGATGCGCTCGGTGTCGGCCTTGGCGGCCCGCCGGTCGATCCAGATGCCGCTGCGCGCGGGTTTCCTGGTCTGGTGGCCGAGCACGCGATTCTCCCACAGGGACGCCTCCAGGAGCAGGCCCTGGCGGTGGCGGTCCTCGGGGATGTAGCCGATGCCGGATTCGCGGCGTTTCAGGGTGGACCAGGTGGTGATGTCCTGGCCGGTCAGCTCGATGCGGCCCTGCGCGGGCCTGATGCCCATGATGGCCTCGATCAGCTCGGACTGGCCGTTGCCCTCGACGCCGGCGATGCCGAGGATCTCGCCCTGGTGGATCTCGAACGACACGTCGTCGAGGAGCAGGCGCTCGCCCTCGCCGGGCATGGTCAGCTCGGAGACCTTCAGCGTGACGGTGTCGGTCACGGTGGACTCGCGGGTCTCGGGCGTGGGCAGCTCGCTGCCCACCATCAGCTCGGCGAGCTGCCGGGCGGTGACCTCCGACGGGTCCACGCTGGCGACGGTGGTGCCGCGCCGGATCACGGTGATCGCGTCGGCGATGTCGAGCACCTCGTCGAGCTTGTGCGAGATGAAGATGACGGTCAGGCCCTCGGCCTTCAGCTCGCGCAGGTTCTGGAAGAGCTCCTCGACCTCCTGCGGCACCAGCACGGCCGTGGGCTCGTCGAGGATGAGGATGCGGGCGCCCCGGTAGAGGACCTTGAGGATCTCCACGCGCTGGCGGTCGCCGACGCCGAGGTCCTCCACGAGCTTGTCGGGATCGACCCGCAGGCCGTGGGTCTCGGCCAGCTCGACGATGCGCCTGCGGGCCTTGACCGTGTCCAGCATGCCGGCCCGTTTCGGCTCGGCCCCGAGGACGATGTTCTCCAGGACCGTGAAGTTGTCGGCGAGCATGAAGTGCTGGTGCACCATGCCGATCCCGACCGCGATGGCGTCGCTCGGCGTGCGGAAGCTGACCTCCGCGCCGTTGACCCTGATCGTGCCCTCGTCCGGCTTCTGCATGCCGTAGAGGATCTTCATCAGGGTGGATTTGCCCGCGCCGTTCTCCCCGACGATGGCGTGCACCGTGCCGGGCTGGACGGTGATGCGGATGTCGTGGTTCGCGACGACACCGGGGAAACGCTTGGTGATGCCCTCCAGCTCTACGGCGGGTTTCACCGTGGCCAGGGTGTCAGCACTCATTTCGCCTCTCCTACGGGGGGCGGCATAGACAGAAGGCCCGAAGTTCGGACTCCGGGCCCTCAGCTGTCTCTCCTACCCCATTTACGGCTTGGCAGGAACCGTGATTTTGCCGTCGACGATGTCTTGCTTGGCAGCGTCGAGCTTGTCCTTGATGTCGTCGATCTCGCCACCGGTGGTGGACAGGCCCACGCCGTCGACCTTCAGGTCGTACGTGGTGTTCGAGCCGCCCTTGGCGCCGCCCTGGAAGGCCTTGATGAACTCGAACACGCCGACGTCGACGCGCTTGAGCATCGAGGTCATGATCACCGACTGCAGGTCGGTCTCCTTGACCGTCTGGCGCTGGTCGGAGTCGACGCCGATGGCCTTCTTCTTGGCCGCGGCGGCCGCCTGGAACACGCCGAGGCCGGAGTCACCGGAGGCGTGGTAGATGATGTCGGCGCCGTCCTGGTACATCTTCTCGGCCGCGACCTTGCCCTTGTCGGGGGCCTTGAAGCCGGAGAAGTCGCCGTCCGGGGTGAGATACTTGATGTCGATCTTGGCGTCCGCCTTGACCGACTTCACGCCCGCCACGAAGCCGGCCTCGAACTTCTTGATCAGGTCGCTCTCGACGCCGCCGACGAAGCCGACGTGGCCGGTCTTCGACTTGGTGGCCGCGGCGACGCCCGCCAGGTAGGAGCCCTGCTCCTCGGCGAACAGCAGGCCGGTCACGTTCGGCGCGTTGGAGGCGGAGTCCACGATCGCGAACTGGATGTCCGGGTACTCCTCGGCGGCCTTCTTGACGTCCTCGGCGTAAGCGAAACCGACGCCGATGATCGGGTTGTAGCCGGCGTCCGCGAGCTGGCGGAGCAGGTCACCGCGGTTGGAGCCGTCCGCGGACGGGCTCAGCTCCTTGATCTCGGCGCCGAGCTCCGTCTTGGCCTTCTCCAGGCCGGCGTAGGCCGAGTCGTTGAAGGACTTGTCACCGCGACCGCCGACGTCGAACGCGAGCCCCACCTTGAGGTCGCTGCTCTTCGGCGCCTCGCTGCTGGCCGCGCCGGTCGGCTCCTGGCTGGCCGTGGTCCCCCCACCGCCGCCACCACAGGCGGCCGCCGCCATGAGCATGACGCCGGCGACCGAGCCGAGCGCCACCTTGTTGAATCGCTTGCCGAGCAAGGCGACTCCCTTCCATTTCCCCGCCGCCGATTTGGTCGCAGGCGCGACAGAACGTACGGCACCTGCACGGAAGATAGTTGCTTGACCAGGGACAACCAAACTGGGACACAGGGTCGCAACCGCTCCGTTACCGACATCACTCGCGTCCGTGACCTGAATCGCGATTCAGGCACATCGGACGCCTTTGGAAAGATTTGCCCAACTTTGGTGGTCGATCACCCCTTGCCCTAGGGGCCGCTCGTGACGGAGATTCCGACCGACGGTGGAAATCTTCGTATCGGAGCCCCGCATGCACCCGAGGAGAGCCCTCTCCGTACCGCTGGCCGCCTTACTCGTGGCCACCCTGACCGGCACCGTACCCGCCGCGGCCGACACTCCGGCCGTCACGATCGAGAACGGCGCCACCCAGCCCGTCTTCTCCAGGGCGGACGCCATCCTGCAGACCGTGTTCGTCGAGGTCGAGGGGACCGACAGCGACCACGACGGCGCCAACGACCGCGTCGCCGTGGACATCCTGCGCCCCAAGGAGACCGACCAGGGCCTCAAGGTCCCCGTGATCATGGAGGCCAGCCCCTACTACGCCCCCGGCAACGACGTCCCCAACCACCCCGTGGACGTGGACGAGAACGGCGTCCCGCTGCCCGCCCTGACCGCCCTGTCGGCCAAGCTCGACGCCGGCCCCTTCGACGGCTACTACGACAACTACTTCCTGCCCCGCGGCTACGCCATCGCCCTCGTCGAGAACGTCGGCAGCGCCCGCGCCACCGGCTGCCCCACCTCCGGCGGCCGCAACGAGACCGCCGGCCCGAAAGCCGCCATCGACTGGCTCAACGGCCGCGCCAAGGGCTTCGACACCGCCGGCAACCCCGTCGAGGCCACCTGGTCCACCGGCAAGGTCGGCATGATCGGCGTCTCCTACAACGGCACCCTGCCCAACGCCGTCGCCGCCACCGGCGTCGAGGGCCTGGAGACGATCGTCCCGATCGCCTCGATCTCCAGCTGGTACGACTACTACCGCGCCAACGGCGGCGTCGTCGCGCCCGGCGGCTTCCAGGGTGAGGACCTCGACGTGCTCGCCAAATACGTCCTGACCAGGCAGAACGGCCAGGAGGCGTGCGGCGCGGTGATCGACGGGATCACCGCCGCGCAAGACCGGATCACCGGCGACTACAGCCGCTTCTGGGACGAGCGCAACTACCTCAACGACGTGCGCAAGGTGAAGGCCAGCGTCTTCCTCGTGCACGGACTCAACGACTGGAACGTCAAGACCAAGCAGTTCGCCCAATGGTGGTACGCGCTGTCCAAGCGGCACGTCCCGCGCAAGATCTGGCTGCACCAGGGCACCCACATGAGCCCGTTCAACCTGCGCACCGCCGAATGGCTGCGCCAGCTGCACGGCTGGTTCGACCAGTGGCTGTACGGGATCGACTCCGGCATCATGCGCGAACCGCAGGCGGACGTCGAGATCGGGCCCGGCCAGTGGGCCCAGCACGCCTCGTGGCCACTTCCGGGCGCCACCACCGTCCCCCTCTACCCGGGCGCCGGCTCCTCGCTCGGCCTCGTGCCGCGGCCCCGGTCCGCGCCCGAGACGTTCGTGGACCAGAAAGCCCGCACGGCCGAGCAGCTCGTCGAGGCGACCGGGGCCGACCCGAACCGGCTCGCGTACACGACCGGGCCGCTGCCCGCCGACGTGCGCATCTCCGGGACGCCGACGGTGTCCGTGCGGGCCTCGTTCAAGGACGGGTCCTCGCCGTACCTGACGGCGCTGCTGGTGGACTACGGCACGGACGTGCGCGCCAACGGGACGCTCGTCTCGACCGGACAGAGCTACTGCTACGGGCAGGGGGTGCCCGGTGACACCGGGTGCACCACGCTCCGGACGCTCGGCACCGCCACCACCCCGTACAAGATCGTCACGCGGGGGTGGCTCGACGTGCGCAACCGCCACCGCCTCGACCGGTCCGAGCCGGTGCGGGCGGGCAAGGACTACAGCCTCACCTGGGACTTCCAGCCCACCGACTACCTGTTCAAGAAGGGGCACCGGCTGGGGCTGGTGATCATCTCGACCGACTACGACTACACCCTGCGGTACCCGCCGGGCACGAAGATCACCGTCTCACCGGGCAAGTCGTCGCTGCGGCTCCCGGTGGTGCTCGGCCGGCTCCCGTAACTGACGGCCCTCGCCGCAGGCTCACGGCCTTCGTCGTAGCCAGCGGCCCTCGCCATAGCTCACGGCGCTCGCCTCAACCGGCGTCTTCGCCGTAGCTCACGGCGCTCGCCATAACTGGCGACCCTCGCCGTAGCTCACGGCGCTCGCCTTAACGGGCGACCCTCGCCGTAGCCCTTCTCACATCACACTCTCATCACAACCTGAGGCCCCCGCCGCAGTGCGGCGGGGGCCGGAAGGAGGGGGATCAGGCCAGCGCGGAGGTGATCGAGTCGAGCGGGCCGACCTCCCACAGCGCCGTCAGCGCCGTGGCGGCCATCACCCGCACGCCCATCGCGATCGCCTTCTCGTCGACGTCGAACGTGCCCTGGTGGATGTCGTACGTGAGCCCGTCGGGCGAGCGCGTGCCCAGCCGGGCGAAGGCACCCGGGATCGACTCCAGGTACCAGGCGAAGTCCTCCCCGCCGAGCGACTGCTGGGTGGGGACGACGGCCCCGGCGCCGAGGGCCCGCTCGGCCGCCTCGGCCAGCATCTCGACGCTGACCTCGTCGTTGACCACCGGCGGCACCCCGCGCGTGTAGTCCATCGTGGCCTCGATGCCGTAGGCGCTGGCCACCGACTCCAGGAGCGACTTGATCAGGTCGGGGGCGGCGTGCCAGGCGTTCTCGTCGAGGCAGCGCACGGTGCCGGCGGCGATGCCGTCGTCGGGGATGGCGTTGGCGGCGGAGCCGGCCTCGACGCGGCCCCAGACGAGGCTGAGCGACGAGCGCGGGTCGACCCGGCGCGACAGGGCGGCGGGCAGCTCGGTGAGGATCTTGGCCAGCGCGAAGACGAGGTCGGCGGTCAGGTGGGGGCGGGCGGTGTGGCCGCCGGGCCCCGAGACGCGGATGACGATCTTGTCGCAGGCGGAGGTGATCGGGCCGGTGCGCAGGCCGAGCTGGCCGACGTCCACGCGTGGGTCGCAGTGGAGGCCGAAGATGCGGTCGACGCCGCTGATGCCACCCTGGGCCATGACCTCCAGCGCGCCGCCGGGAAGCTCCTCGGCGGGCTGGAAGATCAGGCGCACCCGGCCGGGCAGGAGCCCCGCGGCGGCCTGCTGGGCCAGGAAGATCGAGGTGCCGAGCAGGATCGCGGTGTGCACGTCGTGCCCGCAGGCGTGGCAGGCACCGGCCACGGTCGAGCGGTACGGCACGTCCTTCTCGTCCTGCAGCGGCAGCGCGTCGATGTCGGCCCGCAACGCCACGGTCGGCCCGTCGCCGCTGCCCACGTCGCAGATGATGCCCGTGCCCCTGGGGAGCACCGACGGCGTCAGCCCGGCGGCGGTGAGCCGCTCGGCGATGCGCTGCGTCGTGCGGTATTCGGCGAAGGCCAGCTCGGGGTGCATGTGCAGGTCGCGGCGGAATTCCACCAGCTCCTGCTCGGTCTCCGCCAGGAACGCGTCGAGTTCCCCCCGAAGCTCACGTCCCCGCATATGTCACCGTCCCGTCCCGTGCCGCGCGCCCGTACCTGCTGGCCATCGCGGCTCCTGCGCTCTAAGAAAACTCTCCATCCCGCGGTGGCCACCAGGTTGAGCGGCCGCTCGGCGAATCAAAAGCCACACCCACTGGTTTCGGTGCGCGAGATCGTCAGCACGGGCTTCGCAGTCATCTGTCGCGAGTGCCGCTGCAGCCCGGGAGCACAGCGGTCGGCCGTGAGCCCGATGGCGATGCTTCGACTTTATCGCTCCCGTGCCGCTTCGCGGCGGCAGATATCCCAAAAGTTGCCTGACGGCAGGCCCGTAACCGCAGGTGGGTCACGTTCCGTACGCATACGGCTGATCCGGAAATAGTCACAAGGGATCAGTAGATCGTGACCCGATGCTGTCAGTTCAAACGTGGTCAGCGATTCCGAATCCTGTCACCTTCTGTCATGGTCATCACACTCCAACGCTGGCTGCATTTGAGAAGAATGCGTGTTTCACTCGCTATATGATCACTAATATCCCGTTCGGGGAGAAGAGTGCTGGGTTGAGCATCTTCGAGCCGAGTGAGGGGACCCTGGTGGTCGTACCCTCGCTCTCCCTCCCGCAGGATGAGCTCCGCCGCATCACGGCGGCCAGGTCGTACGAGGAACGCCTGCTGTTCCTCCTGCTCACGCTCCGGGAGCCCGGGGTCAAGGTGGTCTATCTCTCCTCCGCGCCCGTCGATCCCGACATCATCGAGTACTACTTCGCCTTCCTGCCCGACCCGGATGACGCCGCCAAGCGTCTGACGCTGATCAGCCTCGACGACCCCTGGTCCCAGCCGTTGACCAGGACCCTGCTCGACCGGCCCGACGCCGTCGAGCGCGTGCGCGCGGCGATCGACGGGGACGCTTGGCTGGTCCCGTTCGTGCTCAGCGAGCTCGAGGAGGAGCTCGCCTCGCTACTCAACGTTCCCCTCTACGGGCCCGCGACGTCCCTTTCCTATTACGGCTCCAAGAGCGGGGCGCGGGAAGTGGGACATGAGGCGGGCGTCCCGATGGCGCGCGGCTTCGGCGACGTACGTTCGGAGCTCCAGATCGAGGAGGCCCTGGAGGCACTGCCCGGCGAGCGGGTGATCGTCAAGCTGAACGACGCCTACTCCGGGCTCGGCAACGCCATCGTCACGAAGGCCGACAGGTCGCTGACCAACTTCTCCGCCGCCGGCGAGACCTGGGAGAACTACCTGCGCAAGATCCGGGACCGGGGGGCCGTGGTTGAGGAGTTCATCGAACATAGGCCGCTCTACTACCCCAGCGCGCTGGCTCAAATCACGCCCGGCGGGCAGGCCCGGGTGCTCGCCACCCACGACCAGGTGCTCGGCGGCCCCAACGGGCACGTCTACCAGGGCTGCACGTTCCCCGCCGCCCCCGAGTACCGCGCCGAGGTCGGCCAGTCGGCCGCGCGCATCGCCGACATCCTGGCCGAGCGCGGCGTGATCGGGCTGTTCGGCATGGACTTCTTCGCCCTCAAGGCCGACGCCGGGTACGCGGCGCTGCTGTGCGAGATCAACCTCCGGATCGGCGGCACCACCCACCCGTTCGGCGCCGCCCTCCTGACGACCGGCGCCACGTACGACCCGGCCACCGGCCACCTCATGTCCGGCGACCAGCCGAAGTTCTACACGGCGACCGACAACTGCGCCTCCGGCTGCCTGCGCGGGCGCACGCCCGGTGAGGTGATGCGGACCGCCGACCGGCTCGGCATCGGCTTCGACGCCGAACGCCGCACCGGCAACGTCTTCCACCTGCTCGGCGCCATCCCGGAGCACGGCAAGCTGGGCTTCACCTCGATCGGCAACTCCCGGGAGGAGGCCGACGAACTCCACGCCCTCACCCGCCGCCTCCTGTGCGGCCCCTGAGCACGCGGCCCTGAAGCCCGCCCCTGACGCGCACGCCCCTGATCCCCACGACCCTGAGGCCCGCGCCCCTGATCCCCACGACCCTGAGGCCCGCGCCCCTGAGAGCTACGTAAGCCGGCTGCCTTGCCTTAGACCTGGGAGCCGCGCAGTCCGTCACGATCCTTGGCCTGGGAGCCGCGCAGCCCACGCCAGCCGATCACCGCCAGCACCACGCCGAGAACGACGTTCACCGCGATCAACACCCCGTGCACCACGTAGAAGCTGGTGGGATGCCCATCGGCCAAGTTAAACCCCAGATTCACCCACTCGAAGATCATGAACGCGCCGAGGACGATGAGGAAACCGGCGATCTTTCGTGACACATGTACCTCTCTAGCATCGAAGGTGGATCTTCGGGGGATGTGTCGCCACATGCGCATTAACACGGAGCTACGCTGAGACCGCCATGTGGACGAAACTCGTGCCGGTCACGGCACTCATCGCCGCGGTCACGCTCACCGGCGCGACCGCCCACGCCGACCCGGCGGCCCACACCGAGCCGACGGCGCCGATCGGCGGTGAGGCGCTGGGCAGCCGCGGCCTGGTCGCCCCCACGGGCGTCAAGAAGCCGCCCAAGAGCAAGGCTACTTCGTACGTGGTCGCGGACGCCGACACGGGTGAGGTGCTCGCCGCCAAGGACGCCCACGGGCGCTACCTGCCGGCCAGCACGCTCAAGACACTGACCGCCGTCACCCTGATCCCCAAGCTGGACAAGAACCGCCGGATCAGGCCCAGCCACAACGCCTGCAACCAGGAGGGCAGCGCGGTCGGCCTGTCCCCGAAGACCACCTACAAGGTGGACGACCTGTTCAAGGCGCTGATGATGTCGTCCGGCAACGACGCCGCCATGGCGCTCGCCGAGACCAACGGCAGCCTCGCCCAGACCATGAACGACATGAACGCCGAGGCCAGGCGGCTGCAGGCGTACGACACCGTGGCCAAGACGCCCAGCGGCCTGGACAAGCCGGGGCAGAGCAGCTCGGCGTACGACCTGGCGCTGATCGCCCGCGCCGGCCTCGCCAACGCCGACTTCCGCCGCTACATCAGCACCAAGATCGCCAAGTTCCCGGCGCCCAAGGGCTACTACGAGATCAGCAACCACAACAAGCTGCTCTGGCGCTACAACGGGATGATCGGTGTCAAGAACGGCTGGACGTCCAAGGCCCAGGCCAGCTTCGTCGGCGCGGCCACGCGGGGCGGGCACACGATCGTGGTGAGCATCATGCGCCACGAAGGCGGCTTCTGGGACGAGGTCACCCAGCTCCTCGACTGGGGCTTCTCCGTACGCGGCAAGGTCACCCCGGTCGGCCGGCTCGTGGACCCCCTTCCCGCCTCAGCCCTCGCGGCCCCCGGCCAGCAGCAGCCATCCGCCGCACCGGCCACATCGGGCGCACCGGCCGCACCGAACGCGGCGGCGTCGCCGGGCATTTCGGTCACTCCGGCCGCCCAGCCACCGCTGCTGGACACGGCCGCCTCAAAGCAGACCGACTCGACCAAGACGGTCGGTTCACTGGTGATCGGCGGCGGCCTCCTGTTCGGACTCATCTGGGTCGGCTACGGCATCCGCCGCAAACGCAGCCGCTCCGGCTCCTGACACCTCGCCTCCCGGCCAGCCCCCCTGACGGCTCGCCCACCCGCCCGGCCCGCACCGGCATCGGGCGGGCCTACCCGGCGAGCTAGGGACGATCCGCGCCCGGGCCAGTCCCTGACGGCTCGCCCGCCTTGCCCGGCCCGCTCCGGCATCCGGCGGGCTCTCGGCAATCCGCGCCCCGGCCAGGCTCCGACGGCTCACCCACCCGCCCGGCGATCCGGCATCGGGTCAGGGCTGCCTGCGGTCGGCTCCTGACGACCTGCGCCCCCTCCGGCATCGGAGCGGGCCGCCCTGGGGTCCCTCTGAGCATCGGGCGGGGCTGCCCCTGGGCTCCTCAGGCATGGGCGCGCCGCCCGCCCAGGCCGGGCTCCTGGCGATTTGCCCCCTTCAAGCCTCTGACGGTTCGTCTGCCCTGCGTGCTCGTTCCGGCATCGGGGCCGGGCCGTCGCCGGGTGGGCTGGCGACCTCCGTGGAGGGGATCGGTGAAGGGGCGGGGGGTGGGCAGAGGCCGGAGGTGGCGGTCCAGGCGGCGACGAAGAGGATGAGCCGGGCCGAGAAGTTCATCCAGACCAGCAGGCCGGCGATGGCGGTGAACGCGCCGTACACGACGTTGCCCATCGTGCTCGCCAGCAGCAGCGTCGCGATCTGCTTGAGCACCCCGAAGGAGATGGCGCCGAGCAGCGCGCCCTTGGCGATGACGCGGAACGGCTGGGTGGGGCGGGCGACCCAGCCGAGCAGGATCACGAACAGCAGCCAGTCGGCCCCCACGCTGGCCACGACCCCGGCGATCCGCAGCGTCATCCGGCCGAGCGTGGTGTCGCCGCCGAACACGAGCTTCATGACGTGGTCGGTGGCGGTGGTGGCGAACCCGGCGATGAGGACGGAGGAGATGGCGGTGACGCCCAGCAGGAGGAGGGAGGCGAGGTCGCGGAGCTTGCCGAGGAAGAAGTCGAGTGGCGGCGTGGTGGTCATGGACATCTCGCGCAGCGCCCCGCGCAGCGCGTCGAGCGCGCCGAGCCCGGCGTAGAGCAGGCCGAGCAGGCCGATGATGCCGGCGGTCATCTTGGCCTCGGCGATGTGCTCGAGGTTGAAGTCGAGCTTGTCCATGATGCCGGGCAGCCGCTCGGCGATGGCCTGCTGCATCGCCTTCCTGGTGGTCTCGCTGGTGGCGACGACGAAGCCGAGCACGGAGTAGCCCAGCACCAGCAGCGGGAAGAAGGACAGGAACGCGAAGTAGGTGACCGCACCGGCCAGCCGGTCGCCGGACTGGAGCTGGTAGCGCTGCGCCGCCCGGATGAGGTGGTCGAGCGAGAGCCTGCGTACCCGCCAGTAGTCGAGCTTGCGGCGACCCCAGGCCTTCACCGACTCGACGCGTTCGGTCAGACTCGCCATCACACCCCTCTTCTTCCCACAGCGGCGCTCACATCGCGACCACCGCCTCGGCGCTCTCCGCCAGGACCGCGAGGACAGTCTCCAGGTCGTGATGGAGCAACTGCCCACCACTCTTGACGACACGCCCCGCGACCATGACCGTGTCCACGCAGGAGGTGTCGGCGTTGAGCACGATCGCGCCGATGGGGTCGTGCGCGCAGGCCATGCCGAGCCGGTCGGTACGCAGGAGCTGCAGGTCGGCCTGCTTGCCGGGCCGCAGGGAGCCGACGACGTCGCCGAGGCCGACCACCTGGGCGCCTTCGATGGTGGCCATGCGCAGCGCGTCGCGGGTGGTGAAGCCGAGCCCCGCGCCGCCGGGGCGGCCGCGTTCGAGCAGGTGGGCGGTGCGCATGAGGCTGAACATGTCGCCCGGCGAGCACACGACGGTGTCGGCGCTGAGCCCGGTGGGCAGGCCGGCCGCTCTGAGGGCGCCGGTGGTGGGGTAGCCGAGGCCGAGGTTCATCTCGTCGACCGGGGAGACCGACGCGGTGGCGCCGGCGGCGGCCAGGCGCCGCAGCTCCTCGTCGGTGTAGTGGAGGGCGTGCACGAACGTGGTGGGCGTGGCCAGCAGCCCGTGCCCCTCCAGGAACGCCAGCCCCTTGGCGGCGCTCTCCCTGCCGTGGCCACCCAGGTGGGCGGTGACGGGCAGGCCCAGCTCGGCGGCCACGCGCCACTCCTCCAGCGCGTGCTCCTCGCTCATGATCTCGGGCCCGAGGGCGGCGACCGCCATCGTGAGCAGGCCGGGCTCGGTGAAGTGCGTCTCGTGCACGCGGCGGGTCTCCTTGGTCAGCCCGCCGGGCGGGCCGCCGTAGCAGTAGCCGAAGACGGCTCTGATGCCGGACTCGCGCAGGGCCCGCACGGCGGCGTCGGTGTGCTCGGGGGTGAACTGAGCGTGCGACCAGTCGAGCAGCGTGGTGACGCCGCCGTCGAGGCATTCGAGCGCGCCGGCCAGGTTGCCCGCGTGCAGGTCGCGCGGGCGGTGGCGGGGGGCGAGCTCGGTGAGGACGCGGCGCAGGTATGACCCGAAGTCGATGTCGGGCGCGACCGCCCTGATGCCGGCCTGCCAGGTGTGCCGGTGCGTGTCGACGAAGCCGGGCAGGACGAGCCGCCCGGTCGCGTCGATCACCTCGGCGCCGGGCTCGGCGGGCAGGCCGGGGGCGACCGCGGTGATCGTCTCGCCGTCGACACGGACGTCCATCCGGCCCAGCACCACGGGCTCGGGCTCGGTGTCGATGACGATCCCGTTCTTGATCAGGATGGTGGATGCCATGGCGAAAAGCTTAGGAGATAGCTTTTAGAAAAGCAATGTGGCGGTGGGTATCCTCGATCGCGTGAAACCGGACGAGGTCGACGCACTGGTGCCCCGCTGGCAGGAGGCGGGCCTGTCGTCGTCGCTCATCGCCACGCTGGAGCTGGGCAAGCGCATCTCGCGCCTGCACCTGCTGTTCGAGCAGGCGATCAAGGCCGAGCTGGCGGAGCTGGGGCTGACGTACGCCGAGTTCGACGTGCTGGCGGCGCTGGCCCGGGCGCCGTCGGGCCGGATGCGGCCCAGCGAGCTGGCCAAGTCGCTCTTCCTCACCTCGGGCGGCATCAGCAACGTGCTGCAGCGGCTCGGCTCGGCCGGCTACGTGGATCGCGAGGCCGACGAGGGCGACGCGCGCAGCCGCTGGGTGCAGCTCACCGCCGAGGGCCGGTGCATGGCGGACGCGGCGCTGGAGAGCACCGCCGTCGCCTACCAGGACGTGAGCGCCGGCACCCCTGAGGAGAGCATCCGGCAGGCGGCCGACGCCCTGCGGGAGGTCCTGTCCCACATGGGACGCCGCCGCTACCGCTGAGACATCCCCTCGAGACTCACCAGCCCTGCTTGCCCGCCCAGGCCGCGACGGCGGCGGCGATGGCGTCGGGGCTGTCCTCCGGCGCGTGGTGGCCCGCCGGGCCGCAGTGCTCGATGTCGAGGGCGGCGATGTGCCCGGCGCACCAGGCGGCCATCGGCTCCGTGATCAGCAGCGTCGGCGAGGAGTCGAAGGTGAGCAGCAGCTTGGGCACCTCGCCGCTGCCCGCCAGCCACGCGCCGTAGGCCTCGATGCGCTCGACCACGTCGGCGGGCTCGCCGTCGATGGGCTGCGAGCGCGCCCATTCCAGCAGCGGTCGCCGGCTCTCCCTGGTCGGGTAGGGCTCCAGGTACGGCCGCCGCTCCTCCTCGCTCAGCGGGTGCAGCACGCCCCCGGTGAACGCGGTCTCCAGCAGGAGGTTGCGGTCGAGGACCAGCGACTTGCCCTCGGCGCTCCTGATCAGCTCGGCCCTGGCCCGCGGCGCCTCGCCCAGGTCGGCGCCGCTCAGGGGCCGGACGAAGGTCTCCAGGAACGCCACGCCGCGCGTACGCCCTGGATGGCGGGCCGCCCAGTCGAAGGCGAGCGCGCCGCCCCAGTCGTGGCCGACCAGCACCACCTCGTCGAGGCCCAGCGCGTCGAACCAGGCGTCGAGGTAACGGGCGTGGTCGGCGAACCGGTAGGCCAGGTCGGGCTTGCCCGAGCGGCCCATGCCGATCAGGTCGGGGGCGAGCAGCCGGCGGCCGGGCGCGGCGACGCCCGGCAGCACGTGGCGCCAGATGCGGGACGAGGCAGGGTTGCCGTGCAGGAAGACGAAGGGCACGCCCTCCCCGGACTCCTCGTAGTGGATGGCGGAATCGAGCACATCGATCGTCGGCATGATGGATCCCTCATTCGTTCGTACGACTAACGTTGGCGACACCAACGAAACTACATCGTTAGTCTCACTAACGCAACCGCTAGGATCGCGCCGTGACTCACGAGGACGCTCCCGAGCCGCTCCGCGCCCTGCCCAGCCGGATGTTGTCCCTGCTCGCGATGTACGCCGACCGGCTCGTCAGCGAAGGGCTGGCCGCCGAGGACGCCCGCAAGTGGCACTACGCGGCCCTCGTCGCCCTGCGCGAGCACGGCCCCATGAGCCAGGCCGAGCTGAGCAGGCGCACCGGCGTCTACCGCAGCGACATGGTCGCCGTCGTCAACGAGCTCGAAGAGCGCGGCCACGTCGAGCGCGCCCCCGACCCCGCCGACCGCCGCCGCAACGTCATCACCATGACCACCACCGGCCGCCGGCACCTGGAACGGCTCGACGAGCTGATCTCCGGCTTCCAGGACGACCTGCTCGCGCCCCTGACCGGACCGGAACGCGAGCAATTCTCCGCTCTGCTGGCCCGGCTGCTGGCCCACCATTCACCACGGAATACGGCCTGAGCAGGGCGGAAACCATGGCAGCGGGACATCGGGAGCCCTAGCCTGTGTGCAGTCGGGACCGAACCAGGAGAGGCCGAGCCCATGGCCGAAATCAGCACCGGGCAGATGGTCCGGCTCCAGCGCGAGCGCAGGGGCATGAGCACCACCGCACTGGCCACCCAGTCAGGCTGCACCGCCAGGCACATCGAGCTCATCGAGCACGGCAAGCGCACCCCCTCGCTCCCCCTGCTGCGGGAGATCGCCAAGGTGCTCGGCGTACGCACCGCCGTCCTGCTGGGTGAGACCCCGCGCGACTCCCACGAGCCGAGCCGGCCACAGATCAGCGACATCGAGCGGGCCCTGTTCACCAGCCGGTCGCTGGGGCCCGACATCGAGCCGCCCGACGCCGAGCAGCTCGCCGAGCGGGTGGCGGCGGCCCGCAACGCCTGGTTCACCTCGACGCGCCGCTACTCGATCCTCATGGCGGCGCTGCCGTCCCTGGTCACCGACGCCGAACGGCTCGCGCTCGATCACACCCAGCGCTCGTGCAACGTGGCCACCGACGCGTACCTGCTGGCCAGAGGGGTGCTCAAGCACCTGCGCCGGGTGGACCTCGCGCACCTGGCCGCCGACCGGGCCATGCGCTTCGCCGAGGAGTCGGCCGACCCGCTGATGATCGCGTGGGCGTACTGGAACCTGGGGCAGTCGATGTTGTCGGACGACATGCACCAGATCGCGTACGACGTGGCGCGGCGCGGCATCGAGCTGCTCGAACCGCACGTCGGCGACGGCGACGAGCGCCACATCAAGGCGCTCGGCGCGCTGCACCTGCTCGCCGCGATCGGCGAGGCCCGCATGGGCGCCGACGACGACGCGCGGGAACGGGTCCGCGGCCCCGCCGCCCGGCTGGCCGAACGCGTCGACGACTCCTCCGGCGCCTATGACCTGGCCTTCTTCGGCCCCACGAACGTCGCCATCCACATGGCCAGCATCGAGAACGACACCGGCCGCCCCGAGGCGGTGCTGCACCTGGCCGACGACATCGACCTGCGCCGCACGCCGTCCATCGAGCGTCGCACCACGCACCTCGGCCACGTCGCCCGCGCCTGCGAGGACCTGGGAGACGACGCCGCCAGCCTGCTCCACCTGCTGCGCATCGAGCGGGAGTGCCCGGAGGAGCTGGACCACAAGCTGCTGCTGCGCGAGATGGTGCGGTCGCTGGCGCGGCGGGCCAGGCCGTCGTGGGCGCCGGAGGTGCGTTACCTCGCCGAGCGTCACGACATCCCCATCTGAGTCCACGCGATCGCCCCGAACTCTGAGTTCGGTCAAGACGAACAGGAAGATCTTTCGCCTGAGTTCGTCACGCACCGGCGTGCCGGTGCGACTCTGCGTCCATGACCAGAGCGCCGAGTGCCGATTTCGTCATGGAGCGACTGCTCCAGGAGGCTACGCGAGAGTTCCCCGGGTGGTCGTTCGAGCGAGATCACTCCGGGTGGACCGCCGTCCACGACGAGACCCGCCTCACCAGGCACAGACTGGCCGCCCTGCGTGCCCTCCTGCGCGTGCACCGGGCGGCGCGGAGAGGATGACGGCGACGCCGTCCGAGGCTGAGGGGTCGCTGGCGGGGCGGCAGCTCGACGCCTTACGCACCACGTACCCGGCGTGGGACATCCACTTCCGCGTCGACGCGCCCGGCGCGGCCCGATGGACGGCCGTGCTGCTGCGGCCGGTGAGCGCGCGGCTGTCGGCTCAGGGGGTGCGGCAACGCATCGGCTGCTCCGACGCCATCACCCTCGCCTCCGCCCTCGCCCACCAGTCCGCGCTCCTGCACAACAACCGGGCGAACGGCTGACCCGCCCGGCCCCTCGAACGCCGACGAGGGCCGGGCCCCCTCCGTGCGACACCCGGCCGGCCCCCTCCGTGCGACACCCGGCCGGCCCCCTCCATGCGACACCCGGCCGGGCCCCTCCGTGGACTTCCCCGGCCGGGCCCCTCCCCCCGTACGACATCCCCCGCCGGGCTCACCTCCCGTGTGACACCTCGGCGGCGAGAGCCGCGACGACCTCCGCGACCCGGTCCGGGGCCTTGGCGTGGGCCGAGTGCCCCTGGCCGGTCAGCAGCACGCGCCGCGCGCCGGGCAGGACCCGCTCCAGCGCGTCCAGCCGCTCCCCCAGGTGCGCGGGGCTGCGGTCGCCGCCGAGCAGGACCACCGGCACGGAGATCCCCGCGTACGCGTCCAGCCGCACCCCCAGCGCGTCCATGGCCACACCGTCCTCGACCTGCCGCGGGGCCAGCGCCCGTAGGCGGGGCGTGCCGGCCACGAACCACCCCACCAGCAGCGCGGCCCAGCCGGGCAGCCCCACCGTGTCGCGTACGAAGACGCGCATGGCCCGGCCGGGCCGGTCGGCGGCGATGGCCGCGCGGGCCCGGCGGTGGATCTCACCGTCAGGCCCTCCCAGGGGCGGCCCGATGACGACGGGCGGCTCGTACAGGACGGCGCCGGAGAAGGCCGCCGGCGCCGCGACCATGGCCTCCAGCGCGATCACGGCGCCCGAGGAGTGCCCAGCGAGCACGACCGGCCCGCCGCCGAGCGCCCGCACCACCGCGAGCACGTGCTCGACCTCCTGCGCGGCCGTACAGGGGGTGTCCTGGTCGAGGTCGAGCCGGTAGCGGCGGCGGTGCAGGCGGACGACGCGGTGGCGCGCGGTCAGCCGCGCGGCCACCTTCGCCCAGGAGGCGCCGTCGTCCAGGCCGGGGTGCAGGACGAGGATGACGGGCCCCGCGCCGCCGTCGTCGATCGCGCGGGCTTCCGTCCCGTCGGCGGTCTTCGCTGTAATGATCATCGCCCCGCTCCTTAGCGTCGCTAAGTCGAATTTAGCGCCGCTAAGGAGACCCGGCAATGGGTTTGCGCGGTCAGCGGCGTTCATGGTGCATTGGGAAGGTGATCGTCGAGGCCTTACGGGGGCGCCGGCGCCCGCCCGCCTGGGCGGGCGACGCCGAGGCCGCCGCGCTGGTGCTGGCGGCGGAGCTGGGCGTGACGAATTACGGTCTCACCACCAAGACCGTGCTGCTCGCCGTGGCCGGCGCGAGCCTCATGCCGCTGCGCCGCCGCCACCCGGTGCCGATCGCCGTGCTGGCCGGGGCGCTCTACCTGGCCGGCGCCCGGCCGCCCGAGTACGACGCCCCCGTCAGCGCCATGGTGATCGCCCTGTACGCCGTGGGCCGGCACGCCTCCGGCCGCACGGCGGTCGCGGTGGGCGCACTGGCCGTGCTGGTCGGCGCGGTGTCCTCCCGGATGAGCTGGGAGGGCGTGTCGCCGGCCGCGTTCCTGACGGTCGGACTGACCCCCGCCGCCCCGGTGGCGGCCGGGCACATCGTCCGGCTGCGTGCCGAGCTGCTGCACCGCCGCCAGCAGCAGGCGGCCGAGCTCGCCGTACGCGAGGAGCGCCGCCGCATCGCCCGCGAGCTGCACGACGTGATCGCCCACCACGTGAGCGTGATCTCCCTCTACATGGGCGTGGCCAGGCGGACGATCCCGCTCGACCCCGAGCGGGCCCGGCAGACCCTGCTCACCGGCGAGGACACCGCCCGCCAGGCCATGGCGGAGATGCGCCACCTGCTCGACGTGCTGCGCACCGACGGCGAGCCCGTGGACGACCAGGCGGACGTCGGCGTGGCCCGGCTGCCCGCGCTGGTCGAGGAGTCGGGCAACGCCACGCTGGAGGTCGCGGGGCAGGCCGTGGAGCTGCCCACGACCGTGGACCACGCGATCTACCGCATCGTCCAGGAGGCGCTGACCAACACCCGCAAGCACGCCGCCGGCGCCCGGTCGCGGGTGCGGCTGGCGTACCTGCCTAACCTGGTCGAGGTGGAGGTCGGCGACGACGGGCAGGCCAGGCCCGGCCACGTCGGGGTGGGGCTGGGGCTGGCCGGGATGGCCGAGCGGGTGTCGCTGTGCGGGGGCGAGCTGCGCGCCGGGCCGTCGCCGCAAGGAGGGTTCGTGGTGCACGCCCGCATCCCGCTGCCGGAGCAGCCATGATCAACGTGCTGATCGTGGACGACCACGCCATCGTCCGCACCGGGCTGCGGCTGCTGCTGGAGACCACCGCGGAGCTCGCCACGGTGGGCGAGGCGGGCGACGGCGAAGAGGCGCTGCGGCAGTGCCACGCGCTGCGCCCCGACGTGGTGCTGATGGACCTGTACCTGCCGGGGATGGACGGCGTGGCCGCGACCGGGCGGATCACCGCGGAGCTGCCGGAGGTCAAGGTGCTCGCGCTGAGCACGTGATCGCCGCCTACGAGGCCGGCCTGGTGACCCCAGGCCGGCAGTGACCCCGGACCGGCAGGCCGGCAGTGACCCCGGACCGACAGGCCGGCAGTGACCCCCGCTTACAGCTTGGGCAGGAAGCCCACCTTGTCGCGCACCTGCGCCATCGTCTCCCTGGCGACGGCGGTGGCCCGCTCGGCGCCGATGGCCAGCATGCGGTCGAGCTCCTTCTCGTCGGCCAGCAGCTTCTCCGTGCGCTCCCTGATCGGCGTGAACGCCTCGGTCACGGTCTCGGCGACGTCCTTCTTGAACGTGCCGTAGCCCTGCCCCGCGTAGCGGGCGACCAGCTCGGGGATGGGCGTGCCGGTCAGCGCCGACTGGATGCGCAGCAGGTTGGAGATGCCCGGTTTGTTCTCCTCGTCGAAGAGGACCTCGGAGCCCGTGTCGGTCACCGCGCGCATGACCTTCTTGCGCAGCGGCCCCGGCTGCTCCAGCAGGTCGAGGATGCCCGCGGGGCTGGAGGCCGACTTGGACATCTTCGCCGTCGGGTCTTGGAGATCGGTGATCTTCTCGACCTCCTTGGGCGTGAACGGCTGCGGCAGCGTGAACGTGTCGCCGAAGCGGTGGTTGAAGCGCTGCCCGAGGTCGCGGGTGAGCTCGAGGTGCTGCTTCTGGTCGGCGCCCACCGGCACCAGGTCGGCCTGGTAGAGCAGGATGTCGGCCGCCTGGAGGATCGGGTAGGTGAACAGGCCCACGCTGGCCGCACTCTCCCCGAACTTCGCCGACTTGTCCTTGAACTGGGTCATCCGCCCCGCCTCGCCCATGCCGGTGAGGCAGATCAGCACCCAGGCCAGCTCGGTGTGCTCGCGCACGTGCGACTGCACGAAGACGGTGGAGCGCTCGGGGTCGAGCCCCGCGGCGAAGAGCTGGGCCGCGGCCACGCGGCTGCGCCGGCGCAACGCGTCGGGCTCGGTGGGCACGGTGATCGCGTGGAGATCGACCACGCAGTAGAACGCGTCGTGGGTCTCCTGCATGGTGACCCACTGGCGGACCGCACCCAGGTAATTGCCCAGGTGGAAGGAGTCCGCGGTGGGCTGGATGCCGGAGAGTACACGAGGTCTGGCCATAGCAGGCAATTGTGTCAGGAATCCTGCTCCGTCGGCGACTCGGCGGCCGGTCGGCGTTTCACCCGCACCCGGGCGATGCGGCGGCCGTCCAGCTCGGTGACCGCCAGCTCGAACCCGGAGAACTCCACCCGCTCCCCCACGGCGGGCACGTGGCCCAGCATCGCCATGACGAAGCCGGCCAGCGTCTCGTACGGGCCGTCGGGCAGGCGGATGCCGGTCTCGGTGGCGAAGTCGTTGAGGTTCGTCAGGCCGTCGATCTCGATCTCGCCGGCGGGCAGGATGACGACGTCCTCCTCGACGTCGTACTCGTCCCTGATGTCGCCGATCAGCTCCTCCACCAGGTCCTCCATGGTGACGATGCCGGCCGTGCCGCCGTACTCGTCGACGACGATGGCCAGGTGCTGGCCCTCGTCGCGCATCTCGTTCAGGGTGGTGAGCAGGCGCTTGGAGGCGGGCACGAACTTGGCGGCCCTGATCGGCACGACCGCGCTGATCGGCTCGGTGCGCCCGATCAGCTCGGGGTCGAGGAGGTCGCGCACGTGGACGAACCCGATGACCTCGTCGTAGCTGTCGCGGAAGACGGGGAAGCGCGAGTGCGGGAGTGTGGCGGCGAGCCTGGCGGCCTGGTCGAGCGGCGTGTCGGCCTCCATGAACTCGACCTCGGTGCGCGGCAGCATCACCTCCCTGAGCTGCCGCTTCCCGGCGGCGAAGACCTCGGCGATGAGCTTGCGCTCGTCGGCGGTCAGGTCGGTGTGGCCCACCACCATGTCGCGCAGCTCCTCGGTGGTGACCTCCTCCCTGTCGGCCTGCGGGTTGCCGCCGAGCAGCCGCACCACGCCGTCGGTGGACTTCGACAACATCCAGATGATCGGGCGCGACAGGGCGGCGATGCGGTCGAGGAACGGCGCCACGTACAAGGACAGGCCCTCGGCCCGCTGCAACGCCAGCCGCTTGGGGGCCAGCTCGCCGAGCACCAGCGACACGTACGAGATGGCCAGCGTCACCAGCACCAGGGCCAGCACGGGCGCCACGGCCCCCGGCACGCCCCAGCGCTCCAGCACGGGCACGAGCTGCGCCGCGAGCCGGTCGGCGCCGAACGCGGCCGACAACATCGTGGCCACGGTCACGCCGATCTGCACGGCGGACAGGAACCTGTTGGGGTCGCGGGCCAGCTTGGCGACGCGCTCGCCGCGGCGACCCCGCTGCGAGAGTTTGCGGACCTGGCTGTCGCGCAGGGAGACCATGGCGATTTCTGCGGCGGCGAAGAAGCCCCCGATCAGGATGAACAGCAGGACCAGGGCGATGTTGGCCGCGACGGTGTCAAACATGGTGGTTGGCAGCGTACTCGTCGGCCTTCCCGCGTATGCTGAACGGCGACCCTTACAAAATCAAACATATCTGAACAGGAGTACACATGAGACTGCTCGTCACCGGAGGCGCCGGATACGTCGGCAGCGTGGTCGCGGCGCAGCTCATCGAGGCGGGCCACGAGGTGACCGTGCTCGACGACCTGTCGACCGGGCACGAGGACGCCGTGCCGGAGGGCGCGCGGTTCGTCCGTGCCGACATCACCGAGGCCGGCCAGGCGCTCGACGGCGTCGACGCGGTGCTGCACTTCGCGGCCAAGTCGCTGGTGGGCGAGTCGGTGCAGAACCCGGGGCTCTACTGGGCCAACAACCTCGGGGGCACGCTCGGGCTGCTCGACGCCATGCGGGAGCACGGCGTGGGGCGCATCGTGTTCTCCTCGACGGCGGCCACGTACGGGGAGCCGGAGCGCTCGCCCATCGAGGAGGACGACCCGACGCGCCCGACCAACCCGTACGGCGCCTCGAAGCTGGCCGTGGATACGGCGCTGAGCGCGTACGCGCGCCAGCGCGGCCTGGGCGCGGTGAGCCTGCGTTACTTCAACGTGGCCGGCGCCTACGGGCGGTTCCGGGAGCGGCACGACATCGAGACGCATCTCATCCCGAACGTGCTGAAGGTGGCGACCGGCGAGCGCGAGTCGGTCAGCGTGTTCGGCACCGACTACCCCACGGCCGACGGCACCTGCGTGCGCGACTACATCCACGTCGCCGACCTGGCCAGGGCCCACCTGCTGGCCCTTGAGGCGATCACGCCCGGCGAGCACCGCATCTACAACCTGGGCAGCGGCGCCGGCTTCTCCGTCCAGGAGGTGATCTCGGTCTGCCGCGAGGTCACCGGGCACGAGATCCCCGCCGTCGTCGGCGAGCGGCGGCCGGGTGACCCGGCGGTGCTGGTCGCGTCGTCCGCGCGGATCCAGCGCGAGCTGGGCTGGAAGCCCGAGCGGGCGGCGCTGCGCGACATCGTCTCCGACGCCTGGGGAGCGCTTTCTCAAAAATGACCATACAGAGCGGGAATGTGTGCTGTGATACCGAAATGTGAGGAGCTTTTCACCAAGGGTCACGAAGCTGATCTTCGGTGCCCTCATCGTGGTGTGCAGCGCCCTGGCCGCCGCGGGTGTGATCTTCGCCACCCCGCAGCCCGCTCCGGCCACCGGGCCGACCTCCTGCCCGGAAGTGCCCCCGTAGGCCCGTACGGAAAGGCCGCACGTCCGTACGGAAAGGCCGCACGTCCGTACGGAAAAGCCAAACGCGCGCCCCGCGACGGGGGCGCGCGTCACTGACGGGCGGGCTCGGACTCAGATGAGGCCCAGCTCCTTGACCGCCTGGCGCTCCTCCTCCAGCTCGCGCACGCTGGCGTCGATGCGCTCGCGGGAGAACGCGTCGATCTCCAGGCCCTGGATGATCTCGAACGTGCCGCCCTGCGCGCGCACCGGGAACGACGAGATGAGGCCCTCGGGCACGCCGTAGGAGCCGTCGGAGACCACGGCCGCCGAGGTCCAGTCGGTGCCGTTGACCCAGTCGTAGACGTGGTCGATCGCGGCGTTGGCGGCCGAGGCGGCCGAGGAGGCGCCACGGGCCTCGATGATGGCGGCGCCGCGCTTGGCCACCGTCGGGATGAACGTGCCCTGCAGCCACTCGGAGTCGACCTGCTCGGCCGCGATCTTGCCGCCCACCTCGGCGTGGAACAGGTCGGGGTACTGGGTGGCGGAGTGGTTGCCCCAGATCGTCATCTTCTTGATCTCGGTGACCGGGACCTGGAGCTTGGCGGCGAGCTGCGACAGCGCGCGGTTGTGGTCGAGCCTGGTCATCGCGGTGAAGCGGTCGGCCGGCACGTCGGGCGCGTTCTGCTGGGCGATGAGCGCGTTGGTGTTGGCCGGGTTGCCCACGACCAGGACCTTGATGTCGTCGGCGGCGTGGTCGTTGATGGCCTTGCCCTGCGGGCCGAAGATGCCGCCGTTGGCGCCGAGCAGGTCGCCGCGCTCCATGCCGGCCTTGCGCGGCATGGCGCCCACCAGCAGCGCCACGTTGGCGCCGTCGAAGGCGACGTTGGGGTCATCGGTGATCTCGATGCCCGACAGCAGCGGGAACGCGCAGTCGTCCAGCTCCATCGCGGTGCCCTCGGCCGCCTTCACCGCCGCCGGGATCTCCAGCAGGCTGAGCTTGACCGGAACGCCGGCGCCGAGCAGCTGCCCCGACGCGATGCGGAACAGCAATGCGTAGCCGATCTGGCCGGCGGCTCCGGTGACGGTCACCTTGACGGGCACAGTGGCTGACGACGCCATGGCCTTCCCCTAACTCGCAGCGAGAACGTTGACGCCTGGGATGTTACCCGCTCGTCATCAGCAGGTTTCCATCGCGGGCACCTTCAGCTCCGCCTCGAAGTCGACCTTCTCGAAGTACCTGGTCAGGAGCTGCTCGATGTAGCCCTTGGCGTAGAAGTCGGCGATCACGGCCTCCACCGCCTGGCAGGTGCGGACGTCGCCGCGCTTGATGCCCACCCCGTAGCGCTCGTTGGTGAGCTTGGCGCCGAGGATCTTGTACCGCATGTTCTCCCTGGCCGCGAAGCCCGCCAGGATCAGGTCGTCGCCCGGCACGGCGTCGACCTTGCCGCTTCTGAGCAGGTCCATGCAGGCGGCGTAGTCGCTGGCCGTGACCGGCTCGACCTTCACCTTGTCCTGCACGGCGCCGACGGACGGGCTGTTGGGCGCGCAGATGCGCTTGCCCTTCAGGTCGCCGAGCTCATCGATGCCGCCGCCCGCGCGTACCAGGAGGTCCTGGTGCGCCAGATAGTACGGCCCGGCGAACTGCGTCTCGCTCCTGTCGATCGAGTACGTGGCAATGACCAGGTCCACTCGCCCCTCGGCCAGGGCCTTCGAGCGCTCTTCGCGGCCCACCCGGACGAACGTGGTCTCCTTGGCCCCCAGCTCCGCCGCGATGCGCTGGGCGATCTCGATGTCGAAGCCCTGGAAGTCGTCGCCGTTCTGCAGGGCCACACCCGGCAGGTCGCCCTTGACGCCGATCACGATCTTCCCGGTCTGCGCCACCTTGTCGGCGACCGTCGAGAACGTGGCGCCGGTCTTCGGCCCGGGCGTCTCCTCGGGCTCCGTCCCCTGGAGGAACCGCAGAGCGGACAGGCCGCCGTTCATCGCCAGCGCGATCGCCGCGGCGGCGACCAGCACGATCGCGGTGGCCACGGCCAGCCAGACCTTCGCCCGCCCGCGCCGCGCGGGCGCCGCGGGCCCGGGCATCGCGTACGGTGCCCCGCCCCCTTCCGCGGGGCCCGTGGGGGCCGCGTGGCCTGCCGTGCTCGCCGACGGCGCTGTCAAGGCGGGCTGCCTGGCGGGACCGGCAGGCAGCGCACCCTGCCCCGTGACGGGCCGGTGCTCCTGCGCCCCCTCCCCACCCGCCTCGATGGACGGGGCGGTGGAGGGGCCGGTCCGGGACGGCGGCACCACGGACCCCTTGTGCTGGTCGGTGATCGACCGGGACGGCACCCTGATGAACGGCGTGGTGTCGTCGCTGGCCACCTGCACGCCCCGGGTGAGCACCGCCGTGGAGGCCCCCTTCACCGACGACGACTGCCCGAGCAGCCGCAGCAGGATCTGGTCGGCCGACGGCCGCTCGGCCGGCGACTTGGCCAGCGCCTCCTGCACGACGCCGCGCAGCGGCTCGTGCAGCATCGTGACGTCGACCTCGTGGTTGAGGATGCGGTTGAGCACGGTCGCGATCGACTTGCCCTCGAAGGCGACCTGCCCGGTGGCGGCGAAGGCGATGGTCGCCCCCCACGAGAACACGTCGGTGAACGGCCCGATGTCGTCGCCGGCGATCTGCTCGGGCGCCATGTAGGCGGGCGTGCCGATGGCGCGGCTGGTGATCGTGCCGGTGGAGTCGATGATCCGGGCGATGCCGAAGTCGACCACGCGCGGCCCGTCGGCGGCGATGAGCACGTTGTCGGGCTTGAAGTCGCGGTGCACGATCGAGGCGTGGTGGATCGCGGTGAGCGCGGTGGCGGTGCCGATGGCGAGCCGGTCGAGGGCCGTGCCGGTGAGCGGCCCGTCGGTCTCGACGACCTCGCGCAGCGGCCGGCCGTCGATGTACTCGCTGGCGATGTACGGCGTGTCGCCGTCGAGGTCGGCCTCGATCACGCGGGCGGTGCAGAACGACGCCACCCGCTGTGCCGCCTTCAGCTCCCTGGCGAAGCGGGACCTGGCGATGGTGTCGCCGCTGAACTTGACGTGCAGCAGCTTGATCGCGGCACGCTCACCGGCGTCGTTGACGCCCAGGTAGACGATGCCCTGGCCACCTTCGCCGATCCGCCCGGACAGCCGGAAGGACCCCAGCTCGGTGGGATCGCCGGCGACCAGCGGCGAGATTTGCGGCATTCGTCATCCCCACGTGTACAGAACCCCATCGACGCAAACTTTACGACGATCGGCAACTTCGCAGGGATCGGTTAAGGTTTGGCTACGTCACGGCTTCGTGTCTTTCGTTGATCGCGAGCCCCGCCCGCCTTGCTTCTCCCGCCCGTTCGGGGAAGCCTCAGGATCATGGATCGCCCCTTCGACATCGTGTTGTTCGGCGCGAGCGGGTTCACCGGCGCGCTGACGGCCGCCTACCTCGCCAGGGCCGCGGGGCCGGGCACCCGCTGGGCGCTGGCGGGGCGCGACCGGGCCAGGCTGGAGCGGCTGGGGCTGGACGTGCCGGTGCTGGTCGCCGACGCGGCGGACGCGGCCTCACTCGCGGAGCTCGCCCGGCAGACCCGGGTGCTGGCGACCACGGTCGGACCGTACGCGTTGCACGGCGAGCCGCTGGTCGCCGCCTGCGCCGACGCCGGCACCCACTATCTCGACCTCACGGGCGAGCAGGAGTTCGTGGACCGCGTGTACGTGCGCTACCACGACCGCGCGGCCCGCAGCGGCGCCAAGCTGGTGCACGCGTGCGGCTTCGACTCGATCCCGTGGGACCTCGGCGTCCTTTACACGGTCACCCGGCTGCCGGAGGGCGTCCCCTTGCGGGTCAGCGGCTTCCTGCGCGTCCACGGGCGCCCGTCGGGCGGCACGGCGGCCACCGTGCTGACGGTGCTGGGCCGCGCCCGCCAGGCCGCCGAGCAGGCCACACAACGCCGCTCGGCCGAGCCCAGGCCCAAGGGGCGCACCGTCAGCTCCCGGCCCGGCGGGCTGCGCTACGTGGGCGGCTGGGCCCTGCCCATGCCGACCGTCGACCCGCACATCGTCGGCTACTCCGCCCGCCTGCTCGACCGCTACGGCCCCGACTTCACCTACCGCCAGCACTACGCCGTCCGTACGCTGCCGCGCGCGCTGGCCACGGTGGCGGGCGCGGGCGCGTTCGCGGCGCTCGCCCAGCTCCCGCCGGCCCGCCGCTGGATGCGGGGCCGGGTACGCCCCGGCGAGGGGCCGTCACCGGCCCGGCGGGCCAGGAGCTGGTTCAAGGTCACGTTCCTGGGCGAGGGCGGCGGCGAGCGCGTCGTCACGGAGGTCGCCGGCGGCGACCCCGGCTACGACGAGACCGCGAAGATGCTCGCCGAGTCGGCTCTCTGCCTGGCCTTCGACGACGTCCCCGAGCGGGCGGGCCAGCTCACCACGGCCTCGGCCATGGGCCGGCCCCTCATCGAGCGCCTGCACCGCGCGGGGATCACCTTCCGCGTCGTTCAGTAGGGCAGGCTCCAGGTGGTGAAGGACTTGCGCAGGTACGGCGCCTTGTACTTCGGATAGGCCACCGTGCGCACGTCACCGTCCGAGGTGTAGCGCATGTCCGGATTCTTCTTGAGCCAGTCGAGCCAGGCGTGCGAGCAGAACTGCGCGCAGTCGCCCTTCTTGTCCATGGCCTTGATGCGCGGGATGCCCGCCGCGTCGAACGACTTGCTGAAGGGCGCCGGCGCGGGCGTGTACCCGGCCAGGAAGGCCCCCTGGTGCTTGTAGAGCTTGCCGTTCAGCGCCCAGTCCTTCTTGTTCGGCTGGTTGCCGTACGGCAGGGCGATCGTGGTCGGCTTGGTGTACGACAGCGAGTTGATCTGCTGGGCGATCTTGCCGATCTGCTCCTCGACCTCCTTGTGCGAGCGTCCGCGCAGGTTGAGGTGGTCGCTGGTGTGGTTGCCGATCTCGAAGCCGTTGTCCTTGAGCCAGAGCAGCATCTGCGCCTGCTCCTCGCGCGTGGTCTTGCCGAACATGTCGCGCGTGACGTAGAACGTGGCCTTGGGCTTCCAGCCCGGGTGCGCGGCGGCGACCTCCTTGAGTATCGCGACGGCGGTGTCCTTCTGCGGCACGCCCATCTCGTTCAGCGTGAGCTGTGAGGGCGAGGAGTCGTCGAAGGTCAGCACCACGGGGTGCTTGCCGGCCGGGATGTCGATCTTGCCGGCCACCATTTCGGCGGCCGTGATCGGCACGTAGTCCTCCCGCACCAGCCGTTCCAGGTCCGCCCTGAACTGCTGGGGCGATCTGTCGTCGGTCGTCTGCGGCTTCGGCACGATCCGGTGGAACATCAGCACCGGGATCTGCCCGAGCTCGTTGGCCTTCACCTTGGCGGCGTTCTTGACCTTGGCCGCCTTGGTCGCCTTCAGCTTGGCGGCGGCGTCCACCTTGGTCCCGGCCAGCTTCGTGGTGTCCGGCTGAGAGTCGCAGCCGGTCAGGATCACGGCGGCAGTGAGCACCCCCAGCCCACCCAAAATTCTCAGTCGCATCCGAACCCCCCGAAACGCGTACGACTGTTCTTGAGCTGGCTCATACCCACGTGATCAACACCGCCACGCCGCCGTACGCGTCAAGACATGGGAAAGGGGCCGCCCGGCGGACGGCCCCTCACCTGCGACGATCGCTACCGCAGCCGGGCCTCGATGGCCTCGATGATCCGCGGGCGCAGCTCGGCGGCGCTGATGACCGCGTCCACGGAGCCGACCTCGACCGCGCGCCGGATGTTGTGCACGCGGTCGAACTCCGCCGCCACCTCGCCCAGCTTCTCCGCGCGCACCGAGGTGCGCAGCTCGTCGAGCTCGGCCGTCAGCGCCGCCCGGTCGGCCCCGGACGCCGCCGCGACGCGCGCCTCCAGGCCCTGGACGCGCGGGTCCGCCGCGGTACGGGCGTTGACCTCGCCGGAGAAGACCGCCGCGGCGGCCGGGGCCCCGCCCAGCACCGAGGCGTAGGAGCCCTCCAGCGCCAGCACGGTCATGTTCGGGTTGAGCGCCTTGGAGAACACCACGAACGCGCCGCCGTGGTAGCGCGAGATCACGCAGAACACGATGGGCCCGCGGAAGTTCACGATCGCCCGGCCGATCTCGGCGCCGTACTCGAGCTGCAGCTTGCGCATCGACTCCGGCGAGCCGTCGAAGCCGGACAGGTTCGCCAGCACCACCAGCGGCCGGTTGCCGCTGGCCGCGTTGATCGCCCGCGCCGCCTTCTTCGACGACCTCGGGAACAACGTGCCCGCCGTGTAGGTGTCGGGGCCGTCGGTGGGCGGGAAGCCGCGCCGCGGCACCGAGCGCGACTCGATGCCGAGCAGGCACACCGGCATGCCGCCGAGGTGCACGTCCTGGACGACCGCCGTCTCCGCGTCGGCCATGCCCGCCCAGCGCTCCAGCACCGGGTGGTCCTGGTCCGACAGCGCCCGCATCACCGTGCGGATGTCGAACGGCTTCTTGCGGTCGGGGTTGGCCGTACTGGAGAAGATCTCGCCGACCGTGCTGAAGTCGCTGCCCTCCACCACGTGCGGGAAGTCGGAGATGTCGCGGTCGACCGGGTCGGTCGTCTTTGCCCGCCGCGGCCCCTGTTCGCCGGGGGCGACGTAGGTGTGGTCGTAGTGCGACATCAGCACGTCGCGGGCCGCGGACAGGTTCGGCGCCCAGTACTGGGCCTGCCCGTTGGGGCCCATCACGCGGTCGTAGCCGCCGATGCCGAAGTTGTCCTCGGCCGACACGCCGCCCGAGAAGTCGAGCGCCTGCTTGCCCGTCAGCACCATGGCCGAGTCGGGCGTCATGACCAGGATGCCCTTGGTGTGCATGAGCATCGTCGCCTCGGCGTTCCAGTACGGCTGCGCCCCGACGTTGATGCCCGCGACCACGATGTTGATCTCGCCGCCGTCCTGGGTGAACTCCACGATGCGCTTGAGCGCCGCGGCGATCCAGTCCATGTTCTCGGTGCCGGACTCCATGGAGATGCGGGCGCCGGCCGACAGCGCGTACCACTCCAGCGGCACCTTCATCCGCTCGGCCAGGTCGAGGGCGGCGATCACCCGGCGGCACTCCGGCTCCGACAGCGCGCCCAGCGACTTCGTCGGGTCGCCGAGCAGCACGACCCTGGCGATGCCCTCGGGATGGCGCCTGGTGCGGGTGGTGACCACGCCCGCGACGATGGCCGCCTTGTTGCGGCCCTTCGGCCGGTCGACGGGCACCAGCGCGTGGTTCTCGTCGAGGTCGTGCTCGACGAAGTCGCCGAGCATGCCGGTCAGCTCGTACGGGTAGACGGTGTTGCGGCTGCTGGCCCGCAGGACCTTCTGCCGGTAGTCGTCGAGCGGCTCGATCGGCTCGTCGGACGGCTGGCCGATGGTCAGCTTGGGCGCGCCGGTGGCGTCGAGGGAGATGCGCACGGCCACCTTCGTCAGCGCGCCCGTCTCCGGGTCGCGCTGGCGCGCGATGAACAGCGTCTCCTCCAGCCCGGCGCCCGCGGTCGTCGGCAGCACGCGCCGGGCGAGCATCTCGATCTCGGCGCGGGTGAGGTTGCTGGGCGGCCAGACGTAGACCACGATCCGGTTGGTGTTGAGCCGCTTCTTCGACGGCCGCCGCGCCTGGGCCCGGCGGATGGAGTCGACGCAGGCGGCGATGACGTCCTCGGCCGTCGGCAGCGCCACCAGCCGGCCGTCGTGCTCGCGCAGCTCGGTCAGGTCGCGCACCTGGGCGAAGGCGATGAGGCGATCGTCGGACGGGTTCTCCCGCGCCACGCACTGGAAGAGGTAGACCTCCTCGTCGGAGGACGGGAGCCGGGTGAGGTCGAACTTGCTGAGCCGCTGGAGCTGCATGCGCTCGGCGATGTACGGGTGCAGTCCGCGGATCAGCCGCTCCTCCGCCATCCCTTCCGGCGACGGGCGGAAGGTGAAGTGGTGGTGCATGACCGCGCCGCCGCGCCCCGCGACGGTGGCGGTGATGCGGCGGACCTGCTCCGGCAGCGGCTGCGCGGCGACGACCTCGTGCAGCGCGGCGGCCATCGCGTCGGAGTCCTCCGGCTGGCCCTCCCAGGCGAGGTAGATGTCGGCGTCGACGACGTCCTGGCGGTCGCCGGCCAGCTCGGCCAGGCCGCGCAGCGCGCTGCCCAGCGCCTCGAAGCTCACCGCGGAGGAGACCACGCACGAGCCGGCGCGCTCGGCGATCACGAACGCGCAGCCCGCGACCTGGCTGGTGCGCACGGCGATGAGCGGCTTGTTGCCGTAGTAGCGCCGGGTCAGCACCTCCAGCATGACCGCGTTGTCGAGGTCGTCGCGGACGAGGCGCTGGCCGAGCAGCCGCACCAGCGGCTCGGTGCTGCGGACCATCTCGGCGATGCGCTCGGCGCGGTCGGGCGCGTCGGGGTGCGCGTCGAGGTGGCGCAGGTGCCTGCGGACGGCGGCGTAGACGCGGGCGCGGTTGCGGCGCAGCAGCGGCTGGCCGAACCAGGCGAACACCACGCCGCGCGCGAGGTCGGAGATCACCGGGAAGCGGACCTGCGTGGCGGCCAGCAGCCGCTCCAGCACCAGCCCGGCGGGCTCGCGCAGCGCGCCGTCGGGCGGCGGCTCGCGCAGCCAGGTGCGCAGCAGGGTCGCCAGGACGGCGGCGTCGGCGGAGGCGCGCTGCTGGGCCAGGAAGATCCGGAACACGGCGCCTTCGAGCTCGCTCGTGCGCTCCAGGTCGGTGACGCCGTAGTGCCGCAGCGCCTTGGCCAGCTTGGCCTGGAAGCTGGCCGGCAGCCCGGCCCGCTCGACGTCGAGGCTCTGCAGGTAGGTGTGGAAGAACTCGCGCGGGCTGTGCACGTGCTCGTCGCCGTCCTCGCCGGCCGGCCGGTTGCGGCTCAGCTCGGCCAGGTCGGCGAAGACCTCGAACAGCTCCAGTTCCTCCTCCAGCGGCCGGTGCCCCTCCTCGATGGCGGTGCGGCGCGCTTCGAGGTAGTCGTCGATCATGGCGCCCTCGCCGTGCGGGTCGAGGTCGTAGCCCAGCAGCAGGCTGCGCAGGCCCTCCTGGCCGCGCCTGGTGCGCTCGCGCGCCGGGACCTCGCCGGGCGCGGCGGGCAGGTCGAGCTCGACGGTGCCGGCCACCTCGTCGAGCGCGGCGTCGTCGTCGGCCAGCGGCTCCAGCCGCAGCAGCGGCGCGCCGGTCTCGACCTGGCTGCCGACGGAGACGGAGATCTCCTTCAGCCGCGCCTTGAACGGCGCCCGCAGCACCGTCTCCATCTTCATGGACTCCAGCACCAGGACCGGGGCGCCCGCCTCGACCTCGGCGCCGACCTCCAGCGGCGTGGCGACGACCAGCGCGGGCGCCGGCGAGCGGACGACGCCGCCCTCGTCGCGGCTGACGCGGTGCGCCACGCCGTCCACCTCGATCAGGTGGGTGGCGCCGTGCGTGCCGATGAGCAGCCGGTAGCGGCTGCCGTTGACGACGATCTGGCCGGTGTAACGGTCGAAGCGGTCGAGCTCGACGTCGGCGGTGCGCACGTCGCCGCCCGCCTCGACGGCGACGCGGAAGCGGTGGGCGCCGACCCGGGCGACCCGCACGCGGTAGCCGGCGCCGCGCAGCTTGAGATCGAGCGGCCGGCTGCTCTTGTGCTGCACCTGCGGGCGCCCGCCGAACGCGGTCGCGAGCAGCCGCTGCCGCTCGGCGCGCTCCTCCTCCTCGTACGCCTCGATCGCGGCGGCCGCCAGCGCGACGCCGGAGTGGCGGTGCGAGACGAGCCTGCCCTCGCCGCGGACGCGGTCGATCCAGCCGGTGTCGGCGCTGGCGTCGATCACCTCGGGCTGGTCGAGCAGGTCGAGCACGAAGCTCTTGTTGGTGGCGCCGCCCTCGATGATGACGGACGTGCGCGACATGGCCCGGCGCAGCCGCCCGAGCGCCTCGTCGCGGTCGCGGCCGTACGCGATGATCTTCGCGATCATGGAGTCGAAGTCGGCCGGGATCGTGTCGCCCTCGCTGACGCCGGTGTCGACCCGGATGCCGGGCCCGGCGGGCAGGTCGAGCCGGGCGATGCGGCCCGGCGACGGCGCGAAGTCGCGGTCGGGGTCCTCGGCGTTGAGCCTGGCCTCGATGGCGTGGCCGCGCTCGGCCGGCGGCGCGCCTTCGAGCCGGCCGCCGGAGGCCACGTGCAGCTGCGCCTTGACCAGGTCGAACCCGGTGGTGGCCTCGGTGATCGGGTGCTCCACCTGCAGCCGGGTGTTGACCTCCAGGAAGGCGAACATCCGCTCGCCCGGGTGGTAGAGGAACTCGACGGTGGCCGCGCCGCGGTAACCGACCCGGACGGCCAGCCGCTCGGCCGCCGCCTTCAGCTCGGCCACCTGCTCCGGGCCGAGCACCGGCGACGCCGACTCCTCGATGATCTTCTGGTTGCGCCGCTGCACCGAGCAGTCACGCACGCCCAGCGCCCACGCGGTGCCCTGCCCGTCGGCGATCACCTGCACCTCGACGTGCCGGGCCCCGGTGACCAGCCGCTCCAGGAACACCACGCCGCTGCCGAACGCCCGCGCCGCCTCCTGGCTGGTGCGCTCGTAGGCGGCATCCAGCTCCGCCTCGTCGTGGATGACGCGGATGCCGCGCCCGCCGCCGCCCGCGGTGGCCTTCAGCATCAGCGGGTACCCGATCCGCGCCGCCGCCTCGCGGGCGGCGTCGAGCGTCTCGACCGCGCCCCGGCTCCACGGCGCGACCGGCACGCCGACCTCCTCGGCGATCAGCTTCGCGCCGATCTTGTCGCCGAGCTTGCGCATGGCGTCGGGGCTCGGCCCGACGAAGGTGACCCCGATCCGCTCGCACAGCTCCGCGAACGCCGGGTCCTCGGCGACGAAGCCCCACCCGACCCACGCCGCGTCGGCCCCCGTCTCCAGCAGCGCGCGCTCCAGCACCTTCAGGTCGAGGTACGGGCGGGCCGCGGCCGGGCCCAGGTCGTAGGACAGATCCGCCTCGCGGACGAACGTGGCCGTACGGTCGACGTCGGTGAACAGGGCGACGGTCTCCATCCGTGTCCCGGTCTCCGCGGCGAGGTCACGTACGGCGTGGATGAGCCGCATTGCGGCCTCACCACGATTGACGATGGCGACACGACTGAACACCCGACCGAGCCCTCCTGTAGACCAACGATGTGCGCCCCTGCGGCACGACAGCCCCGTGCAGTATCAACTCTTCCGCCTCACGAGCGGCTGCGCCCATGTCGTACACAGCGCACGCTTCGGGGCTGCATTTGTGGGAAACCCCCAAAAAGCCGACCGCGCCCAGAGCGGCGGCAGACAGTGAAACGACCTCTACCACGCGGGGGATCCGCAGGTAGAGGCCGTTTTCCGCGGCACTTAGGCCGACATCTTCTTCTTGAGGTTCTCGTCGAGAGCCGCCAGGAAGTCCTGAGTGGTGAGCCACTCGGCGTCGCCGCCGACGAGCAGCGCGAGGTCCTTGGTCATCTGACCGCCCTCGACGGTCTCGATGCAGACCTGCTCCAGCTTGTTCGCGAAGTCGGTCACCTCGGGGGTGTTGTCGAGCTTGCCGCGGTGGGCCAGGCCACGCGTCCACGCGAAGATCGAGGCGATCGGGTTGGTGGAGGTGGGCTTGCCCTGCTGGTGCTGGCGGTAGTGGCGGGTCACGGTGCCGTGCGCGGCCTCGGCCTCGACGGTCTGGCCGTCGGGGGTCATCAGGACCGAGGTCATCAGGCCGAGCGAGCCGAAGCCCTGGGCGACGGTGTCGGACTGGACGTCGCCGTCGTAGTTCTTCGCGGCCCAGACGTAGCCGCCCTCCCACTTCAGCGCCGCGGCGACCATGTCGTCGATGAGGCGGTGCTCGTAGGTCAGGCCGGCCTTCTCGAAGTCGTCCTTGAACTCGCTCTCGTAGACCTCGGCGAAGATGTCCTTGAAGCGGCCGTCGTACGCCTTGAGGATGGTGTTCTTCGTCGAGAGGTAGACCGGGTAGTTGCGGGCCAGGCCGTAACGCATCGACGCGCGGGCGAAGTCGCGGATCGACTCGTCGAGGTTGTACATCGCCATCGCGACGCCCGAGCCGGGGAAGTCGTACACGTCGAGCTCGATCGGCTCGGAGCCGTCCTTCGGCGTGTACGTCAGGGTGAGCGTGCCCTCGCCGGGGATCTTCAGGTCGGTGGCGCGGTACTGGTCGCCGAAGGCGTGACGGCCGACGACGATCGGCTTGGTCCAGCCGGGCACGAGCCGCGGCACGTTCGACATGATGATCGGCTCACGGAAGATCACGCCGCCGAGGATGTTGCGGATGGTCCCGTTGGGGGACTTCCACATCTTCTTGAGGCCGAACTCCTCGACGCGCGCCTCGTCCGGGGTGATGGTGGCGCACTTCACACCGACGCCGTACTTCTTGATGGCGTTCGCGGCGTCGATGGTGACCTGGTCGTCCGTGGCGTCTCGGTGCTCGATGCCGAGGTCGTAGTACTTCAGGTCGACGTCGAGGTAGGGAAGGATCAGCTGGTCCTTGATGAACTGCCAGATGATCCGGGTCATCTCGTCGCCGTCAAGCTCGACGACGGGGCCCTCCACCTTGATCTTGGGCATGCGAATGGTTCCCCTTCAATGAATGGATGCGTTGAGGCTATCGGACCGCCAGGTCACGGTGCGAAAAGGGACAGGATGAGCGCCTTCAGCTCGTTGTTGTAAAGCAGGAGCGAGGTCAGGACCAGCACGAATCCGAAGACGGACAGCGTGATGGCGTCGATCTTCCTGCTCCTCAGCGCGAGCTGCCCGCCGTAGCCGGCGAAACGCAGCGCGGCGGCGATCATGATGACGGCGCCCAGCACGAACCCGCCCCAGCGCGGATTCACGACGAAGGTCACGAGCACGCCGACGGCCGCACCCGCCAGGATCAGCGGGTACGGCCCCCAAGTCTCCTGTTTCTCGGACTGATGGCTCACCGTTCTTCGATCGGCTTCCACTTCTGGTCGGTCTCCCCGATGTACTCACTGTCGGGGCGGATCAGCCGGTTGTCGGCGTGCTGCTCGATGACGTGAGCGGTCCAGCCGGACATGCGGCTGATGGAGAAGACCGGCGTGAACAGGTCGGTGGGGATGCCGAGGTAGTGGTAGACCGAGGCGGCGTAGAAGTCGACGTTGGGGTAGAGACCCTTGGTCTCGAAGACGACCTCCTCCATCTCCTTCGACATCCGGTAGTAGGTGTCGTCGCCGCTGGACTCGCCCAGCTCGGCCGACATCTTGCGCAGGTGCGTGGCGCGCGGGTCCTCGGTCTTGTAGACGCGGTGACCGAAGCCCATGATCTTCTCGCCAGCGGCGAGCTTGTCGCGGACGGCCTGGGCCACGCCTCCCGGGGTGAGCGACTCCAGGGTCTTCATGACCTGCTCGTTCGCCCCGCCGTGCAGCGGGCCCTTGAGGGTGCCGATGGCGGCGACGATGGCGGAGTGCATGTCCGACAGGGTCGCGGCGCAGACGCGGGCGGCGAAGGTGGAGGCGTTCATGGTGTGGTCGGCGTGCAGCACCAGGCACTCGTCGAAGATCTCGACCTCGCGCGGGTCGGGGGTGCGGCCGGTGACCTGGAGCAGGAAGTTCGCGGCGATGCTCAGTGAGGGGTCCGGCTCGGGGACCTCGGAGCCGGTGCGGGCGGCGTGGTAGCGGGCGACGAGCAGCGGCTGCTGCGCGACCAGGCGGGCCGCCTTGCGCAGGTTGGCGTCGGGGGTGATGGAGTCCTTGTCGGGGTCGTCGGCGCCGGAGAGCGAGACCAGCGAGCGCAGCGCCTCCATGGGTTTCTGTTTCTCGGCGATCTCTTCGATGTTCGCGGACACCAGGGCGCCCAGCTCCCGGCCCCGCGCCAGCTCGGCACCGTACGCGTCGAGCTCGGAGCGGGTGGGCAGCTTGCCACGCTGGAGCAGGTGTGCGGTCTCCTCGAACGTCGCGCGGCCGGCCAGGTCGTGGATGTCATATCCACGGTAGAAGAGGCGACCGGCCTTTCCGTCGATGTCACTCAGCGCCGTGGACGCCGCGACGACATCGGCCAGACCTTTCGTGGGCTTGTCCGCCATGAGTGTTTCCTCCGCTTATCTTCGACCGAAGTCTACCCGTGAGCAGGCAAAACCGACCGCAAAGGTCCAGACCAATTTCACGACTGATTCTCCTTTCGGCAAAGGAGATTCCGCATCCCCTCGGTTGGGTAAGCCGGAGCTGTAGTAATAGTTACGGCGGGCTACCTGGGGAGGAACTGCCGTGGAGGGGCCGTTCATACGCATCGAGGACACTGGCGAGGTGGTCCCGTTGCGCCCCGAGATCACGACGGTCGGAAGGGGCCGGGGTGTCGATATCCGGCTCACCGATCCCAGCGTGTCTCGACTCCATGCCGAGTTCGTCAGACGAGGACCTTACCTGTATGTCGTGGACCTGGGTCTGTCCAGGAACGGCACGCGGGTGAACGGCAGGCCGATCGCCCGGAGGGTCCTTGACGACGGCGACGTCGTCTCCTTCGGCGCGGCGCGGGGTCGCATCGGTGGAGTCCCCCGAGAGGACTTCACCCCCGAGGTCGAGCTGCGCAGGGCGGCCGCGCCCGAGCTGACCAGGCGCGAGGTCGACGTGCTGACCTCGCTCTGCAGGCCGGCGCTGTCGGACGAGGCGTTCGTCGCTCCGGCGACCGCACGCGAGATCGCCGACGACCTGGTCGTGACGGAGGCCGCGGTCAAGCAGCACCTGCTGCGGCTCTACCAGAAATTCAGGATCCCCGAAGGCACCAACCGGCGCACCCGGCTGGCCAACGAGGTCGTGGCGCTCGGTCTGGTGCGCCCGACCCCTGTGGTCCCGCCACAGCGCGCGTCGGGTGCCACGGCCGAGCAGCCATCGGCGGCCGGGCGCAGGGCGTCTTAACAGGGCTTCTGGATTCGCGACCGGGGCTACGGCGAGGGGTTCCGGCAGCATCTTGGAACCTTGAGCCACCCACTACCGTGCCGATCGTGGCGCGGTTCGAGCAGCGGTGACCGTCCGAAGGGGCGGCGCCGGGCTCGTCGCCGGTCAGGAAATGGCCGGCGACGCGCGCAGGCGCAGCACGCCCTCAGATCAACTCACTTCATCATCCGTCCTCTATGCCCGGTCAGCATCCCTCAGATCGCCCGGCATCCGTCCCGGCGGCATCCCTCAGCGCCTGGACTCCGTCCCGGCGGCATCCCCTCAGATCGCCCGGAAACCGTTGCTCGGCTTGCTCGTCCGGTTGGCCCGGTCCACCGCGACCGCGTAGTAGTGGTCGCCGCGCCTGCCGTCGGGGTCGGTCCAGCGGATCTGCCGGTCGCCCGGAACGACCGCGACGAGGTGGCGCGCGTCGGCGAAGTCGCCGGAGCCCGCGTGCCGGTCGAAGCGGAAGATGGCGAACAGGAACGGCTCGTCCCGGCCGGTGGCCACCGCCCGTACCTCCACCCCGTCCGCACGGCGGCGCGCGTAAGCGAGCACCGGCCGCTTGGGCGGCTGCCCGCCGGCCAGCCTGGGCAGCACGGGCGCCAGCGCGGGCCGCTGGTAGTGGTCGTTGACGGCGGTGGAGATGGAGCCGATCCGGTCGACCTTGACGTCGTTGGCGTTGTACCAGATGTCGCCGGAGATCTCGGGGTGCTCGCGGTTGAGCGTCAGATGCCTGGACAGCTCGCCCGGCACCTGCCACTCGGCGGCCTGCGCGGGATCGCCCGCCTTGTACGCGGCCTGCCCGATCCACAGCAGCGTGTTCGTGCCGCTGGCGACGTCCGACCACCAGGGCACGAGCTTGGAGTAGTCGGCCGGGGGCTGCCCGATGTACCAGTAGAGCTGCGGCGCGATGTAGTCGAGCCAGCCCTTCTTGACCCAGCCCCGGGTGTCGGCGTGCAGGTTGTCGTAGGACTGGCCGCCGTTGGTGTCGGAGCCGAGCGGGTCGGTGGCCTTGTTGCGCCAGATGCCGGACGGGCTGATGCCCCAGGCGATCTCCGGCTTGGCCGCGAGGACGCGCTGCTGCATCTCCGAGACCATGAGGTCGACGTTGTTGCGCCGCCAGGAGGCCAGGTCGGGGAAGCCGGCGCCGTACTTGGCGAATTCCTCGGCGTCGTCGAAGGCCGTGGTGTTGGTCGGGTAGAAGTAGTCGTCGAAGTGCAGGCCGTCGATGTCGTAGCGGGTGACCGCGTCCATCATGGCGTCCTGGCAGAACGTGCGGACCTCGGGGATGCCGGGGTTGTAGTAGAGCTTGCCGCCGAACGGCAGGATCCAGTCGGGGTGCCGCCGGCCGGGGTGGTCGGGGTGCAGCTTGGCGGGGTCGGCCTGCATCGAGACCCGGTACGGGTTGAACCAGGCGTGGAAGGCCAGGCCGCGCTTGTGCGTCTCCTCCACGGCGAACCCGAGCGGGTCGTAGCCGGGGTCCTGGCCCTGGGTGCCGGTGAGGTACTGCGACCACGGCTCGTACGGTGACGGCCAGAACGCGTCGGCCGTCGGCCTGATCTGCACGAAGACCGAGTTGAGCTTCCGCTGGACGGCCACGTCCAGCCAGGCGAGGTATTCGGCCTTCTGCTCGTCGGCGCTCAGCCCGGGCTTGGACGGCCAGTTGATGTTGACGACGGACGCGATCCACATGCCCCGCATCTGCCGTAACGGCGGGACATAGCCGGTTTCGGCGAAGGCCGGCAGCGGGACGGCGGAAGCGGCGGCGGCGAGGGCGAGACCCTTCAGGAGAGTCCTTCTGCTCGGCATGGGGGGTGGCCTCCCGGAAGTGGTTGTGTCGAGGCCGACGATGACAGAAAATTACCTTCAGATCAACAACTGTGAAGGAAAATGCCGATGAGCGGTGACCTGTACAGACTGGCGATGACGGTGCTGCATCCGGGGTTCGAGGGAACCTCTGCTCCCGACTGGCTGCGCCGCGCGCTGGGGGAGGGTCTCGGCGGCGTGGTCCTGTTCGCCCGCAACGCCGTGAACGGGCGGCTCGTCCGGCAGCTCCGCGCCGAGCACCCCGGCACCGTGATCGCCATCGACGAGGAGGGCGGCACGGTCACCCGCCTGGAGGTCATGGCCGGCAGCTCCTTCCCCGGCAACCGGGCGCTGGGCGTCGTGGACGACGTGGACCTCACCGAGCAGGTGGGCCGCCAGATCGGCAGGATGCTCGCCGACCTCGACATCACGCTCGACTACGCGCCCTCCGCCGACGTGAACGCCAACCCCGCCAACCCGGTCATCGGCGTGCGCTCCTTCGGCCCCGAACCGGCGCTCGTCGCCCGCCACACCGCCGCCTACGTGCGGGGCGTCCAGGGCGCCGGCGTCGCCGCCTGCGCCAAGCACTTCCCCGGCCACGGCGACACCGTCACCGACTCCCACCTGGCCCTGCCCACCGTGCACGCCTCGCGCGACCTGCTCGCCGAGCGCGACCTGCCGCCGTTCAGAGCCGCGATCGACGCCGGGGTGCGCTCGATCATGTCCGGCCACCTGCTCGTGCCCGCCCTCGACCCGTCGATGCCGGCGACGCTCAGCCGTACCGTCCTGACCGAGCTCCTCAGGGGCGAGCTCGGGTTCGACGGGATGCTCGTCACCGACGCGATCGAGATGCGGGCGGTGGCCGCCATGTTCAGCCCCGGCGAGATCGCGGTGCGCGCGCTCGCCGCCGGCGTGGACGCCGTCTGCGTCGGCCTGACCAGCGAGGACGGCCTGCGCGAGCTGCGCGACACCGTCGTCGCCGCCGTCCGCGACGGGCGGCTGCCCGAGGAACGGCTCGCGGAGGCCGCCGCACGGGTGCGCGCCCTGTCCGGCTGGTACGCCTCTGAGGCCGGCGCCCGCGCGAAGGCCCACGACGACATCGACCAGGGCGTCGGCCTGCGGGCCGCCCGCGCGGCGCTGACCACGTCGGGCACCGCCGGGCTCGACCGCGGCCCGCTGGTCGTCGAGATCAACACCCGGCTCAACCAGGCCGTGGACCCCGCCACGCGGACCGGCGTCACCGCCGCGCTCGCCGCCCTGCTCCCGAACACGGCCAGTGTGCGGCTCGGGCCCGACGGCGAGCTGCCCGCCTTCGACGAGCGGCCGGTCGTGCTCGTGGTGCACGACGCCGCCCGCCACCCCTGGGTGCGCGACACCGTCGCCAAGGCCCTGGCCGTGCGGCCCGACGCGATCATCGTCGACACCGGCGTCCCCGCCCCGCCGCCGGGCGCCACCCACGTCGCCACGCACGGCATCTCCCGCGTCTCCGCGCAGGCCGCCGCCGAATGGATCGTCACGTGAGCGCCGAACCCGCCAACCCCGTCGCCGCCGTACGCGCCGTGCTGCCCTCCCTCACGCCGGCGGCGCAGTCGATCGCGCGGCTCATCCTCGACGACCCCGGCCTGGTCGTGCGCAGCACGATCACCGAGTTCAGCGGCGTGTCCGGGACGAGCGAGGCCACGATCGTGCGCACGGCGCGGGCGCTCGGCTTCTCCGGGTACTCCCAGCTCCGCTTCGCGCTGGCGGCGGCCGTGGCCAAGGAGCCCGAGCGGCTGGTGCCCGGCGACCTCGGCCCCGACGACCCGCTCACCGACGTGATCGCCAAGGTGGCGCGGGCCGAGTCGGAAGCGCTCGCCGACACCGCCGCCCAGCTCGACCCTGACCAGCTCGGCGAGGTCGTCGCGGCCATCTCCGAGGCGCGGCGCGTCGACGTGTACGGGGTCGCGGCCTCCGGGCTGGTCGCGGCGGACATGTCGCAGAAGCTGCTGCGGATCGGGCTGTCCAGCCACCCGTTCAGCGACGCCCACCTCGCGCTGACCAGCGCGGCGCTGCTGAGGAGCGGCGACGTGGCCGTGGCGATCAGCTGCAGCGGGGAGACCCCCGACGTCCTGGTGCCCGCCCGCACCGCCGCCGAGGCCGGCGCCGCCATCGTGGCCATCACGAACAACCCGCGGTCGTCGCTGGCCGAGCTGGCCGACCACACGCTCGTGTCGGCGGGCCGCGAGACCGCCTTCCGTCCCGGCGCCCTGGCCAGCCGGATCAGCCAGCTCCTCATCGTCGACTGCATCTTCGTCGGGCTGGCGCAGCGCCGCTACGACACCGCGGACGCCGCCATCCGCGCCACCCGCCTGGCCACCGACCGGTACCGGAGCCGCTGATCGTCCCCCTTGACAGCCGCCCGTGAAGGCGTAGCTTCCAGGCACATCCAGGCTGGGAGGCATTTTGAGGACCGTCAGGGACGCCGTCTTCGACATCCTGCGGCGCTACGAGCTGACCACCATCTTCGCCAACCCCGGCTCCACCGAGGTGCCGCTGCTGACCGGGCTGCCCGATGACCTGCGTTTCGTGCTCGGCCTGCACGAAGGGTCCGTGGTCGGCATGGCGACCGGCTGGGCGATCGGCCGCGCCGCCCCCGCGCTGGCGCTGCTGCACACGGCCGCCGGGCTGGGCAACGCCGTCAACGCCATCGCCACCGCCCGGGAGAACCGGGTGCCGCTGGTCATCCTCGTCGGCCAGCAGGACCGGCGGCACCTGGCGCTGGAGCCGTTCCTCGCCGGGCGGCTGACCGGGCTCGCCGGCGACTACCCCGTACGCGCCGACCAGCCGGTACGGGCCCAGGATGTGCCCGGCGCGGTCGCCAGGGCCTACCACGAGGCCGCCACGTCGAGGGGGCCCGCGCTGGTCGTCGTGCCCATGGACGACTGGGCGGCGCCCTTCGACGGCGAGACCGTGGCCGCGCCCGTGCGGCTGCTGCGGCCCGCCGCCGTCGCCGACGCCGACCTCGCGCCCCTCGTGGAGCTGCTGGCCGGGGCCCGCAGGCCGGCCATCGTCTCCGGCGCGGGCGTCGGCTCCGGCTGGGCCGCGCTCGTGGCGCTGGCCGAGCGGCTGGGCTGCCCCGTCTACCAGGAGTCGTTCGGCGGGCGCGCCGGGTTCCCGCAGGACCATCCCCAGTACGGCGGGGTGCTGCCCGGCGAGCGCGGCGAGCTGCGGGAGCGGCTGGCGCCGCACGACGTGGTGCTGGCGGTGGGGGCGCCGGTGTTCCGGCAGTACTCGTACGCGCCCGGGCCGCTCGTCCCTGCCGGCACCGTGGTCGCGCTGGTCACCGACGATCCCAACGTGGCGCATCGCAGCCCGGCCGACCTGGCGTATCTCGCCTCACCCGAGGCCGTCTGCGCCCGCCTGGCCGACCTCGTGCCCTCGTCCGGGCGGGGCGGCGCCTGGTCACGGACGCACGGCCACGCGCCGTACGCGGGCGGGCCGCTGCGACCCACGGACGTGCTGCGCGAGCTGGCCGGGCGGCTCCCCCACGACGTCGCGCTCATCGAGGAGGCCCCGTCCGCGCGACCCGACCTGCACGCGCTCGTGCCCGCCCGGACCTCCTTCGGGTTCCTCTCGGCCGCCATGGGCGGGCTCGGGTTCGGCCTGCCCGCGGCGGTCGGGCTGCGGATGGCGCAGCCCGACCGGCCCGTCGTCGCGGTCGTCGGCGACGGCTCCGCCCTGTACGGCGTGCAGGCCCTCTGGAGCGCCGCCCACTACCGGGTGGGCGCGCTGTTCGTCGTGCTCGCCAATGGCCGCTACGCCGTCATGGACGGGCTCGCCGAGAAACACGGCGGCGGCAAGGCGCCGTGGCCGCCGTTCGACGAGGTGGACATGGGGGCGCTGGCCCGCTCGCTCGGGTGTCCCGCGGTGCGGGTGGAGACGTACGACGACCTGACGGGGGCGCTCGACGAGGTCATGCCGTCGCTCGCCACCCGCGAGACACCCCTGCTGCTCGACGTGGCCGTCACCGTGGAACGGTGACGGCCCGCCGGCTGTGTCCTGGAATTGCCTACTGGAGTTGGCGCTCGGCGGCCTCGACCACGTTCGACAGGAGCAGCGCGCGGGTCATCGGCCCGACCCCGCCCGGGTTGGGCGTGAGGTGACCGGCGACCTCTTCCACGTCGGGCGCCACGTCACCGGCGATCTTGCCGTTCACGCGGGAGACCCCGACGTCGAGCACGGCGGCGCCCGGCTTGACCATGTCCTTCGTGATCAGCTCGGGCACCCCGGCCGCCGCCACCACGATGTCGGCCCTGCGCACGTGGGCCGCCAGGTCTTGGGTGCCGGTGTGGCAGAGGGTCACGGTGGCGTTCTCGCTGCGGCGGGTCAGCAGCAGGCCGAGCGAGCGGCCCACCGTGATGCCGCGGCCGACCACGGCGACCTCGGCCCCCTTGATCGGGACGTCGTACTCCTGAAGCAGCAGCACGATGCCGTGCGGGGTGCAGGGCAGCGGGGCGTCGACCATGTGGACGAGCCGCCCGAGGTTGACCGGGTGCAGGCCGTCGGCGTCCTTCGCCGGGTCGATGCGCTCCAGCAGGGCCATCGTGTCGAGCTGCTTGGGCAGCGGGAGCTGGACGATGTAGCCCGTGCACGCCGGGGAGGCGTTGAGCTCGTCGATGGCCGCTTCGACGTCGGCCTGGGTGGCGGTCGCCGGCAGGTCGACGCGGATGGAGGCGATGCCCACCTCGGCGCAGTCGCGGTGCTTGCCCGCGACGTAGATCTGGCTGCCTGGGTCGTCGCCGACCAGGACGGTGCCGAGGCCGGGGGTGATGCCGCGTTCCTTGAGCGCTGCCACCCGGGTCTTGAGGTCTGCCTTGATCTTGGCGGCGGTCGCCTTGCCGTCGAGTTTCACTGCGCTCATGCCCGCAATCCTTCCATGCCGCCCCGCCTTCTCCGCACCGGACCACGCCTACTCCACCCTCCCGCGCCCGGTTATCCACAGAGGCCAGGCAGTCGGCCCGAGTTATCCACAGGGCTCCGGTGACATCGTTGTCATTGATCTTGGGAGGGCTTAGGGTTACGGGCGCCGGCAACACGTGCACGGTGCTGCTTGTATGGAGGTCCCTTGTCGTCCCGCCCACCGTCCCGACCGAGTAGGTAAGACCCATGCCCACACCGGAGCACCCTGGCGCCCCCCGCCGGCCCGACAACCCCCACACACACTGATGACCTGCGTCCTTGCCATTGACATCGGAGGAACCAAGCTCGCCGCCGCACTGGTGGACGAAACCGGTTCGATCCTGCGTTCCGCCACCCGCCCGACACCGCGCGAGGAGGTCATGTCCGCCCTGGCGGCCCTCATCACGGAGGTCCTCGACGGCGGCCCGTCCCCGCAGGCGGCCGGCATCGGCTGCGCGGGCCCCGTCGACCTCGCCTCGGGCACCGTGAGCCCGGTCAACATGCCGAGTTGGCGCGGCTTCCCCCTGCGCGAGGAGGTGCGGAAGCTGACCGGCCTGCCCACCGTGCTGGCGGGCGACGCGCAGTGCTTCGCCCTCGGCGAGCACTGGCTGGGCGCCGGCCGCGGCTGCACGTCGCTGCTGGGCATCGTCGTCTCGACCGGCATCGGCGGCGGCCTGGTGATCGACGGCGTGCCACTCCTCGGCCCGACCGGCAACGCGGGCCACGTGGGCCACATGAGCATCGACCCCTACGGGGAGCGGTGCGAATGCGGGGGGCGGGGCTGCGTCGAACGCTACTCCAGCGGCCCCAACATGGCCCGCTGGGCCCTGCAGAACGGCTGGTCACCGGGCACGGCCTCCTCCTCGGGTGCGCTCTCCGAGGCCACCACCGCCGCCTCCCGTCCCAGCAACGGCGCGGAGCCGTCCGGCCGGGGGGCTCAGGGCGAGGTGCGGGCGGACGCGCGGACGCTGGCCCAGGACGCCGCCGCCGGAGACCCCATCGCGGTGGCGGCCTTCCAGCGCAGCGCCAGAGCCCTGGCCGGCATGATCGCCTCCACGGCGGCGGCGGTCGAGCTCACGGCGGTGGTCATCGGCGGTGGGGTGTCGGCCGCCGGAGAGGTGCTGTTCGAGCCGCTGCGGCACGCGCTCGACGACGTGACGGGCCTGCCCTTCGTCCGGGCGGTCGAGGTCAGGCAGAGCACTCTGGGCGTCCGGGCCAGCCTGGCCGGCGCCGCCCAACTGGCCTGGCGCCCCCGCCCGTCGATCACCCCCTGACCGCCCCGCACGGCACCGCCCTGGTCCCATCGCAGAGCGCCCTCGTGTCGCAGCGCGTCGGCGGTTGGTCTCGTCGTGGGGATGTCGCACCCCAGGGGTAGCGTGGTTGTGGTGTTCGAGGGTTTCGACGAGTTCGATGTTTCGACCACGCAGACGACCATCCACGGCGTCCGGGGTGGGGCGGGGCCGGCGGTTCTGCTGTTGCACGGCATCCCCGAGACGCACCTCATGTGGCATCGCGTCGCGCCGGCCCTGGCCGAGCATTACACGGTGGTCGCGACCGACCTGCGGGGTTACGGCGCGAGCGGTAAGCCGCCCAGTGCGCCCGATCATGGGCCGTACCGGATGCGGGCGATCGCGGCCGAGCAGGTCGAGGTGATGGCGGCGCTGGGGTTCGAGCGGTTCGCCGTGGTGGGTCACGATCGGGGGGCGCGGTGCGCCTACCGGATGGCGCTCGATCATCCGGCCGTGGTCAGCCACCTGGCGGTGCTCGACGTCGTACCGACGGGTGAGGTGTATGCCCGTGCGGACGCCGAGTTCAGCCGGGGTTTCTGGGTGTGGTCGTTCCTGGCGGCGCCCGAGCCGGTGCCGGAGCGGATGATCGCGGCGGCGCCGGAGGTGCTGGTCGATCACATGCTGGACGCCTGGTCGCAGGTGCCGGGCGCGTTTCCCGAGCCGGTGCGTGCCGCTTACGTGGCGGCCTTCCGCGACCCGGGCACCGTGCACGCGATCTGCGAGGAGTATCGCGCCGCCGCCACCCTCGACGTGGCCGACGACGAGGCCGATCGGGGCCGCCGGCCCATCCGGTGCCCGACGCTGGTGTTGTGGAGCGCGGGCGGTGCGGTCGGGCGGTGGTACCGGCCGCTGGAGGTGTGGCGGGCCTGGGCCCCCGACGTGCGCGGCGGCCCGATCCAGGCCGGGCACTTCCTGCCGGAGGAAGCCCCCGAGGAGACCCTGCACCACCTGCTGGACCTGCTGGCCTGAGCCGCCGCCGCGCCCCGCGCCCGTCTGCCGGAGCTGCGGCGCCAGGCGCGAGGGCCCGAGGCGGGGCCCGAAGGTCGGTGCTACTCGCGCTCGGCGGCGGCCTGGGCCTCGCGACGCTCGATGATGCGGCGGGTGTACGGGATGACTTCTACGACGCGGCTGCCGAGGTAGGCGCCGATGAAGGCGAGGACCAGAAGCACGATGGGGCTGGTGGCCAGGCCGTTCAGGGTGACGAACGCCTGCAGGAACGCGTCGAGCGCCATAGGTGTACTCCGGGGGACGAGGAGCGGGGAGGAGTTCAGGGTAGCCGGACTTCAGGGATGCTCGCCGCAAAACCGATGTTCGCCGCAAAAATGGATAAGGGGCGACATTTTGATCATGTCGCCCCTTATCGGGAAATCAGCGGAGATCAGTGGAAGAAGTGGCGGGTGCCGGTAAAGTACAGGCTGGCGCCGGCCTTCTTGGCCGCCTCGATCACCAGCTCGTCCCTGATGGACCCGCCAGGCTCCACGATGGCCCGCACGCCGGCCTCCAGCAGCACCTCCAGCCCGTCAGGGAACGGGAAGAACGCGTCGGAGGCGGCCACCGCGCCGGCCACCCGCTCCCCCGCCCGCGTGACGGCCAGGCGGCAGGAGTCGACCCGGTTCACCTGGCCCATGCCGACGCCCACGGTGGCGCCGCCGCTGGCCAGCAGGATGGCGTTCGACTTGACGGAGCGGCAGGCGCGCCAGGCGAACTCCAGGTCCGCGAGCACCTCGGGCGAGACGGGCTCGCCGGTCTTGAGCTCCCACTGCAGGGCCGAGTCGCCGGGCGCGTCCACGCGGTCGACGGTCTGGACGAGCAGGCCGCCGTCGATCCTGCGGAACTCGGTCGGCGCCGAGGGGCCCTCGGGGCAGAGCAGCAGCCGCAGGTTCTTCTTGGCGCGCAGGACCTCAAGCGCCTCCGCGTCGTAGGCGGGGGCGATGACGACCTCGGTGAACACGTCGGCGATCTGCCGGGCCAGCTCCGCGGTGACGGCCCGGTTCACGGCGATCACGCCGCCGTAGGCCGAGACGGGGTCGCAGGCGTGCGCCTTGCGGTGCGCGTCGGCGACGTCGGCGCCGATGGCGATGCCGCACGGGTTCTGGTGCTTGATGATGGCCACGGCCGGGTCGGGGAAGTCCCAGGCGGCCCGCCAGGCGGCGTCGGCGTCGAGGTAGTTGTTGTACGACATCTCCTTGCCGTGCAGCTGCTCGGCGCCCGCCAGCCCGCCGGTGCCCGCCGTGCCGCCCGCGTAGAGCGCCGCGCGCTGGTGCGGGTTCTCGCCGTAGCGGAGGGTGGCCTTGCGCTCGTACGCCGTGCCGGCGAACTCGGGGAACTCCTCGCCCCCGCCCACGTACGTGCCGGCGAACCAGTTGGCCACGGCCACGTCGTACGACGCGGTGTGCGCGTACGCGATGCCCGCCAGCCGTCGCCGCTCGGTCAGCGTGAAGCCGCCCTCGGCCAGCGCGTTGAGCACGTCGCCGTAGAAGCTCGGGTTGACCACGACGGCGCAGGTGTTGTGGTTCTTCGCGGCGCCGCGGATCATGGCGGGGCCGCCGATGTCGATCTGCTCGACGCACTCCTCGTCGGACGCGCCGGAGGCCACCGTCTCCTGGAACGGGTACAGGTTCACCACGACGAGCTGGAACGGGTCGATCTCCAGCTCGTCGAGCTGCGCCACGTGGTGCGGCTTGGTGACGTCGGCCAGCAGCCCGGCGTGCACGCGCGGGTGCAGCGTCTTGACCCGCCCGTCCAGGCACTCGGGGAACCCGGTGAGCTGCTCCACCTTCGTCACCGGGATCCCGTAGGAGGAGATCGCGGCGGCCGTGCCGCCGGTCGAGACGATCTCCACGCCGGCGCCGTCGAGGGCTCTGGCCAGCTCCTCGAGCCCGGACTTGTCGTATACAGCGATCAGCGCGCGCCGGATGGCGATGCGAGTCACGTGGTTTCCCCTCCTGTGTGGTTGCCGATTCGGACGGTACGTCCGCTGACCGTCCAGCCCTCGCGAGCCATCCGGCCGACGGTCTCGACGAGCAGGCGGCGCTCGACCACCTTGATCCGCTCGTGCAGGACCGCCTCGTCGTCGTCAGGTTGCACGGGCACCGCCGCCTGCGCCACGATCGGCCCGGTGTCGACCCCCTCGTCGGCCAGCATGACCGTGCAGCCGGTCACCTTGACCCCGTGGGCCAGCGCGTCACGCACGCCGTGGGCGCCGGGGAACGACGGCAGTAGCGCCGGATGGGTGTTCAGCACGGGGAACGCGTCGAGCGTCGGCGTACCCAAAATTTTCATGAAGCCCGCGGACACGACCAGGTCGGGCTCGTACGCTGCGATCCTGGCCGCGATCGCGGCATCCCATTCCGCGCGCGTCGGATAATCGCCCACTTTTTCGACAAAAGTCGGGATATTTGCCCTGGTAGCCCTGGCCAGCCCCTCGATCCCCTCCCTGTCGGCGCCCACCGCGACCACGCGAGCCCCGTACGACGGGTCGGCAGAAGCGTCCAGCAGGGCCTGTAGGTTGGTTCCAGAGCCGGAGACGAGGACGACGAGCCGCCCAGCCTTAGACACACACACTCCAATGAGGAAACAGGGTGGGGGTCACAGGGTATCTGTTCATCGCCCGGCGACGCAGAGGAGGTCAGGTGTCGACACCGGTGAAGGCACCGGCAGGTCAGCAGCCCGCGGAGTCAGCGGGCCGCCGAGCGATCTGGTTGTCCATCGCAGCGCTGGCCATGACGTTCATGTTGCCGCTGGCCGGCCTGGTCATGGCGGTGTTCGCGCTGGTGGCCGGGATCCGGGCGCTACCCCTGCTGAAGGGCGCGGGCAGGCCGACGGGCATGGCGGTGGGCGGCATCACCGTCTCCTCGCTGGCGCTGCTCCTGTCGGCCGGGGCCACGGTGATGCAGCTCTACCTCATGGACGAATACTCCGCCTACCAGGAGTGCATGAAGGGCGCCGGCACGGTGGCCTCGCAGGGCGAGTGCTTCACCCAGTTCAGGGACGCCGCGCAGCGCAAGCTCCCGCCCGACGTCCTGGAGCTCCTCGGCGCCATGCAGCCGTGACCGGCTTCTAGCCGCATCCCCGACGTTCGGGCTTCAGTCGCGGTCCCAGGCGTACGGGTCGACGTAGATGACGTGACCGCCGCGGTCATCCGACTCGTCCACGATGTCCTTGCGCGGCGGCCGGGCGGCCGGAGCCGGCTCCACCAGGCGCGGCCGGGCCTGGGCCTGCGTTTCCGCCTCGGCCGACGCGTGCTCGTCCTGCCAGTCGTCCCTGATGACCGGGATCTCCTGCGTGTCGGCCTCGGTGGCGTCCATCCAGTGGCCGGGCAGCGGGCGCGGGTCCGACTCGGCCAGCCCCACCTTGCTGGCCGCCTTGGCCAGCGCGGCACCGGCCTTGCGCACGGGAGCGGCCGCCTTGTCGAGCGGCACCCTGGCCCGCTTGTTGAGCAGCAGCAGGTTGGTGACGCCGGCCGAGATGCCCGCGGCCACGCCGACCTCCAGCGCCACCGACAGCGCGACCTCCCACGGCGAGGGCCCGACCGTGGCCAGCCGCCCGCCGCCCATGGGCCCGCCGGACAGCGCCGCCAGCACCCCCGCCCCCAGCCCCGTGGTGACCCCGGTGAGGAACCCCCACAGCGGCGCCGCCTCGTACGACGGCGACGGCGAGATGCGGGCCACCATCACGCCCGCCACGGCCCCGGCCGCGAACGGGATCGCGACCACCGCCATCATCCACGCCGGCACCGGCCCGCTCTCCGGCAGCGCCCCCAGCAGCGGCAGGCTCGGCACGGTGCCGAGCTGCACGCCCGTGGGCGCCACCAGCGTGTCGGCCCCGATGGCGAACCCCGGCCCGGCGATGTAGGAGAACGCCCACACCACGGCGTTCAGCAGGTAGAGAAGCTGGAGCAACGCCAGCAGCACGCCGCCCACGAACCCGGGCGACAGCACCTCCGACAGCCCCCGCACCTGGTCGAAGTTGAGCACGAAGGCCAGCAGCACCAGCCCGAACCCGGCCACGAGCAGCAACGCCGTGGCCACCGCCGTGCCGACCGTCAGCGCGCGCACCCGCTCGGGCAGCAGCCGCAGCATCACCCGCCACGGCCCGATCATGCGCGCCGTGGCGAGCGAGCCCGCCAGGAACGCCAGCACGAAGTGGCTGAGCAGCGCCTCCCCGATGAAGGGCTGCGTGATCTCGTTGCTCGCCACGAGCGCGATCAGGCCCGCGAGCAGCGCGTACGGGGCCGCCAGCGACACCCCCGCCTGCACCACCAGCACAAGCTGGGCCCGCCGACGGGCACCGGCCTGCTCCTTCGGGCTGTTCTTCGGCAACCGGGCGGGCAGGCGCAACCGCAGGTCGGCGTCGCGGGCCATCCACCGGCCCGCGCGGTAGAGAAGCACGGCGGGCAGGATCATCAGCCCGAGCGGCAGCAGCCCGACCCGCCCGCCGGGAATGGCGAACCCGGCGTGGTGGGCGGCCAGCCACAGCTGCGCCGCCGTACGGAACACGCCCGGCAGCCCCGCGCCCAGCGTGCCGCGCGGCGCGGCGATCCACCCGACGAGGGTGAGCGTGGTGAGCGCGGCCAGACCGACGCCGAGGGTGAAGACGGCAGCGAGCATCCCCGACACCGGCAGGGGGCGCCTGGTGTCGTCGTCATCGCCGGAGAGCTTGCCAAGCATCGACCGGGGGCCTGTACGCAACTGGTCGAGGATCGCCGTCACACGGCGATTTTCTCAATCTTTCCCAACCAAAGCTTGGTTGACGCGCCGGGATCGACCCCTTTCTGATCCCACCGTGCCCGCTTCACGATGCGTCGTCACGGCGGCGCGCCACTGACCGGGTCAGAAAGCGTCTCCCTGGACAGGGGCCGGCCCACGACGGCGGGTGGGGCAAGCCCGCGAAGCCGTAAAGACGCCGGAAAACGCGAAGACCCCGCGCGGCCAGGAGCCGGGCAGGGTCTTCACCAGAGCTGAAGGTCAGCGACCTGCGCGGTCAGGAGCCGAGCGGAGTCTTCACCTGAAGGCCCGACGGGCCCTCACCAAGAGCGGGTCAGCGCGCCTGCATGATCTCGCGCATGAGGCGGGCCGTCTCGGAGGGGGTCTTGCCGACGCGGACGCCGACCTTCTCCAGGGCCTCCTTCTTGGCCTGGGCGGTGCCGGCCGAGCCGGACACGATCGCGCCCGCGTGGCCCATCGTCTTGCCCTCGGGGGCGGTGAAGCCCGCCACGTAGGCGACGACCGGCTTGCTGACGTGCTGCTCGATGTAGGCCGCGGCCCGCTCCTCGGCGTCGCCGCCGATCTCGCCGATCATGACGATCGCGTCGGTGCCCGGATCCTCCTGGAACGCCTGGAGCGCGTCGATGTGCGTGGTGCCGATGACCGGGTCGCCGCCGATGCCCACGGCCGTGGAGAAGCCGAAGTCGCGCAGCTCGTACATGAGCTGGTAGGTGAGCGTGCCGGACTTGGAGACCAGGCCGATGCGGCCGGCGGTGGTGATGTCGGCGGGGATGATGCCGGCGTTGGAGGCGCCGGGCGAGGCGATGCCGGGGCAGTTGGGGCCGATGATGCGGGTCTTGTTGCCCTTCTCGACCGCGTACGCCCAGAACTCGGTGGAGTCGTGGACGGGCACGCCCTCGGTGATCACGACACAGAGCGGGATCTCGGCGTCGATGGCCTCCTTGACCGCGTCCTTGGTGAACTTCGGCGGCACGAACACGACGGACACGTCGGCGCCGGTGGCCTCCATGGCCTCCTTGACCGTGCCGAACACGGGCAGGCCCTCGTGCGTGGTGCCGGCCTTGCGGGCGTTCACGCCGCCGACGACCTTGGCGCCGGAGGCGAGCATGCGGCGGGTGTGCTTGGTGCCCTCACCACCGGTCATGCCCTGAACGATGATCTTGCTGTTCTCAGTCAACCAGATGGCCATGGGTCACGCACCTACCGCAGCGAGCTCGGCGGCACGCTTGGCCGCTTCGTCCATCGTGTCTACCAGCTCGACGCGCGGGAGCGCGGCGTCGGCCAGGATCTGCCGCCCGAGCTGGGCGTTGTTGCCGTCGAGGCGGACCACCAGCGGGTGGGTCACGGCCTCGCCGCGGCTCTCCAGCAGCTTGAACGCCGAGACGATGCCGTTGGCGACGGCGTCGCAGGCGGTGATGCCGCCGAAGACGTTCACGAAGATCGACTTGACGCTCGGGTCGGAGAGGATGATCTCCAGGCCCGCGGCCATGACCTCGGCCGAGGCGCCGCCGCCGATGTCGAGGAAGTTGGCGGGCGACGGCTTGCCGGGGAAGGCCTCGCCGGCGTAGGCGACCACGTCGAGGGTGGACATGACCAGGCCCGCGCCGTTGCCGATGATGCCGACGTTGCCGTCGAGCTTGACGTAGTTGAGGTCCTTCTCCTTGGCCTTGGCCTCGAGCGGGTCTTCGGCCGCCTTGTCGGCCAGCGCCTCGTGGTCGGTCTGGCGGAAGCCGGCGTTGTCGTCGAGCGTGACCTTGCCGTCGAGGGCCTTCACCTGGCCGTCGGCGGACAGGATCATCGGGTTGACCTCGACGAGCGTGGCGTCCTCGTCGACGAAGCAGCACCAGAGCTTCTCGATGAGCTCGGCGGCGCCGTCGAGCGCCTTCTCCGGCAGGCCGCCGGCCACCGCGATCTCGCGGGCCTTGGCGCGGTCGATGCCCGTCAGCGCCGAGACCGGCACCTTGGCGACCTTCTCCGGCGAGGTGTGGGCGACCTCTTCGATGTCCATGCCGCCGGAGGCGGAGCAGATGGCGAGGAACGTGCGGTTGGCGCGGTCGAGCAGGAAGGAGAAGTAGTACTCCTCCGCGATCGCGCTGGCCTCTTCGACGAGGACCTTGTGGACCGTGTGGCCCTTGATGTCCATGCCGAGGATGGCCTCGGCCTTGGCCACGGCGTCGGCGGCGTCGTCGGCCACCTTCACGCCGCCGGCCTTGCCCCGGCCACCGGTCTTGACCTGGGCCTTGACGACAACGCGGCCGGTCAGCTCCTCAGCGGCCGACCGGACCTCCTCCACAGTGTGGGCGACGATGCCGCGCGGCACAGGGATGCCGTAGTCAGCGAAGAGCTCCTTCGCCTGATGTTCGAACAGGTCCACGAGGGTCCGTCCTTGCTTATCCGACTGATGTTCGACGCCCCGGGCAACCCGTGCGTGCCGGGCGTTTCCGCCAGTGAAGCCTAGCCCGAAGCTTGACCTGCCCAGGTCACCGGGTCGTGGTTCTTCCGGTATGTGACGGTGATCTCACTTCCTCGGGGACGACATCTGCACAGAAATTGCATGAATTAGTCGCCGTAAGACCCAGCGCTCGATATAGGGTCGTGATCTTCCAATGGCAGGCTTGCCCCCCGCTCCTCTTGGTAATGCTGAAGGAAACCCGAATGAAGCGAATTCTCGCGGGCTTGACGCTGGCGTCGTCCGCCGCGCTCATGGCCGCCACGCCGGCGCAGGCCTCGCCCGTGAATCCGGTCAAGGCACTGAAGAAGCAGTACGTGGCCGGTCACGGAGTGCGAATCTCGGAGACGTCCCGTGCGGCGACGAACGGGAAGACCGTGCAGGCCATGACGACGACGGGCAGCCTGGAGTTCGGGAAGTCGGGGGTCGTCGCCACCGACCTGCGTACCAAGGAAAAGGGCGGGCTGGCCGGGATCTCACCGACCCGGATGATCACCGTGGGCAAGTACGCCTATGCCCAGGGTGGCATTTACAGCGAAGGATTGCCCGAAGGCAAGACGTGGGTGCGTTACCCGAACGATCCGACCATGCGCACCAGCAACCAACCGCTCGACGTCTTCAATTCCAAGCTGCTCAAGACGCTCGTCGCCAAGGCGAAGAGCGTCAAGGGCGGCACGTACCGGGGCGTGCTCACGTTCGGCGAGCTCGGCAAGGTCTACGGCGAGAAGATCGACAAGCGCATGGGCAAGATCAAGATCAACTACGCCCTCGGCGTGAACTCCAAGGGCTTGATCACCGGGATCCGCAGCGACTACGTCATGGACTTCGGCGTCCTCGGCAAGACCTCCGCCACCGTGAACACCCGATACACGGGTTGGGGCGCCAAGATCACGGTCAAGGCCCCGCCATCCGACACGGTGGTCGACTACAGCGAGCTCGGGACGGACACGGACGTGCCCCAGGAGATCCCGAACGGCTCGCTGAACTCGCTCGGCAGGGTCCAGTAGCTCACGGCGTCCTCTAGCGATCGGCGTCCGAAAGCTCTCGACCTCCGCCGAGCCGTTCGACCGGGACCGGCTCTCCCGGCCCCGGCCGTCATTTCCCCCTCAACACATCAAGGACATCCGCATGAAGCGAATCCTGACGGGCGTGGCGTTAGCCACGACCGCCGCACTGGTGACCGCCACCCCCGCGCTGGCCGCAGCGCCCAAGGACCCCGTGGTCGCCGTCAAGAAGCAGCTCGTCCCCGGCAAGGGCGTGAAGTTCACCGAGCGCACCACCGTGAGCGAGGGCGACACCCGCGAGGTGTTCGTCCGCCGCACCGGCACGCTCCAGTTCGGCAAGTCGGGCATCGCGGCCTCCGACATCACCGGCAAGCTCAACATCACGGCCAGCGACCTCGAAGGTCTCGACGAGAGCGGCGAGAACGCCGAGCTCGCCAGCCTCATCAAGGCCATGGCCCAGCCGGAGCGCACCATCCGCATCGGCACCACGTCGTACATCTCCGGCAACGTCTGGGCGACGATGATGCCGGAGGGCAAGACCTGGTTCAAGGCGGCGAAGGGCCCGACCGGCGGCCTGCTCGGCACGTTCGGCCAGCCCCTCAACCTGGCCGAGCCCGCCACGGTCAAGACCCTGCTCAAGGGCGCCAAGACCACCGGCAGCGGCTACACCGGCAAGACGCTCATCCGCGACCTGTGGAAGGCGTCCCCCTGGCTGCGCGCCACCTGGACCTCCAAGCCCTCCGCCAAGGCGATGAAGACCCCCATCAGCTGGCGCATCACCGTCAACGGGGCCGGCCTGCCCACGCGGCTCGTCACCACGTTCCCGATGGCCGTGCTCGGGACCGGCGGCAAGGGCAGCGTGAGCGTCGACACCAGCTACACCGGCTGGGGCTCCGCCGTGTCGATCAAGGCGCCGCCCGCCGACGAGGTCACCTCCGCGTTCAAGGACGGCGAGGACGACATCTCCGAGGCCCTGGACCTGCCGCTCGGCAGCATCGCGGGCTGACCTGACCACCGAGTCCCCTTCCGCCTCCCAGGCGGAAGGGGACTCCTTCTTCGTCGAGGACGTTTCCATGAAGAAGGCACTGGCGGTGGCGGCGGCCGCCGCGACCCTCCTCAGCACCGCCCCCGCCCAGGCGGCCACCCCCGATCCGGTACGGGCGGTGCGACAGCAGTTCGTGGCCGGGCACGGGGTGAAGTTCTCCGAAGCGCTCATCGTGGAACGCAAGGGCGACAAGCAGAAGCTCGTTTCGATCAGCGGCACGTACGCGTTCGGCCCGTCCGGCGTCGTCGCCTCCGAGGGGACCCTCTCGGAGCGCCTGACCGAGGACAAGACAACCCTGCACTTCCGCACCGTGGGGCGGCGCCTCTACTTCAAAGGCGACGACCTGCCCGAAGGCAAGACGTGGATGCGCGTGGACAGCGACGCGTTCAAGACCCCCCTCGCGGTGCAGCCCGTCGACATCCTGCGGCTCCCCCAGCTCAAGGGCCTGCTCTCGCACACCACGTCCGTACGGAACGGCGCCTACAGGGGCAGCGTGACCGCGAAGCAGGCCCGCAAGCTCGGCGGCGACCGCGCGCCCGCCGGCTACGACTTCCGGCTCAGCACCGGCTCCAGCGGCCTGCCCACGAACCTCCGCACCCAGGAGATAACCGACAGGACGACCGTGAGCGTGTACGACGACACCAGGTACAGCGACTGGGGGCACGAGGTCACGATCACGGATCCGCCCGACCACGAAGTGATCGACATGGCCGACATCGTGGACTCCACGTTCGGCGAGACCCTTGAGGAGATCCTGGAGCTCGCCGACAGCGCGGTGGCCGCCGGCCGCCGGTAGATCCCTCACGACGCCGCGCCCCGGCGATCCTCCCGCGCCGGCGCTCTTCAGGTCCTCTGGCGCGCTTCGGGTCCTCCGGCGCGATTCAGGTCCTCGGCGTGCTTCAGGTCCTTCGCACGCCGATGTCCTCGGCTGGGGCGTCACCTGCTTCGGGACGCCCCGCCATCCACCCCGGCGTCACGAACCACCGTGGGTCGTGCCACGTCAGGAGCCCCCGCCGCTCCATGCCCCGTCAGGGACGCCGACGGGCGCACCACGTCAGACGGCACCGTCAGGTCGTGTCAGGAGGCGCGCCAACCCGGTCGTGTCAGGAGGCGCCGTCGGCCGGGTCGTGTCAGGAGGCGCCGTCGGCCGGCTCCAGTCTGGAGTCGCGGAGGGCCGCCCACTCCAGGGAGTGCCTGATGCCCTCCTCGATCGAGTAGCGGGCCTGCCAGCCCAGCAGGCGGTGGGCCAGGTCGCTGCGGGTGTAGGCGCCCGCCACGTCGCCCGGGCGGGCCGGGGCCTCGACGACCTCGATGGGGCGGTCGACGACGCGGTTGAACGCGTCGACCAGCTCGCGGACCGTCGTGCCCGCGCCCGTGCCGAGGTTGATCACGTCGGTGTCCAGCTCGTCGAAGCGCCGCAGCGCCGCCACGTGGGCGGTCGCCAGGTCCCAGACGTGGATGTAGTCGCGGATGCCGGTGCCGTCGCTCGTGGGCCAGTCGGTGCCGGTGATCCGGAACGGGACGCGCTCCTCGTACGCCTCGATCATCTTGCCCAGGGCGTGGCTGGGGCGGCGGAGCTGCAGGCCCGTGCGCATCTGGGGGTCGGCGCCGATCGGGTTGAAGTAACGCAAGGACAGGATCCGGATCGGCCGGCTCGCGGAGATGTCGGCGAACATGCCCTCGCAGACCGCCTTCGTCCGCGCGTACGGGCTCTGGGGGTCGAGCGGGGACTCCTCGGTCACCGTGTGGTCGGCGCCGGCCTGGTAGATCGACGCCGAGGAGCTGAAGATCATCCGGGTGCGGCCGTTGCGGATCAGGTGGTCGACGAACTCGAGGCTCTTGGTGACGTTCGCGCGGTAGTAGCCGATGGGGTCGGCCACGGAGTCGGGGACCACGATGAGGGCCGCACAGTGAACGACGGCCTCGATATCCGGATTTTCCGCAAATATCTTGTCAATCAGCGGCCCGTCGCTGATATCCCCCTCATAGAACAGCCGTCCCTCGGCGAACTCTCGCCGGCCCGTCACGAGGTTGTCCAGAATGACGGGGTCTATCCCGGCGTCGAGGCACGCCGAGGCGATCGTGCTGCCGATATAACCCGCTCCGCCAGTAATCAAAACGCGCATCTCTGCACCCTAGCCATCCGCGACCACAGGTGTTGACGACCTGTGGATAACTTCGACGGCCGCTCGTCGTACTGCCGCATCGAACCACTCCCCCTACGTGCGCCACCCGTCTGCGCGCGCCACCCGTGTCCGCGCGCCGCCCGTCTGCGCGCACTACCCATCTACGCGCGCCACCCGCCTGCACGCACCACCCGTCCATGCACACCGCCCACCCGAGCGCGCCAACTTCACTCCCCGCCGCACGAACGGGCTCGCCCGCGCAACCGCGCACCGACCGGAACCTACGCCGATCGATCATCCGCGCCGCCTGCCTCACAGGCACCAGGCGAGATCCCGTAGCGCGCGCCCTATGGCTTAGTTGGGCTTTGCGTGCGACATTTCGAGCTATGGGCAGGGACGTGCCGGTAGTCGTGTTCAGCAGAGAAGACCGCCGTAAATATCGTGAAAAAGTGCATCGCTGCCTCGACGTCTTCGCCCAGATGCTGCGCGAATCCCGCTTCGAGTTCGAGCGGCCGCTCGCGGGGCTGGAGATCGAGCTCAACATCGTGGACTCGTACGGCGAGGCGGCCATGCGCAACGCCCAGGTGCTCGCCGCGATCGCGCAGCCGGACTGGGCCACGGAGCTGGGCCAGTTCAACATCGAGATCAACATCGAGCCCCAGGACCTGGCGGGCGACGGCGCGCTGCGCCTGGAGCACGACGTGCGGGCCAGGCTGAACCACGCGGACGAGCGCGCCCGCTCGGAGGGCGGCCACCTGGTGCTGATCGGCATCCTGCCGACGCTGCGCGAGCGGGACATCACCGAGGGTACGCTCTCCGCGAACCCGCGCTACCGGCTCCTCAACGAGCAGATCTTCGCGGCCAGGGGCGAGGACCTGCACCTGGCCATCGAGGGTGTCGAACGCCTCGACACGCATGCCGACAGCGTCGCCCCCGAGGCGGCGTGCACGAGCGTACAGCTGCATCTGCAGGTCAGCCCCGAGACGTTCGCCGCACATTGGAACGCGGCCCAGGCCATCGCGGGCGCGCAGGTGGCGGTGGCGGCCAATTCGCCGTACCTGTTCGGCAAGGAGCTGCACAGGGAGACCAGGATCGCGCTGTTCGAGCAGGCCACGGACACGCGGCCGGCGGAGTTGAAGACGCAGGGCGTGCGGCCTCGGGTGTGGTTCGGGGAGCGGTGGATCACGAGCGTTTTCGACCTGTTCGAGGAGAACGTCAGCTACTACCCGGCACTGCTGCCCCTCTGCGACGACGAGGATCCGCGCGCCGAGCTCGAACGCGGCCGCGTCCCCCATCTGCACGAGCTGACCCTGCACAACGGCACCATCTACCGCTGGAACCGGCCCGTCTACGCGGTCGTGGACGGGGTGCCGCACCTGCGCGTGGAGAACCGGGTGCTGCCCGCCGGCCCCTCGGTCGCCGACATCGCGGCCAACGCCGCGTTCTACTACGGGTTGATGCGCGTGCTGCCGTACGACGAGAGGCCGATCTGGAGCCAGATGTCGTTCAAGGCGGCCGAGGACAACCTGGCGGCGGCGGCCCGGCACGGGCTGGACGCGCGCCTGTACTGGCCGGGGCTGGGCGAGGTGCCGGCGGCCGAGCTGATCCTGCGGCGGCTGCTGCCCATGGCGCGCGACGGGCTGGCCAAGTGGGGCGTGCACGGCCACGTCGCGGACCGGCTGCTGTCGGTCATCGAGGGCCGCTGCCTGACCGGCCGCACGGGCGCGAGCTGGCAGGTGGAGCGGGTACGGGCGCAGGCGGGCTCCGGTGATCGGCACGAGGCGCTCCGGGGCATGACGCTGGAGTACATCGAGCGCATGCACACCAACGAACCCGTCCACACCTGGGACGTCTGAAGCCCGCGAACCTCTGCGGAGGCGTACACCGTGACCCGTGCCCTTCCCCCGATCACCCGGCTGCTCGCCGGCCTGCTCGCCGTCGCCCTGGTGTCCGCCTGCGGAATCGTCCGGGCGCCGTCCATGGACCGGCGCGGAGCCGACTCGTTCGAGGACGACGTCGTCACGGCGCGCACGCTGACCGAGCAGTTCTGGAGCCGGCAGTTCCAGCAGCTCGGCCGCACGTACCGGCCGATCAGCGACTTCATCCCCTACTCCGGGAGCGCCGGCCCGAGCTGCGGCGACGAGCCCGCCGTCCCGAACAACGCCTTCTACTGCCCGCTCGGCCACTTCATCGCGTTCGACCAGGGGTGGATGGAGGGGCTGTGGAGCGACATGGGCGACGGATCCGTCTATGTCATCATCCCGCACGAGCTGGGGCACGCCGTCCAGGCACAGCTCCGCACCGGCTTCACACTGAACGTCCAGATGGAGCTCCAGGCCGACTGCTACGCGGGCGGCACCCTGTCCGCGCTCGTCGACTCGGGCGCGCTGACGACAGAGCCAGGGGACGAGAACGAGCTGATCAGAAGCCTCGCGGCAGCCGGCGACCCCACCGACGACTGGCTCAACCCGGCCGCCCACGGAACGGCCGAGCAACGGCAGGCGTCGTTCGCGCGCGGATACCAGGACGGGGTGGGCGCGTGCTGAGGTCGTACCTGGCCCGCCTCCCTCGAACCCAGGGTCGTATCGACAGGTCAACCCAGAGGATGATGTCTTCGATCATGACCTCGCTCTACCGTTGACCCATGCCACCGGAGGAGATCAGCTGGCTGCGCAGGGGCGCATGCAGATCCAGCGACCCCGACCTCTTCTTCCCCCTCGCCCCCACGCCGTTGCAGGAGGCCCGCGCCAAGGCGGTCTGCGCGACCTGCCAGGTGCTGGAGGAGTGCCGCTCCTACGCCTTACGAGCCGGCGAGTCGGAAGGCATCTGGGGCGGCCTCACCCCCGACGAACGCCGCCGCACCCGCTTCCCCGAGGGCTGGCGCCGCCCCGCCGCCTCCTGACCCCCACCCCACCCCTACACCCGACCTTTCGAAGGGCTCAGCGCGTCGGCTACTTGGCGGGCTCGCGGACTCAACGCACTCGCCGGTGGGCAGCCCTGCCTGCGGTCTCAGAGGCGGGCAGCCTCGCAGGCGGGCAGCCTCGCAGGCGGGCAGCCTCGCAGGCGGGCAGCCTCGCAGGCGGGCAGCCTCGCAAGCGGACGGCCTCGCCGATGGGCTGCCTCGCGTGTGGTCCTCTCAGGACGGGCTTGGCTGCTTGAGGGGTGGGGGCGAGTGAAGGGAGGAAAGCACGCGAGCGCCGCTTCCCGAGGCGGGGGCGGCGCCCATCGTGGTGATCAACGGGATGGGGCCATAGGGGCGAGGCCGAGATCGGTGAGTATGGCTGCGCCTTGCTCGGCGTGGTCCGTGCCCGCTAGCACCAGGGTGCGGGCCGACTGGTAGCGGCAGCCGGCGGTCTCGAAGGCGGCTGCCGTGGCGAGCAGAGACTGCTGGTCGCCGTCGAGGAGGGCGGCGGCTCGGTCCACGATGGCGCCGGCTACCGGGTTGCCGGCGACGATCTTGCGGGTCTCCGTCACGTAGTCCCGAGCGGCGGGGCTGCCGGCGAGGACGGCTGCTTCCGTGCGCAGGGCGACGTACCAGTGGTGCCAGATCCAGGTGACCCACTTCCACACCTGGGCGGGCTCGGGAGCCATCCGTTCCAGGGCCTCCGCCGGGCGGCCGCGGTGCAGCAGGAGGATCGCGTCGAAGATCGGGCCGTAGCCGTAGGTGTGCGCTGGGAGGGGGCCCAGCCGTTCCAGTGCGCCCTGCCATTCGCGCTGGGCGTCATGGTCGTCCCGCAGGCCGTGGACCATCGCCACGGCGGCCATCGCCCGGCCGAGGTACGACTGGGCGGGGCTGCCTGCCCGTTGCCACGCGTCCAGGAACCGGACGCTGTTCGCGAGCACCTCGTCCACGTTGCCCGCCAGCGCGTCGGTGACCAGCAGCCAGTTCGTGGCGCGGTGACCGACCTCGGCGAGCAGCGGGTGCTCGGCGAGCCGGCGTGCCCACCGGCGGGCGGCGGGAAGGTCGCCCGTGCCCAGGCTGGCCTCGGCGGCCTCACCGAGCGCCTCGATCAGCTCGTGGGCGGCGGCCGGCGTCTCAGGGGCGGACGTCAGCAGCGTGATCCGGCGCTGGGTCGTGGCGGCGGCGGCATACGTGTCACCCGCCCAGCTCAGGGCTCCGGTCAGCACGTCGAGTGCGGTCGATTCGGCGAGGGGGTCGCGGGTGCGGTGGGTCAGCTCCACTGCCCGCTCTGCCCGCGCGATCGTCTCCGGCACGGAGCTGTCCGATTCCTCCGGCGCGGACTGAGCGGACTGAGCGGGCTGAGCGGGCTGGGCAGATCCGGCGGGCCGGGCGAACTCAACGGGCTCGGCAGGCTCGCCGGGCTCGGCAGGCCGGGCGAACTCGGCGGGCTCGGCGGGCTCCGTAGGCTCGGCGGGTCGGTCGGGGTCGGCGGACTCGGCTGGTTGCACGGAACCGCCCGGCTGGACGGGCTCGGCGGACTCCGTGGGCGGTGTGGGGGCGTTCGGGTCCGTCGGTGGGGAGGCGGGTGGGTTCTGGGGTGCGGGGGCGTTCAGTTCGGGATTGGTGGTCCTCGCGGCGGCACGTGGCTGCTGTCCGCCCCTTACCGCCGCGTCAAGGGTCCAGCCGGCTTCGGCTGTGGCGACGGCGGCCTGGGCGGCGGGGTCGGTGCCGGCCAGGGTTCGGGCCTCGTCGATCAGAGCGAGGACTTCCGAAGGGGCCGGAAGCTGCACGAATGTGGTTGCGAAGCGGAATGTGGCGGTGGCGGCGATCGCGAGGTCGGTGGCGGCGCCGGCCGGGTCGCCGGCGGTACGGGCGGCGTCGGCGGCGGCGCGGCGCAGGCGGAAGAGGTCGTCGCCGCGCATGCGGCAGCCGGCCACGACGGCGGCGTGCCGGAGTGAGAGAGCGGCCGAGCCGGGGTTCTCGGCGAGGGCGGCCGCTTGTTCGTGGCGGCGCTGGGATTCGCCGATCAGGTTGCGGGTGAAGGTGAGCTCGGCCAGGCTGCGGGCGAGCTCGTACGCTTCCCCGCGGCGTTCCGGCTGGTCGGCGGCCCAGGCGAGGGCGGCGCGGAGGTCGTCGGCGACCTGGTCGAAGCGGGGCCGCCAGTCCTCCCCCACGACGGCGAGCGCCGCGGCCCTACGCAGGCACCAGCGGAGGTGGCGGGAGCGGAGGTCGGCCAGCTCGCCGGCCTCCGTCAGACGTTCGGTTCCGTACTGGCGGATGGTCTCCAGGGCGCGGTACTCCGTGCCGGCGGTGGACGCGGACACGACCAGGAGGCTCTGCTCGGCGAGCCGGGCCAGGCCGTCGATGACGAGGCCCTCGTCGTCCCCGGTGACCTCGGCCGCCGCGGCGGCGGTGAACGGGGCGGCGAACACCGACACCCGGCGAAGCAGCGCCTGGTCGGCGGGGTCCAGCAGGGCGTGGCTCCAGTCCAGCGCGGCCCGCACGGAGCGGTGCCGCTGGTCGGCGCGGGAGCCGCCGGTGAGCATGCGCAGGGGGTGCGACAGGGCGGCGGTGATGCCGTCCAGGCCCAGCGTGGAGTAGCGGGCGGCGGCCAGCTCGATGGCCAGCGCCATGCCGTCGAGGCGTTCGCAGATCGCGGCGATCTGGTCGCGCAGCGCGGGGTCCACCGGCCGGCCGACCGCGGCCGCCCGTTCCATGAACAGCGTGACGGCGTCCGACCCGCCGTCGGCGGGCAGCGACAGCGGCGGCACGGCGTACACCCGCTCGAACGGCACCATCAGCCGGGCCCGGCTGGTGGCCAGCACGGTCACGCGGGGGCAGGCCGCCAGCAGCCGTTCCAGGAACAGCGCCACCCCGTCGGCGACCTGCTCGCAGTTGTCCAGCACCAGCAGGGCGTGCCGGTCGGCCAGGGCGGCGACCACGGAGTCGGTCATGTCGCGGCCGGGCTGCTCGCCGAGGCCGAGCGCCCCCGCGACCGCGGTGGCGGCCATACCCGGGTCGGTGACCGGGACGAGGTCCACGAACCACACCCCGTCGGGGTAGTCGCCGGCCGCCTGCGCGGCCACGGCCAGCGCGAGCCGGGTCTTGCCGACCCCTCCGGGGCCGGCCGCGGTCACCTGGCGGTGCGTGCGCAACATCTCGGCCAGCTCGGCCCGCTCGCTCGCCCTGCCGATGAACGAGGTCAGCAGCGACGGCAGCACCGGCGCCGGATGGGAGGGGGCGGCACCGGCGGCGGGCTCGGGTGCCCGCTGGGCGAGCGCCCGGCGGTCGGGGACGTCCAGCTTGCGCAGGAGGGAGGAGACGTGGCTCTCCACCGTGCGCACCGAGATGCAGAGCCGGGCGCCGATCTCGGCGTTGCTCAGGTGAGCGCCGACCAGTTTCAGTACTTCGGCTTCACGGGGCGAGATGTCCACTGCTGCCAACACTGTCCCAGTTTGCCCTATCGCCTGCGTAGCACCCATCCGGGACGGCCACCGTGCGGGGTCCGTGGTGGCGATCCGTGGAGCGAATCCGTGGCCGCCACGGATGTGCGCCCCCATCGCCGGACGCGAAGCTGTGAGCACCTACCCGGCGGGTTCACGAACCCCACGAACCCCACGACGAACAGGAGCGACCATGACCGGCTCTTCCACGCAGGGCATCAAGACCGTGCTGCACCCCGTGTCCGACCTGGCCAGGTCCAAGGCGGTGTACGCGGCCCTGCTCGGCGTCGCGCCGCAGGTCGACACGGCCTACTACGTCGGCTTCGAGACCGAGGGCCAGCACATCGGGCTGGTGCCGGACGGCGGGCCGCAGGGCATGACCTCCCCGGTGGCGTACTGGCACGTGCACGACATCGAGGCGACGCTCGCCGAGGTGACCGCCGCGGGCGGCACCGTGAAGGAGGCCGTGCACGAGGTCGGCGCCGGCCGCGTGGTGGCCACGGTCGTGGACCCCGACGGCAACGTCCTCGGCCTCCTCCAGGACCGCTGACCACTCAGCCGATGCCACAAGGGCCGCTGAGCCCCCGCTGATCGACCTGCCGGCTTCGTTCGTTCTCTCCCCCTAAGGAATCGTCATGACCGCCTTCGCGTCCGTCACCATCGAAGTCTCCGACCTCACCGCCGCCCAGGCCTTCTACCAGGCCGTCGGTCTGGCCCCCTACGTGAACGTCCGTGTCTCCGACGAGCCGACGACCGGTTTCCGTGGTTTCGCCCTGTCCCTCGTGGCGTCCCAACCGGGCGACGTCGACGCGCTGATGACCGCCGCTCTCGACGCCGGCGCCACCACGCTGAAGCCGGCCACGAAGAGCTTCTGGGGTTACGGCGGCATCTTCCGCGCCCCGGACGGCACGATCTGCAAGGTCGCCAGCTCCAGCAAGAAGGACTCGAGCCCCGCCGCCCGGCGCATCGACCAGGTCGCGCTCCTGCTGGGCGTGGCGGACGTCAAGGCGAGCAAGCGCTTCTACGTCGAGCACGGCCTGGCCGTGGGCAAGAGCTTCGGCGGCAAGTACGTCGAGTTCGACACCCCGTCCTCGGACGTCAAGCTCGCGCTCTACCCGCGCCGGGCCCTGGCCAAGGACACCGGCCTCCCGCAGGAGGGCAGCGGGTCGCACCGGATCGTCCTCGGCGGCGACAGCGGGCCCTTCACGGACCTGGACGGGTTCGTCTGGGAGACCGTGTCCGCCTGAACCAGGCCCTTACATCCACCTTCGACCAAAAGGAGAAGACGACCATGAGCAGCGACACCTACCAGGGATTCACGGCCGAAGAGCGCGCCGCGATGAAGGAGCACGCCAAGGACCAGAAGAAGGCGGCGCGGCACGCCTCCGCCGCGGAGAAGGCGGCGGAGGCGGCCAGGGACGTGCTCGCGAAGATCGCGGAGATGCAGGGGTCCGATCGGGTGGCGGCCGAGCGCGTCCACGCCATCGTCCTCGCGAACGCGCCGTCCCTTGCGCCCAGGCTCTGGTACGGGATGCCCGCCTACGCGCTCGACGGGAAGATCGTCTGCCATTTCCAGCCCTCGACGAAGTTCAAGACGCGTTACGCGACCCTCGGGTTCAGCGACCAGGCACGCCTGGACGACGGGACGATGTGGCCGGCCGCCTTCGCCCTGACCGAGGTCACGCCCGAGGTGGAGGCGCGGATCGGCGAGCTGGTCAGGCGGGCGGTCAACTGAGCCCGCCCGGCGGCGGCGCCACGACCCCGTACCCGCGAGTAGGCGGGGGAAGGCGGCGGTGGGGAAATACCGGCCTTTCGGTGCAGCTCTGTGGAGGTACCGTGCAAAGCATCGCGTGGGCACAGCCCTCCCGCCTAGCGTCGCCAGGTATGCGAAGAGTGGACGTACTGGTCGTGGGTGCGGGCCTGACCGGGCTGCGTACGGCGGGCCTGCTCGCCCGCCGCGGGCTGGACGTGCTGGTGGTCGATCGGCGCAGGTCGCTGTCGGCGGGCATCCGCACCACGGGGATCTTCGTGCGGCGCACCCTCGACGACTTCGACCTGCCGGACCAGCTGCTCGGGCCGGGCATCCGCGACGTGCTGCTGTACCCGCCGTCGAGGCGGGCGCCGGTCCGGCTCACCAGTGACCGTGACGAGTATCGCGTGGCGGACATGGCGGGCGTCTACGAGCACGCGCGCCACGCGGCCGCGGCGGCGGGGGCCCAGGTCCTGCTCGGCGTCCGATACACCGCCACGACGCGATCGGCGGGGGGCGGGGCTGGAAGGCGTGTCGTGTGGTTGGCGGAGGCGGAGCCGGTGATGGCGCGGTTCGTCGTCGGGGCGGACGGGGCGCGATCCCGGGTGGCCTCCGATCTCGGTCTCGACGTCAACAGGCGCTTCCTCATCGGCGCGGAGATCGTCCACCCGATCGCCCCCGGGCGGGGCGTGCCGGCGTTCCACTGCGTGCTGGATCCCCGGATCGCCCCCGGGTACCTCGGGTGGGTGGTGGACGACGGGCGGCACGCGCACGTGGGGGTCGCCGGGTATCCGGAGGCGATGCGGAGCGGCGTCCGTCACCTGCTGGAGGTCTTCGCCGAGGACGCTCCCGGTCACGCCCCTCCGACGGGGCCGGTCGAGCGACGGGGAGGGCCGATCCCGGTGGGTGGGGTGCTGCGGCGGCTGGCGTGCCCGGCCGGGCTGCTGGTGGGGGACGCGGCGGGCGCGGTGTCACCGCTGACGGCCGGGGGGCTGGATCCGTGCCTGCGCATGTCGGAGCTGGCGGCGACGGTCACGGCCGAGTGGCTGCGTACGGGGGATGAGAGTGTTTTGCGGCAGTACGACGGGAATGCGCTGCGGGCGCGGTTCCGTGGCCGGTTGTTGTTGCGCCGCGCGTTCGCCGGGCTCCGCTCCCCCGCCGCCGTGGAGGCGGCGGTGGCCGGGTTGCGCGGGCGGGCCGGTCGGGGGCTGGCGGCCCGGGTGCTGTTCGGTGACGGCTCGTTCCCCGACGTCACGCTGAACCCCGCCCTCACGCCCGGCCGATAGCCCGGCCGATAGCCCGGTCGATAGCCCGGTCGACAACCCGGTCGACAACCCGGCCGATAGCCTGGCCGCCGACAGCCCGGCCGACAGCCCGCCCTCACACGGGGCTGATCGTGGCGGCGAGGGTGGCGCCGAGCTCCCAGCAGGCCGTCAGGTCGTCCTTGCGCACCGTGCCCGTCACCGTCACAGGCAGGTGGGCGCGCTCCCACCCGAGCCCCGTCGCGATCGACTCCACCGCCCGCACGGCCCCGCCCGTGTCGTTGTTGCCGTGCACGTAGAGCCCGTACGGCAGCCGCCGGGTCTCCTCCAGGCACGGGTAGTAGACGGTGTCGAAGAAGTGCTTGAGCGCCCCGCTCATGTACCCGATGTTGGCCGGCGTGCCGAGGATGACGGCGTCGCACTCCAGCACGTCCACGGCGGTGGCGCGCAGCGCGGCACGGGTGACGGTCTCGACGCCCTCGACCTCGTCGGTGGTCGCGCCGGAGCGTACCGCCTCGAAGAGCTCCTGGAGGGCGGGCGAGGTGGTGTGGTGCACGATGAGCAGGCGGCGGACGGCTGGCGGCACGGGGCGATCCTCTCATGTCCGCGCCGGTCGCCGCCGATCCCGTCGCGACGCCGGTCACCGCCCGATCCCGTGGCGACGTAGCCTGCAAGGGTGCTGCTGCGCTCGATCGCCGTCCTCACCGCCGCCAACATCATGAACAACAAGATCGCCCCGCGCCTGGGGCCGCTGACCTCCGCCGTCGCGACGGCGGCGCTGGTCGCGATGGCGCGCCGGGCCGGCGTGTCGTGGGAGGAGCTCGGGTTCGAGCACGGCCGGCGCGGCGCGGTCGCCGGGGGTGTGCTGGCGGCGGCGGTGGCCGCGGTCTACACGGGCGGCGTCGCGCTGCCGCGCACCAGGCCGCTCTTCCACGACGACCGGGCCCTGTCGCTCTCGCGCGCCCGCGTGCTGGAGGAGGCGCTGCTCCAGGTCCCGCTCGGCACGGTGCTGCTGGAGGAGGTGGGCTTTCGCGGGGCTCTGTACGGGATGCTGCGCCGCGAGCACGGCACGACCACGGCCACGGCGGTCTCGTCCGGCCTGTTCGGGTTGTGGCACATCCTGCCGGCCATCGACATGGCGCGGGCCAATCCCGCTCTCGGCGCGCTGACGGCGGGCGAGTCCCCCGGGCGCCTGGACACGGCCCGGGTGGTGGTGGGGAGCGTGGTGTCGACGGCGGCGGCCGGGGTGCTGTTCTGCGAGTTGCGGCGCCGTCGCGGCCTCCTGACCCCCGTCATGCTGCACCTGGCCACCAACTCCTTCGGCTACGCCTTCGCCCGCGTCGCGGCGAAGCTGCCGTCGGGCGCCGCGCGAAAGGGCCACCCTTCACCCGCGCACCCGAAATGAGTGATCCATCCTGCCCGGCCCGGAATCGGTAAGCGGTCGAGGGCCGTTCGGCCGGCGTGCGGTGCAGGATTTTCGCCCCCGGGCAGTGTTTTATCCCCTGACCTTTCGTCATGGCCACAACCTGCGGCTCCGCAGGCCGTAACGTCTCCGAGGCGACTCATTTCAAGGCCGCGCTCCTTGACGTGTGCGCCTCCCCCCAGAAAGCGCAATTCACGTAAGCCGGAGGTACGGAGGTGTTGCCGCGTGCGCACAGTAATCGACATCGACAAGGAGCTCCTGGAAGCGGCCCAGCAGACGCTGGGCACGCCGACCACGAGAGAAACGGTCCACGCCGCACTGCGGGCGGTCGCCGGCAAGGACGCGGACCGGGCGGGTGCGATCAGAGCGTTCGCGTTCTGGCGCACGGAGGGGAGCCCGGACCTGCTGGATCCGGAGACCACGAAGCCTGCGTGGCGACGACAGGACTGATGTACCTCCTCGACAAGAGCGCCCTGGCGCGCATCCGCGTCAGCGACGTCATCGCCCGGGCGCTGCAGCCGCTGTTCGCCGCGCGGGCGGTGGCGACCTGCAGCGTCGTCGACCTGGAGGTGCTCTACAGCGCCCGCGACTACGCGCACTACCAGCGCATCCTGCACGCCCAGCGGCAGTGCGTCCTGCTGCCCCTGGACCAGGAGGTGCAGGCGCGGGCCATGGCCGTGCAGCGGCAGCTCGTCGAGATCTCGCAGCATCGCGGCATCGGGCCGAACGAGCTGCTGATCGCCGCCTGCGCCGAGGTGCACGGGGCGACGATCCTGCACTACGGGCACGCCTTCGACATCATCTCGGAGGTGACCGGGCAGCCCTCCCTGTGGGTCGTGCCGCCCGGCTCGGTGCCATGAAGGCCGTGACGGCCGTGGAGGCCCCACAAGGGCCTCAGGCCGTCGGGACCACCTGGAAGCCCTCCGCGTAGCGGCCCTCGCCGAGCCCGGCCTGCTCGGCCCAGGCGGCGAAGCGGCTGCGTACGAAGTCGGTGAACCCTTCCACGTGGGAGACCTGGCTCACATGCGACTGCAAGGCCGCGAGCTTGCGGTCCATGGACTCGGTGATGTCCACCCAGTGGTTGGGCGTGGAGCCGCCGTTCAGCCACACCTCACGTACGGTCCACGCCTCCAGCCCCTCCTCCTTGATCAGCTCCGGGAACGCGTACGGGTTGCGCGCGTCGGGGTAGACCGCGTCGAGCGTGGCTCCGCCGACGGCGCGGTGGTCGGGATGGCTGGGGGCGATGAACTGGTAGTTGCGGTCGGGGTGGTGCGTGATGACGAGGTCGGGCCTGACCTGGCGGATCACCCGGGCGATGGCCCGCCTGAGCTCCAGCGAGGGCACCACCTGGCCGTCGGGGTAGCCGAGGAAGCGCACGTCGGCGACCCCGACCGCCTTGGCCGCCGCCAGTTGTTCCTTCCTGCGCAGCTCCGCCATGCCGGAATTGTCCAGAGTGCGCTCGTTCCCGCCGGCGTCACCGTCCGTGACGAGCAGGTAGGTGACCTCCACCCCCTTGTCGACGAACAACGCGACGCTCCCCGCTGAGCCGAAGTCGGCGTCGTCGGGATGGGCGGTCACGACGAGTACGCGGTTGATCTCGCTTTCCGGCAGCATGACTCCCCTTTCGAACCTTACTCGGGGGACAACCGGCACCCCGCCGACGGCATTCCGGGCGCCGTTTGTCGGTGGAGCGTCTTAACCTAGGTGGGTGCCGACCCAAGTCTCTGTTGACCACCCCTTGCTCGATGGCCTCAACCCGCAGCAGCGCGAGGCCGTGATCCATCATGGCAGTCCACTGCTCATCGTGGCCGGAGCGGGGTCGGGCAAGACGCGGGTGCTGACGCACCGCATCGCGTACCTGCTGGCCGAGCGCGAGGTGCATCCGGGCGAGATCCTGGCGATCACCTTCACCAACAAGGCCGCCAAGGAGATGAAGGAGCGCATCGACAAGCTCGTCGGCCCGCGCTCCAAGGCCATGTGGGTGATGACCTTCCACAGCGCCTGCATGCGCATCCTGCGGCGGGAGGCCAAGCGGCTGGGGTTCCCGTCCAGCTTCTCGATCTACGACCAGGCCGACTCCCAGCGGCTGATGGCGATGGTCTGCAGGGAGATGGAGCTCGATCCGAAGCGGTATCCGCCGCGCTCGTTCTCGGCGCAGGTGAGCAACTTCAAGAACGAGCTGATCGACTACGAGACGGCGATCGACCGGGCGGGCTCGCACCTGGAGAAGACGCTCGCGCAGGCGTACAAGGCCTACCAGCTCAAGCTGACCGAGGCCGGCGCGATGGACTTCGACGACATCATCATGAACACGGTGACGTTGTTCCAGCTCTTCCCCGACGTGGCCGAGCACTACCGGATGCGGTTCAGGCACGTGCTGGTCGACGAGTACCAGGACACCAACCACGCCCAGTACATCCTGATCAGGGAGCTGGTGGGGCATCCGGAGCTGCGCACCAACGACGGCGAGCTGGTGCGCACCGGCGCCGACATGTCGGAGCTGTGCGTGGTGGGCGACGCCGACCAGTCGATCTACGCCTTCCGCGGCGCGACGATCCGCAACATCCTGGAGTTCGAGCGCGACTACCCCGACGCCCGCACGATCCTGCTGGAGCAGAACTACCGCTCCACCCAGAACATCCTGGCCGCCGCGAACGCGGTGATCGCCCGCAACGAGTCGCGCAAGCCGAAGAACCTGTGGTCCGACCAGGGCGACGGCCCCAAGATCGTGGGTTACGTGGCCGACAACGAGCACGACGAGGCCATGTTCGTGGCGCAGGAGGTCGATCGGCTCAGCGACGAGGAGGGCGTCAAGCCGGGCGACGTCGCGGTCTTCTACCGCACCAACGCCGCCTCCCGCGTGTTCGAGGAGATCTTCATCCGCACCGGCCTGCCGTACAAGGTGGTCGGGGGCGTGCGCTTCTACGAGCGCAAGGAGGTCAAGGACCTGCTGGCCTACCTGCGGGTGCTGGCCAACCCGGCCGACGTGGTCTCGCTGCGGCGCATTCTCAACGTGCCCAAGCGCGGCATCGGCGAGCGGGCCGAGGCGATGATCGAGGCGCTGTCCTCGCGCGAGGGCATCACCTTCTGGGACGCGCTGCGCCGGGCCGACGAGGCGTACGGCATGGCCACGCGCTCGCTCAACGCGGTCAAGGAGTTCGTCGCGCTGATCGAGGAGCTGATCGCCAAGGGTGCGGGCATGCCGCCGTCGGCACTGGCGGAGGAGGTGCTGGTGACCACGGGCTACCGCGCCGAGCTGGAGGCGTCGGAAGACCCCCAAGACGAGTCCCGCCTGGAGAACCTCAACGAGCTCGTCTCCGTGGCCTCCGAGTTCGAGGAGGCCAACCCGGAGGGCACGCTGGTGGAGTTCCTGGAGCAGGTGTCGCTGGTGGCCGACGCCGACCAGATCCCCGACGCCGACGGCGGTCAGGGCGTCGTCACGCTGATGACGCTGCACACGGCCAAGGGGCTGGAGTTCCCGGTCGTCTTCCTGACGGCCATGGAGAACGGCGTCTTCCCGCACGTGCGCTCGCTGGGCGAGCCCAAGGAGCTGGAGGAGGAGCGGCGGCTGGCCTACGTGGGCATCACCCGGGCGCAGCAGCGGCTCTACCTCACGCGGGCAGCCGTGCGCAGCTCGTGGGGGGCGCCGTCGTTCAACCCGGCCTCCCGTTTCGTCAACGAGGTGCCCGGCCAGCTCCTGGAGTGGCGCACCGACCCCGAGAAGTCGGCCTGGAACGCCGCCACGCGGCGCGAGCCGGCCCGTCCCCCCGCTCCCGCCAAGAGCTCCTCGGGCGGGCGCAAGGTGCCGTCGCTGGCGCCGGGCGACCGGGTCTCGCACGACGCGTTCGGGCTGGGCACGGTGGTGTCGGTCGACGGGGTCGCGGAGAAGACCAAGGTGAAGATCGACTTCGGCAGCGGCGGGGAGAAGACGCTGCTGCTGGCGTACGCGCCGCTGGAGAAGCTGTAAGGGCCGCCCCCCTCGGCGGGGAGCGGCCCTGTCGGGTCGGTGGCGTCAGCTCTTCAGGGCGCTGCCCTTCTTCCACTGGGTCCAGTTGAGCTGCCAGTAGCTCCAGCCGTTGTTCCACTGGAGCTTGCGCTTGGTGCCGGTGATCTTCACGACGTCACCGCGCTGGGCGATCGTGTAGAACCACTTCGCGCCGGCCGGGGTGGCGCGCACGCAGCCGTGGCTCTGGTTGGAGACGCCGAGGTACTGGTAGTAGCCGGCGCTCTGGTGCACGTACTCGCCGCTGTCGGAGATGCGCACCGCCCACGGGATCTCCTCCTTGTAGTAGCGCGGGTCCTTCGGATCCGTCACGCCCATCCAGGAGGAGGTCATGGTCTCCATGGCCTTCTTGCCCATGGTCAGGTGCACGCCGCTGGTGGTCAGGTAGACGTCCACGCCGTTCCTGATCAGGCCGCCCCGCCCGGCGCTGATCGGGATCTTCTTGGCCAGCTTGCCGTTGCGGTACACCTTCATCGTGTGCTTGCGGGTGTCGACCACCGAGATGTTCTTGGCGCCGACGGCGAACCTGCGGGAGACGTTCTTGGCGCCGGTGTTGCCGGGCAGCTCCGCCAGCCGCGCGGTGAAGAGCACCTTCTGGTACGGCTTCCAGTACGTCTTCGTCCGGTAGATGACCTTGCGGGCGGACACCCAGCGCCACGCGCCCTCGTGCGGCTCCTCCGACTCGACGTCCAGCACCGCCTCGACCGCCGCCTTGTCCTTCACGTCCCGGTCGAAGGTGACGATGATCGGGAACCCGACGCCGACCTTCTCCGTCTTCTCCCCCATCGGGGTGATGTCGGCGATCCCTACCTTGATCTTCTTCCCGGACGGGGTCTCGGTGGGGGACGGCGACGGGGTGGGGGCCACGGCGGCGGCAGCGGGAACGACGCTGGCCTGGGGCCTCGGGGCGGGGGCGCTCTCCGCCGCGCACGCGGTGGCGGCGACCAGTGCGACCAAAGCCGGAAGCATCCGGGTGACGCGCTTCAAGGGGTTACTCCTGGACTATGTGCTTCGACTACCTCCTTGTGTGACAACTGTGAGAGCTGATTCGTGGGCGAAAAGCCGATAACTATCCTGTAACGGTCCAAAACCAGGTAACCGGGCAATGTGGGCTCGCGTCACGGCGGCCCGCCGGTGACGGGTTCAGCGGCCGTTTCCTGGAAGGTCCTCAGCCGGAGTACGGCGGGTGGCGAGCCACGGCCTGCCGTAAGAAATGATCAGACGAGACGACGGGCGGTCGCCCAGCGCGACAGCTCGTGGCGGTTGGACAGCTGCAGCTTGCGCAGCACCGACGACACGTGCGTCTCCACCGTCTTGACGGAGATGAACAGCTCCTTCGCGATCTCCTTGTACGCGTAGCCGCGCGCGATCAGCCGCAGCACCTCCCGCTCCCGCTGCGTCAGCGAGTCGAGCTCCGGGTCGATGGACGGCGCCTCCGACGAGGCGAACGCGTCGAGCACGAACCCCGCCAGCCGCGGCGAGAACACCGCGTCGCCCTCCGCCACCCGGTTGATGGCGTCGGTGAGCTCCTTGCCGCTGATGTTCTTGGTCACGTAACCGCGGGCCCCGCCCCTGATCACGCCGATGACGTCCTCGGCCGCGTCGGAGACCGACAGCGCCAGGAACCGCACCTGCGAGCCGGAGCCCAGCACCCGGCGCAGGACCTCCTGGCCGCCGCCGCCGGGCATGTGCACGTCGAGCAGGACCACGTCGGGCTGGTGCGCGGCGATCGCCTGGACCGCCGTCTCGACGTCCTCGGCCTCGCCGACGACCTCGATCGAGTCGCCCAGCTCGGCGCGCACGCCCGACCGGAACAACCGATGGTCATCGACGATCAGTACGCGCGTCATGCCTTCTCCACCTTCATCGTCAACATCACTTCCGTGCCCTCTCCGGGCTCGGTGCGGACCCGGGCCGTACCTCCGTGACGTTCCATTCTCCCGATGATGGACTCCCTGATGCCCATCCGGTCGAGCGGCACCGCCTCCAGGTCGAACCCCTTGCCCCGATCCTTCACGAAAATCGTGACCTCTTCACCCTCTACTTCGGCGTAGACGGAGATCGAGGGGCTCTCAGAGTATTTGGCCGCGTTGACCATCGCCTGCCGGGACGCCTTCAGCATCGCGGCGAGCTTGCCCGCCGGGTCGAGGGCGATGTCGCCGACGCAGACGATCTCGATGGGCACGCCGTGCGCGTCCTCCTCCTCCGCCGCGATCCGGCGGACGGCCGCCGCCACCGTCGCGTCGGCGTCCTGGGCCGGCTGGTAGAGCCAGTTGCGCAGCTCGCGCTCCTGCGAGCGGGCCAGGCGGGAGACCTCGCGCGGGTCGTGGGCGACGCGCTGGATCAGCGTCAGCGTGTGCAGCACCGAGTCGTGCACCATGGCCGCCACCTCGGCCCGCTCCTCCTGCCTGATGCGCTCGCGCCGCTCCAGCTGCAGCTCTTTCCACAGGCCCGCCAGCCACGGCGCGGCGATGACGAGCAGCCCGCCCACGACGACGACGGTGAACATCAGGCTCTCCCTGACCTGGGGCAGCTCGCCCTCCGCGGCCAGGAAGCCCGTCGCGCCTATCACGACCAGGCTGATGCCGACCAGCGTGCGCACGCGGTTCTTGCTCATGCTGCGTGACGCGCCGCTCACCCAGCCCTTGCGGCGTTCGGGATCGGCCTGCTGCCACAGGATGAGCGCGCCGATGCCGCCCACGGCGAACGGCAGCAGACCGATGCCGCCCTGGTTCGCCCCGGTCAGCCAGCCGAACGAGAACAGCGCCGCCCCGATCGCGCTGAACGCGGCGAGCTGGCTCCAGTCGCGCTGCGGCGCCTGCCCCTGGTACGGCTGGCGCGGCGTCACCATCCACAGCACCGCGTACGCCACCGCACCGGCCCCCTGGACGACGGTGAGCAGCACGAACATGAGCCTGATCACCACCGGATCAAGCTTGAGCTGCGCCGCCAGCCCCTGGGCGACACCGCCGACGAGGCGGCCCTCCATGGGGCGCATCATGCGGCGGTAGGGCGTGTCGCCGCTCTGCTCGGCGAGTGTCTTCTGGTCAGCCATAACATGGCCATAGTCACATGTCGGGGGGCATGCGGGCATCAGGGAACAACCCCCGGGTCGCGTCAGGGGTGTCCCGGATGCGAGCACCGTGCGCGTAGGTCCACGATGGTAGGCATGACAGAAGCTCCGCCCAGACAGTCTGCCTCCCCTCATCGCGAGCTGCGACGCAGCAGCGAGGGGCGCTTCCTCATGGGAGTGTGCGCGGGCCTCGGGCGGCACACCGGCATCGACCCCGTGGTGTTCCGCGTGGGCGTCGTGGTGCTCCTGCTCGGCTCCGGCATCGGGCTGTTCCTCTACCTGGCGGCGTTCCTGCTGATGAAGGAGCCGAACGGGCGGCCGGGGATCATCGAGCACTGGACCCGGCGCGACTTCGACGCCGAGGCCGTGATGGCGCTGCTGACGGCGGTGCTGGGGTTCGGGCTGGCGATCAACCTGGCGACCGTGTGGCTGGACGCGGGGACGCTCGTCGTGGCCGTGTTCCTGGCCGTGTCGCTGCTGGCCGCGCACGCCAGCGGGGTGGACCTGCGCGCGCTGGCGCGCTCGATGCCCGAGCGGCTCAGCCGGCGGGCCGGCGAGGCGCGGCCGGCGGCCTCCTACGAGAGTGCCGCCCCGCCCGCTCCCGTCCGCGCTCCGGAGCCGCCCCCGGCCCCGCCCGTTCCTGCGCCGGGAGTCGCGGTGCCCGCGCGGGAGCCCAGCGCCGACGCGCCGGAGCCGCCCGCGCGCGAGGCGGAGCCGCCCGCACAGGACGTGGTCCCGGCCCCCCAGGAGACGACGGAGGGCGTGCGCGAAGCGGCGCACGCGGAAGCGCGCCAGGAGGCATGGACCGACGCGAGCGAGGACGCGCGGGCGGGCGCGGGCGAGGACGCGCGGGCGGACGTGCCCGCCGCGGCTTCCCTGGCACACGAAGCACCGCGCGAAGCACCGCGCGAAGCACCGCGCGAAGCACCGCGCGAAGCACCGCGCGAAGCAGCGCGCGAGGAGCGCGAGGTTCCGCGGGACGAGGAGCCCGTCTCCCCGTACGCGATCACCGCCGAGCACGCCGCACCCCCCACCTCCACCTACCGCCCCGCCCCTCAGACGAGGGCGAGGACGAGGACAACGGCGGGCTACGGCAGCGACGGCGAGCCGTTCGCGCCGAACGGCCCCTACCAGCCGCTCGATCCGGCCAGGAGGGCCGGCGGCTACTCGCCGTACGACCCGGGCCTGTACGCCCGCCCCGCCCCGGAGCAGCAGCAGCGGCGGCGGCGGCGCCCGAGGTCGTTCATCGGCCTCATCACCATCCTGCTGGCAGTGATCATCGGAGGGATCGTCGTGGCCGTCCAATCCAGGTCAGCGGCGGGAGTGAGCCCGACCATCGTCGGCGGCGCCATGCTCATCACGATCGGCGCGGGGCTGCTGGTGGCGGCCTGGTGGGGCCGGGGTGCGGGGCTGGTGGCCGCGGGCACGGCGGTGGCGCTGATCGTGGGCGTGGGGCTGATGCTGGGCGGCATGCCGCGGAACATCGGCAGGGCGGAGTGGGCGCCGACCACGGTGGCGGAGGCGAGCCGGCTCTTCGACGTGGGCGTGGGTGACGGGGAGCTGGACCTGTCGGAGCTGAGGTTGCCGCCGGGGTCGGAGGCGACGGTCAACGCGGCGGTCTCGGCGGGCGAGCTGGTGGTGATCGTCCCGCCGACGGCGCGGGTCGAGGTGCACGCCAGCAACAAGATCGGTGACATTCTGATCGGCCAGTCGCTGAGGGGCGGCGTGGACGTGCGGACGAGCAAGGTGCTGGAGCCCGAGGTGAAGCCGAAGGGTGAGGTGGCGACTATCGTGCTGAACCTGAAGGGCGGCTTCGGCGACATGGAGGTGCGGCGTGCCGCGTGAGGTGGAGCGGCCCCGTCGCGTGCACCGGACGGACTGGATGGCCCTGCTGAGCGGCCTGCTCTTCATCGTGCTGGGCATCCTGGTGGTGACCCGCACGATCGGGGATCCGCTGGTCCTGGTCGGGGTGCTGGTGCTGGGGCTGGCCGGCGCGGGGCTGGTGGCGATCGTGGCGAGAGTGGTGCGCGGCAAGTAACCCTTGACCGGGATAAACACCGGCGTAGGTTCGGGAGTGTCCGCCTTTCCCCCTGCTCCTGAGGGAGGACGTATGCCCCGAATCACCGTCACTGTCGACGGTATCCAGTACGAGGAGGACGTCGAGCCGCGGCTCCTGCTCGTCCACCTGCTACGAGAACGCCTGGGCAAGACCGGTACCCCCGTGGGCTGCGACACGAGCAACTGCGGCGCCTGCACGGTCCTGCTCGACGGCAAGAGCGCCAAGAGCTGCTCGGTGCTCGCCGTCCAGGCCGACGGCTGCGACGTCGTCACCATCGAGGGCCTGGGCGCCAACGGCTCCCTGCACCCGATGCAGCAGGCCTTCCACGAAGAGCACGCGTTGCAGTGCGGCTACTGCACGCCCGGCATGGTCATGGCGGCGATCGACCTGCTGAGGCAGGATCCCGACCCGTCGGAGGAGACGATCAGGCAGGGGCTGGAGGGCAATCTCTGCCGCTGCACCGGATACTGCAACATCGTGCGGGCCGTCCGCAGGGGCGCGCAGGAGATGGGTCAGGCGGTGAGCCGGCCATGACCGTGGACCAGGAGGTGGGCCGGCCGCGCCGGCGCAAGGAGGACGCGAGGCTGCTGACGGGGCGCACCCAGTGGACGGACAACCTCTCGCGCCCTGGCACCCTGCACGTGATGTTCCTGCGCAGCCCGATGGCGCACGCGAGGATCGCCAGGATCGACGTGTCGGGGGCGCGCGGTCTGCCGGGGGTCGTGGCGGCGTTCAGCGGCCAGGACTTCCGGGAAGAGCAGGGCAGCCTGCCGTGCGCGTGGCCGCGCAGCGGCGACACGGTCATCCCGGAGCATCCGCCGATGGCGGTCTCGGAGGTCCGCTACGTCGGCGAGGCGGTGGCCTGTGTGGTGGCGACCGACCGGTACCGGGCGGCGGACGCCCTGGAGGCGATCGAGGTCGACTACGAGCAGCTGCCCGCGGTGCTCGACATGAACGAGGCGCTGTCGGAGTCGGCCGCCAAGGTGCACGAGACGGGCAACCGGGCCTTCACGTACCGGACGACGTCGGGTGACCTGGAGGCGGCGTTCAGGGACGCGCCGGTGGTCATCGACCGCACGTTCGTGCAGCAGCGGCTGATCCCGAGCGCGATGGAGCCGCGGGCGGTGCTGTGCGAGACCGACGGCGACACGTTCACGATGTGGACGTCCACCCAGATCCCGCACATCCTGCGCACCATGCTGGCGCTGGTGACCGGCGTGGCCGAGCACAAGCTGCGGGTGGTCGCCCCCGACGTGGGCGGCGGGTTCGGCTCGAAGCTGCAGGTGACCGCGGAGGAGGTGCTGTGCCTGCTGCTGGCCCGCCGGCTGGGCAGGCCGGTGAAGTGGACGGAGTCGCGCTCGGAGGGCAACCTGACGGTGCACCACGGCCGTGACCAGATCCAGCACCTGCGGCTGGCGGCCGACTCCGACGGGCGCATCCGCGGGCTCCAGGTGGAGCTGCTGGCCGACATGGGCGCGTACCTGGTGCTGCTGACGCCGGCGGTGCCGCTGCTCGGGGCGCAGATGTTCAACGCCATCTACAAGATGGACGCCTACGAGTTCGCCTGCACGGGCGTGTTCACCACGAAGATGCCGACGGACGCCTACCGGGGCGCCGGGCGGCCGGAGGCCACGTTCGGCATCGAGCGGATGATGGACGAGCTGGCCGCCGAGCTGGGCCTGGACCCGCTGGAGGTGCGGCGGCGCAACTGGATCAGGCACGACGAGTTCCCGTTCACCACGATCTCGGGCCTGACCTACGACTCGGGCAACTACGAGGCGGCGACGGACCGGGCGATGGCCCTGTTCGGCTACGACAAGCTGCGTGCCGAGCAGAACGACCGGCGTGACCGGGGCGACCCGGTCCAGCTCGGGATCGGGGTCAGCACGTACACGGAGATGTGCGGGCTGGGCCCGTCGCGCTGGTTCGGCAGCGAGAACGCCGGGGCGGGCGGCTGGGAGCACGGCTCGGTGCGGGTGCTGCCGACGGGCAAGGTGGAGGTCGTCACCGGCAGCTCGCCGCACGGGCAGGGGCACGTGACGGCGTGGAGCCAGATCGTGGCCGACGCGCTCGGGGTGCCGTTCGAGGACGTCACGGTGCTGCACGGCGACACGGCGATCTCGCCGAAGGGTCTGGACACCTACGGCTCGCGCTCGCTGACCATCGGCGGCATCGCGGTGCTGAAGGCGTGCGACAAGGTCAAGGACAAGGCCCGCCGGCTGGCCGCGCACGTGCTCGAATGCTCGCCGGACGACCTGGAGTTCGCGGCGGGCGCGTTCAAGGTGCGGGGCACCGAGTCGCAGACCACGATCCAGGAGCTGGCGCTGGCCGCGTTCGCGGCGCACGACCTGCCGGACGGGGTGGAGGCGCGGCTCGACTCCGACGCCACGTTCGACCCGGACAACTTCTCCTTCCCGCACGGCACCCACCTGTGCGCGGTGGAGGTCGACACCGAGACGGGCATGGTGAAGATCCGCTCGTACGTGGCGGTGGACGACGTCGGCAAGGTCGTCAACCCGCTGATCGTGGACGGCCAGCTGCACGGCGGCATCGCGCAGGGCGTCGCGCAGGCCCTGTTCGAGGAGGCCGTGTACGACGCCGACGGCAACCTGCTGACCACGACGATGGCCGACTACCTGCTGCCGTCGGCCGCGGACCTGCCGGACTTCGCCCTCGACCGGACGGAGTCGCCGGCGACGAGCAACCCGCTGGGTGTGAAGGGCGTGGGCGAGGCGGGCACGATCGCCGCGACCCCGGCCGTGGTGAACGCGATCGTGGACGCGCTGCGCCCGTTCGGTGTCGACGACGTCCGCATGCCCTGTACGCCGGAGCGGGTCTGGCGCGCCCTACAGGATCGCACGCTGGAAGGAGCACGGCGATGATTCCCGCGCAGTTCGACTACGTGCGGCCGGCGTCGCTGGCCGAGGCGTGCCAGGAGCTCGGCTCGGACGAGGACGCGAAGGTCCTGGCGGGCGGGCAGTCGCTGCTGCCGTTCCTGCGGCTGCGGCTGGCGTACCCGTCGAAGCTGGTGGACATCGGCCGGCTGGCCGACCTGCGGGGCGTGCACGACCGCGGCGACCACGTCCACATCGGCGCGATGACCACGCACGACGAGGTCATGCGCTCCCCTGTCGTACGTGAGGGCTGCCCGCTGCTGGCGCTGACGGCGGCGCAGGTGGCCGATCCGGCGATCAGGCACCGGGGCACGTTCGGCGGCTCGCTGGCGCACGCGGACCCGGCCGGTGACCTGCCGGCCGCGGTGCTGGCGCTGGACGGCGTGTTCGTGGCCGCGTCGGCGTCGGGCGAGCGGGAGATCCCGGCGGCCGAGTTCTTCGTGGACTACCTGGAGTCGTCGCTGCGGCAGGGCGAGATCCTGGCCGGGGTGCGGATCCCGAAGCTGGGCGCGGGCTGGGGCTTCCACTACGAGAAGTTCCACCGCACCGCCCAGGCGTGGGCCATCGTCGGCGTGGCGGCGGCGGTCAGGCGCTCGAACGGCTCGATCGCCGAGGCGCGGATCGCGCTGACGAACATGGGCCCGACACCGGTGCGGGCGCGGGCCGTCGAGACCGCGCTGCAGGGCGTGGAGCTGGGCGACCAGGTGCGGCAGGCGTGCGTGGAGGCGGCGGCCGACACCTCGCCGCCGGCGGACCTGCACGCCCAGCCGGACTACCGCCGGCACCTGGCCAAGGTGCTGACCGACCGGGCGGTGCGGGCGGCGGCCGGGGCGCCCTGATCTGTGGCGGGGGCGCCTCTTCCGGGGCGCCCCCGACCCGTCGTAGGGTCACTGGCATCGGACAAGGAGCGAATCGATGGCGATGCGGTTCGAGCACGAGTTCACTGTTCCCGTACCGATCGAGCAGGCGTGGGCCGTGTTGCTCGACGTCGAGCGGGTCGCGCCGTGCCTGCCCGGGGCGACTCTGGACATCTTCGAGGGTGATGAGTTCACCGGCAGGATGAAGGTCAAGGTCGGCCCGATCACGGTCACCTACCGTGGCACGGCCAGGTTCGAGGACGTGGACAAAGACTCCTACTCACTCACCATCCAGGCGTCGGGCAAGGAGGCCAGGGGTTCGGGCACGGCCGCCGCCACGGTCAAGGCGCGCATGGAGCCGCGCGAGGAGGCCACGCTGGTGACGGTCGAGACGTCGTTCAACGTGACCGGCCGGCCTGCGCAGTTCGGGCGGGGCGTGATGGCCGAGGTGGGCGGCAAGCTCATCGAGAAGTTCGCCGCGAACCTGTCGGAGCTGCTGTCGGAGCCGGTGATCGAGCCGGTGGCGCCCGTCCAGGAGCCCCAGGAAGGGACCCAGCAAGAGGCCCAGCAGGAGACGCAGCAGGAGGAGCGGCATCTGAGCGCGGTGCCGGATCAGGACATCCGGCCGATCGGCACGCTGCGGACGTCGCGCTCGCCCGACGAGGAGGCGCTCGACCTGCTGGAGATCGCCGGGCAGCCGCTGCTGAAGCGGCTGGCGCCCGTCGTGGGTGGCCTCGCCGTACTACTTGTCGCTATTTGGGTGATACGTCGGCTTATGCGCTGATTTTCAGCAAATACTCCCTAAAGTCCGGACGCTTCCCTCGTCCTGGGGGAAGTGTCACTCCCGCTGGGGAACTAGGGGGAGGACTCGCGGGATGCCGGACTGCACCGTCGTCGTCATCACCTACAACGACGCCGAGCGCCTGCCCAGAGCGGTGCGCTCCGTCCTGCGGCAGTCGCTGCGCGACCTGGAGGTGATCATCTCCGACGACGCCAGCACCGACGGCACGCCGGAGGTGGCGCGGCGGCTCGCCGAGACCGATCCGCGCGTGCGTTACCTGCGCAGGCCGCACAACAGCGGTGGTTGCGGGGCGCCGCGCAACGACGGGATCGACGCGGCCGCCGCGCCGTACGTGATGTTCCTCGACAGCGACGACGAGCTGCCCCGGCACGCCTGCAAGAGCCTGCTCACCGAGATCGAGCGGACGGGGGCCGACTTCGTGTCGGGGCAGATATCCCGGCTGTTCGAGCCGAGCGGGCGGCTGCGGCCGTACTACCCGTCGCTGTTCGCGCGGCGGCGCGTGGTCGAGGGCATCAGGCAGGAGCCCGAGCTGTTCCTCGACTCCTTCAGCACCAACAAGCTCTACGACGTGGAGTTCCTGCGCGAGCACGTGCTGCGCTTCCCCGAGGACATCCACTACGAGGACCACGTCTTCGCCGCCGAGCTGTACGCGCTGGCCCGCCGGTTCGCGGTCGTGCCGTGGACGGTCTACCACTGGCACCGGGCCCCCACCAACGACTCGATCTCGCTGAGCATCGACGACCTCGCGAACGTGCGCCAGCGGGTGATCGCCGCCCGCCTCAGCGACGACCTGCTGCGCGAGCACGGGGCCGCGGACCTGGTGCCGCACCGGCAGTACCGGTTCCTGCGCCAGGACCTGCGGGTCTACCTCAACCCGCTGCCGCTGCGGGATGCGGTATGGGTCAAGGAGTTCGCCGCGATCGTCCGGCCGTACCTGGAGGAGCTGCCCGCCGAGGTGTTCGAGCGGGTCGGCCCGCTGGACCGGGTCTGCTGTCAGCTCATCCTGGACGACCGCGTCGAGGACCTGCGGATCGCGGCGGGCTCGCTGACCGGGCCGCACGCCGCGCCCCGGGCGGCGGTGCAGCTCGGCGGGCGCACCTACTGGGGCACCACGGTCGCGCCCGGCCTGGACATCACCGCGCTGCGGCTGGCCGAGCTGCCCTTCAGCGCCTCCAGGCTGCGCCACGAGGTCGCGGCCCTGGTCTCGGACGGCGAGCGGGTGCGGATGACCGTGCGCACGTACGACCCGTTCGGCGCGCTGCCTTCGGAGTGGTCGGCGTTCCTGCAGCTCGGCAAGGTACGTATTCCGATCTCGCCCGAGCCTTCCGGCGAGGGCGGATATGTCAGCACCGTCACGTTCACCCCCAAGGGCCGGTGCGAGCCGCGCATCGGCTTCACCCGGACCTCCGACGGGCACACCACGACCGACCGGATCATCGCCGACCCGCACACCGAGCCGATCGAGCTGCCCGGCGGCACGGTCACGACCGAGGGGTACGCCGCCTACCTGTGCGTGCGGCCCGCCCCCGCCGCCCGGTCGCTGTGGCGGCGGGTCAGGCGGCGGCTGATCAAGCGGGTCAGCACGCCGGCGAACAAGCTCCGGGCGTACAAGGTGCTGATCAGGGTGCTGCCGCGGCGGCGGAACCTGGCGTTGTTCGAGTCGGACGTCGGCAAGGGCTACAACGGCAGCCCGCGCGCCATCTACGAGGAGATCAGGCGGCGCGGCCTGCCCATCGAGGCCGTCTGGTCGGTGGCGAAGGGGCGCGCGAGCTTCCCCTCCGACGCGCGGCTCGTGCGGCGCGGGAGCTGGCGTTACGTCTACACGCTGGCCAGGGCCGGGATCTGGGTCGACAGCCACGGCTTCCCGCTCGACTACCCCAAGCCGAAGGGCACCCGTTACCTGCAGACCTGGCACGGGCAGGGGATCAAGTCGATCGGGTTCGACGCGCCGGACCTGCGCGGCGACTTCGACGGGCCGCGCGCGCAGTGGCGGGCCGCGGTGGCGCGGTGGGACGCGCTGGTGTCGCCGAGCGCGGAGTTCTCCCGGGTGTTCCTGCCGTCGAACGGGTACGCGGGCAAGGTGTACCGGTGCGGGACGCCGCGCTGCGACGCGCTCGTGCGGGCCCGGCGGACGGACGACGTGCGGGAGCGGCTGGAGGTGCCACCCGGGCGACAAATCCTGCTTTATGCGCCTACCTACCGGGATCGAGCGAAGAACAGCGGCAAGTCCATCCGGGTGGATCTGGAGCTGCTGGCCGCGGAGCTGGCCGAGGACTGGGTGGTCGTGCTGCGTACGCACCCGGTCGAGCGCTACAGCCCGCCCGAGCACCTGCGGCACTTCGTCCGCGACGCCTCGTCCTATCCCGAGATCAACGAGCTGATCCTGGCCTCCGACGCGTTGCTGACGGACTACTCCTCCGTCATGTGCGACTACGCCGTGACGGGCAAGCCGATGATCTTCTTCATCGACGACTGGGACGACTACCGGCTCTCCGAGCGCGGCGTCTACCACGACCTGCCGTCCATCGCGCCGGGCCCGTGCCTGACCACGACCGAGGACCTGGTGACGGTGCTGCGCGCGCTGCCCGCCGTGCACGAGACGTACGCCGAGCGCTACGCCGCCTTCCGCGACCTGTGGTGCGCCGACGAGCACGGGGACGCCGCGGCCAGGATCGTGACCGACTTCTTCGGGCAGGCGGCGCGATGACCGTCGTGTTCACCTGCCTCGACGCCGACACCCTCGGCGGCATCCAGCAGGTCACCCACACCCTGGCCCAGGGGCTGGCCGAGCGTGGCCACGAGGTGCACGTCATCGGCCTGCAGCGGGCCGCGACGCCCTTCCGCTACGTGGAGCGGCCGCTCTACCACCACCACGTGATCAGCAACCGGCCGGTGACCGGGGGCCTGGCCCGCCGGCGGGCCGACCGGCGGCTGAAGGCGCTGCTCGGCGAGGTGGGGCCCGATTACGCGGTGCTGACCTCGCCGTCCGTGGTGGCGCGGACCGCGCGGCTGCTGCCCGGCTCGCTGCGGCCGATCGGCCAGTACCACGGCTCCTACGACCACGCCCGCGACTGCTGGCACCTGGCCTCGATCCGGCGCCACTACCCGGAGCTGGACCAGGCGGTCTTCCTGAGCGAGGACGACGCCCGCCTCTTCTCGGAGCACGCGCTGCTGCCCAACGCCTGCGCGCTGCCGAACCCGCTGGCCGCCTGGCCGGGGGCGATGTCCGTGCTGGAGTCGCCCCGGGTGCTGGGGGTGGGGCGGCTGGAGGGCGTCAAGCGCTTCGACCGGCTGATCACCGCGTTCGCCCGGTCGGGCGTGCCCGAGCCGTGGGAGTTGCACCTCGTCGGCTCCGGCGGCGAGCTGTCCCGGCTGCGCGCGCACGCGCGGCGCGAAGGCGTGGACGGGCGGGTGGTGTTCAGGGGCGCGGTGCCCGCCGCCGCGATGTCCGCCGAGTACCTGGCCGCCTCCGTCGTGGGGCTGACCAGCGAGTACGAGGGGTTGCCCGTGGTGCTGCTGGAGGCGGCGGCACACGGCGTGCCGGCCGTGGCCTTCGACGTGTCGGGCGGCGTGCGCTCCACCGGGGCGGTGCTGGTGCCGCCGGGCGACGTGGACGCGTTCGCCGTGGAGCTGGGGCGGCTGGTGGACGACGAGGAGGAGCGGCGGCGGGTCGGCGCCGACGCGCGGGCCCGGGCGGAGTCGTTCGTGCTCGACCACGTGCTGGACAAGTGGGAGGCCCTGTTCGCCCACGTGGAGCGCTGACCCGCGCCGCCGCGCTCCCCGGGGGGAGCACGGCGGCGGGAGCCGGGTCAGACCGGCTCGGTCAGCTCCTTGCGCTGCTGCGGCACCCCCGCCAGCGACCGCTGCCGGGTGGTGAGGAGGGCGGCGACGGGGCTGGGCTCCCTGAGCCGGTTGAAGCGGTCACGCATGCTCTTGCGCATCCGGGACGCCTTGCGCTTCTGCATCGTCTTCTGGCAGGCCACCACGTGTTCCTTGGCCGGCTTCGGCGCCCCGCTCAGCTCGTACCCCATGGACTCCAGCCGGTCCCCCAGCATGTGCTCGCACAGGGCGATCTCCCAGTCGTCGAGCCGGTTCGACCAGCTCCCGACGCGGCTGCGGGTGACCTCGCGATGGGTGTTGCTGTGCCAGACCTTGTGCTGCGGCACCGCGACGCTGGCGGCCTCGCGGGGCGAGATCATCGACGGCGAGAAGTCCTCGTCGAGGAAGTGGCAGAGCTTCTTCAGCTCGGTCATCGGGTCGTCGGTGAGGTCCTCGTAGCGCAGCTCGTAGTAGGTGTCGGAGGCGAGCGTGCGCTTGAGCCGGCCGCCCGCGTCGATGGCCTCGGCCCAGGTGGAGACGGCGTGGAAGGAGTCGAGGGTGTACCAGGGCATCTCCTTCAGGGAGGCGACGCAGTCGCGGCCGTCCCTGATGAGGTGGATGAACTGGGCGTCGGGGAAGAGCCGCAGCAGCAGGTCCACCTGCTTGACGTAGCTGGGCCGCTTGTCGCCCCAGCGGGCCTTGTCGAAGCGGTCGGCGTACATGCGGAAGGCCGTGCCGATCACCGAGCCGAGCGAGCCGGGGCCCTCGACCGCCTGCCGGACGAACTCGTTCTTGTCGATCTTGAGCTCGCGGAACTTGGTGCTGCGGTCGGTCGCGATCCACTCCGCGAGGGCGCGGCGCCGCTGGGCGACCCGCAGGTCGCCCCACGTGCGGCGGCGGTAATAAGCGGGAACGAGGAAGCGCGTCTCCGGTGGCACCGCCATGCGGGGGTGCGAGTGGAGCATGAGCTGGAGCATCGTGGTGCCGGACCGCGGACATCCGATGACGAAGACTGGCCGGTCGGACATGTCGTACTAACCCCCGAAAAACTAGACGAGAACGTGCTCTCGGCTCTCCTGAGGCGAGCCCGCGCCGTGCCTGCGCGCGAAGAGCCACATCCGGTAGACAAGGAAGACCTCGTTGGCGAGCAGCAGGAGCCCCGACAGCGCGGCGAGCGGGATCAGCGCCCATGCCCCCGCAAGGGGCGCGATCACGAACACCGCCGCGTGAAACTCGATGCCGCTCACCAGGTGCGATCGGACGCGATGGCGGGCCAGGAACCGGTTGAGCCGCCGGAAGAGCCGCAGGAAGCCGCGCGGCCGGCCCGCCCGCCCCAGCGGCGCGCGCTCGGGCTCCTGCGCGGGCAGCGGGTCCGGATCCGGGTCCGGGTCCGTGAGGGCGTCCGCGTCCGTGAGGGTGTCCGGCTCCGACAGGGGATCGCGTTCCTGGCGCTCCTCCCTGATGGCGTCGCGCACGCGCTTCATCTGCGGCGCGTTGACGTACCGGAACAGGTCCAGGACCGCCACCGCCGCGCCGAGCACCACGTAGCGCACGTCGCCGGTCAGCGCGTACTGCCCGTACGCCAGCCCCCCGGCGCACAGGACCACCCTGATCCGGTCGCCCACGTAGTCCAGCCAGAGGCCGAAGGGCGTCCCCGTGCCCTTGAGGCGGGCGATTTTGCCGTCCACGCAGTCGATCATGAAGCTCAGATAGAAGAAGGCCGCGCCCGCTATGAGCTGGTTCGATGCGAAACAGGCGGCCGACACCATGCCGAGGACCAGCGAGAGCACCGTGAGTCCGTTGGGTGTCATCCGGGTGCGATTGGCGACGGGCAGTGCGACCCGGCAGGCGACCGGGTCCACGAAATACACGGTCCACCAAGAGTCTCTCCGCTTGCGTGTCTCGTAGACGTCATCCAGCGAATAGGTCCTCATGCCTCCCAGCATGACCACGCGGCGCGCCGGGACGATTACTGTCTGGAACTACTGGGGGATGTCCATGCCGCTTCTTGACCAACCCGGCACGGACAACCGCCACACGCCGCCGCTCGCGTCGTCCCGGCACCAGCCCTTGAGCACCAGGCCGCGCATCTCGGCCCGCACCTGGAGCCGCCACGGGCCGCCGCCTTCGAGCCGGTCCGGGTCCACGGCGGCCACCACGCCGTACCGGCCGCGCCGCCGGACCTCCAGCGGGATGCGGCGCTGGCCGTCGCTGAGCCACAGGGCGACCTTGGGCACCTTGCGCTCGACGCGGTGGATCCCCACGTACGCGCGCAGCCGGTAGCCGGCTCCGGTCCACTCGCACGACTCGAGCCTGGCGACCAGCTTGAGCTCCTCGCGGGCGTCGAACACCTCGTCCGGGATGCGCAGGCGGCGGTCGCGGAAGAAGGGGTAGTCGCCGTACCAGTTGGTGGTGCGCAGCCCGCGCGGGCGCACGCGGGTGACGTCCTCGCGCCCGCGCCGGAACTCGCGCACCGTACGCAGCTCCGCGACCAGCCCGCGCCGCAGCAGGTGCAGCTCCAGGCGGCGCAGCGACGGCGCGCTGTCGAGCACGTGCGGGCCCAGCGCGGCCAGCCAGGCGTGCCCAAGCTCCAGCAGCGGCCCCGGATCCCCCTCGCAGTGCTCCAGCGCCTGGAACAGGAACACCGTGTCCTTCTCCAGCACGAGCGCGTCGAAGCCGTCCAGCAGCTCCGGCGCCCGCTCGTCGAGGAAGGCGCGCACCGAGCGGATCGCGGCCAACCGCTCGCTCAGGTTCGGCAGCTCGGAGCGGCGCTGCGTGATCGAGGTCTCCCCCTCCTCGTCACGCTTGCGCCAGTGGTAGACGACGTCGCCCACCATGTCCACGCTGGTCGCCAGCACGTGCGCCTGCATGGCGACCGGCACGTCCTCGTAGATGCCCGACGGGAACGCCAACCCCGCCCGCTCCCAGAACTCCCGCCGGTAGACCTTGTTCCACACCGTGCGGTCCCTGACCAGCACCTGCTTGTCGGTGATGTGCGTGCACAGCTGCGGGCGCCTGAACACCTTCTCGTGCAGGACGGACTCCTCCAGCCCGCCGTCCACGAGCCGCCGCACCGCGCCGCACGCCAGGTCCGAGCCGGTCTCCGAGAGGCTGCCCACCAGCACCTCGTACGCCTCGGGCGGCACCACGTCGTCCCCGTCCGCGAAGGCCAGGTACGTGCCCCGCGCCCGCCGCAGCCCCTGGTTACGAGCCGGCCCCGGCCCCAGGTTGCGCTGGCCGACCAGCACGAAGCGGTCGTCCGCCGCCGCGAAGTCCTCGGCGACCCGCCGGCTGCCGTCCACGGAGCCGTCGTCCACGAGGATCACCTCGATGTCCTCCAGGGTCTGCGCGGCCAGGGATTTGAGGCACTCGGCCAGGTACGGCTCCACGTTGTAGATCGGGACGATGACGCTGAGCAGGGGGATCATGCCGGAATCGCTCCTTGGTTCGGTACCGGGTCGAGGGCAGCATGCCGTGAGCGCCGATCGGATTCCCGCTCCGATGGCCGTCCCTGATGAGCTCTTTACCGGACGCGTAATCCGCTACCTTGTGCAAGAGATCGAGCACGAAGAGTCAGGGGGACGCGGTGCTCAGAGACGTCCGGGGCGATGATCTGGCCGCCATGCGCCGCTGGCGCAACCACCCGCGCGTGCGCGCCGCCAGCTTCACCACCCACGAGATCACCGAGGACGAGCACCTGCGCTGGTGGGCGACCGTCCGCACCGACCCGAGCAGGCGCGTGCTGATCTACGACCACCACGGCGTCGCGACGGGGGTGGTGACCTACTCCGACCTGACACCGGAGAGCGCCACCTGGGGCTACTACCTCGACCTCGACACGCTGGAGCGGCAGGGGGCCCTGCTGCCGGCCTGGATCGGGCTGGAGCGGGCGGCCGTCGGGCACGCCTTCGGCCCGCTCGGGCTGAGCAGGCTGCGCGGCGAGGTGCTCGACGGCAACGAGCCGGTGATGCGGCTGCACAGGCGCTTCGGGTTCGCCGAGGTGGGCAGGCGCCGGCAGGTCGTCGACGGCGTGCCGCGCGAGGCCGTGACCTTCGAGATCAGGAAGGAAGGCCGATGATCTCCATCGGAGCACGGGCGATCGGGCCGGGGCAGCCGCCGTACGTCGTGGCCGAGCTGTCCGGCAACCACAACGGCAGCCTGCGGCGGGCGCTCGACATCGTCGACGCGGTGGCCGTCGCCGGGGCGCACGCGCTGAAGCTGCAGACGTACACGCCCGACACGCTGACCATCGACTGCGACGCGCCGCCGTTCCGGGTGGGCGACGGGCACGAGCTGTGGGGCGGGGAGAGCCTTTACCGGCTGTTCGAGCGGGCCCACACGCCGTGGGAGTGGCACGAGCCGATCTTCGAGCGGGCGCGGGAGCTGGGGCTGGCGGCGTTCTCGGCGCCGTTCGACCCCACGGCGGTCGAGCTGCTGGAGAAGCTGGGCGCGCCGGCGTACAAGATCGCCTCTTCGGAGATCGTGGACCTGCCGCTGATCCGGCTGGCCGCCGGCACGGGCAAGCCGCTGATCATCTCCACCGGCATGGCCACCATCGCCGAGATCGAGGCCGCGGTGTCGGCGGCCCGCGAGGCCGGGTGCACGCAGCTCGCCGTGCTGTCGTGCACGGCGTCCTATCCCGCCGCGCCCTCCGAGAGCAACCTGCGCGCGCTGCCGCTGCTGGCCGCCGTCACGGGCGAGGTGGTGGGGCTGTCCGACCACACGCCGGGGATCGGCGCCGCGCTGGCGGCGGTCGCGCTGGGCGCCTGCCTGATCGAGAAGCACGTCACGCTGTCGCGCGACGACGGCGGCGTGGACGCGGCCTTCTCGCTGGAGCCGGCCGAGCTGGCGGCGCTGGTGGTGGAGAGCGAGCGGGCCTGGGAGTCGCTGGGCGACGTGGCGATCGGGCCGCGCCCCTCCGAGCGGGAGGGGCTGCGGTTCCGCCGGTCCCTGTACGTGGTGCGCGACGTCAGGGCGGGCGAGCCCGTCACCCCCGAGAACGTGCGCTCGATCCGGCCCGCAGGCGGCCTGCCGCCCGACGCGGCCGGGCAGGTGATGGGCCGCCGCTTCACCCGGGACGTGCCCTTCGGCACCCCACTGAGCTGGGACCTGATCTGATCTAACAGAGTGCGAGGAGGGCGTCGGCGACGCGCTCGCGGCCCCGGCCGTCCACCAGGCCGCTCCCCCGCCGCCCCAGCTCCTCGCGGGCGGCGGGGTCGGCGAGCAGGCGGGCCAGCGTGCCGGTCGCCGCCGGCTCCGACGGCGCCCGCCCGAGCCCGGCCGCCGCGCCCCGTCCCACCAGCTCGTCGTAGCCGATGCGCTGGTTGTCGGCCACCCACGTCAGCGCCGTGGGCACGCCGAGGTGCAGCAGCTCCCAGATGGCCGACCCGGCCGCCGTCACCACCAGGTCGGCCGCCGCCATCAGCTCGGGCAGCCGGTCCGTCGGCGGGATCACCGTGATCGGCCCGCCCGCCTCGAACGGCGACGGGCTGACGACCGTGCCGCGGAAGGGCCGCCCGGTCGCGTTGAGCGCCCGCACCCACGCCGGGGCGACGCCGCCGCTGTCCGTGCCGCCGAAGAAGCACAGCACCTTCGGGGGCGCCCCGTTTCCGGGTGCCGCCCGGGTGCGGCCGCGCACGCTGTCGCGCAGCAACGCGTACCGGGCCCCGGCCAGCCGGCGGGCGGGCAGCGGGAAGGGCCGCCGCTCGGCGCCGAGGTTCTGGTCGAGGTAGAGGTCGGCCTCCTGGCCCAGCGGGTCACCGTCCATGAGGGCCAGCACGGCGAAGCGGGCGTCCCGCAGCACCGCGCCGGTCTCGGCGGGCAGGTCGTAGGAGTCGAGCACCACGGCGTCGAGGCGCAGCTCGCAGGCCAGCGCGGCCAGCCGGGCGGGCTCGCGCGGCGCGGGCACCAGCGGCAGCCCCCGCTCGGTGAGCTGGGCCCGCGCCCAGGCGGACCCGCAGACCTCGCCGAGGAAGACCACCCCGACGCCCCGCGCGCACAGCTCCTCGGCCAGCGCCACGCAGCGCACGAGATGGCCGACCCCGCTCTTCACCCCGGCGTCGCAGCGGAAGCCCACCCGCGCGGGGTGCGCCGGGCCGCTCACGCGTCCTGCAGGGCCTTCTGCCGTACGTGGGCGTTGAGCCCGCGTACCTCGGGCCGCTCGCGCAGCCAGCTCACCAGCTTCCTGACCGGCACGCACCGGTCGCCCAGCTCGGCCACCACGGCGGTGAGCAGCCGCCAGTCGTCCTCGGTGTCGAGGGTGACGCGCAGGTCGTCGGCGGCGGGCCGGTAGGCGAGGCCGAGCAGCCGGGCGTCGCCGGGATGCTCGTAGAGGTAGGAGGTGACGTGCGTGCGGTGGAAGCCGGTGGCCTCGGCGTCGGCGCGGGCGAACGCGGCCCGGCTCGCGAGCTCCACGTCCACCCCGCGCGGCAGCGTGCGCGCCAGGCTGGTGCTCAGGTAGTCGAGCCCCGGCACGGCGCGGAAGACCAGCGCCGCCTCCCTGATGACCTCCGGGTCGAGCAGCGGGCAGTCGGCGGTGAACCTCATCATGGCGTCCCACCGCCGCCCCTCCAGCACCTGCGCGAACCGGGTGAGCACGTCGTCGACGGGCCCCCGGTGGCAGGCCACGCCCAGCCGGTGGCACTCGGCGACGACGGCGTCGTCGGCCGGCTCGGTCGTGGTGGCGACGACGAGGTCGTCGAGGGCGCCGGCTTCGCGCGCGGCGCGGACCACCCAGCCGAGCACGGAACGGCCGCCCAGCTCTCTCAGCACCTTTCCGGGTAGGCGTGTTGATCCCATACGGGCCTGAACAATTCCGACAATACGCACCGAAGCCCCATTCCCCCGTGTGACAGCGCGTGATTGGTCGATCGCGCTATGCTACCGCGAGCCACGACGACGACAGCGCGTTAGCGCGATTTCAGGGGGCCACGTGAGCATTCTCAGTGGATCGTCGATTCTGATCACCGGAGGAACGGGGTCCTTCGGCAAGGCGTTCATCCGTCACGCGCTCGACTCGCTCGCGGTCCGGCGCCTGGTGGTCTTCTCCCGCGACGAGCTCAAGCAGTACGAGACCAGGCAGCTCTTCGGCGACGACGAGCGGCTGCGCTGGTTCATCGGCGACATCCGCGACCGCGACCGGCTCACCCGCGCCATGCACGGCATCGACTACGTCGTCCACGCCGCCGCGCTCAAGCAGGTCGACACCGCCGAGTACAACCCGTTCGAGTACGTCCGCACCAACGTGGCCGGCTCCCAGAACGTCGTGGAGGCCGCCATCGACTGCGGCGTCCGCAAGGTCGTCGCCCTGTCCACCGACAAGGCCTCCAGCCCGATCAACCTCTACGGCGCCACCAAGCTGGTCGCCGACAAGCTCTTCGTCTCGGCCAACCACTACGCCGCCGCCCACGAGACCCGCTTCTCCGTCGTCCGCTACGGCAACGTCGTCGGCAGCAGGGGCTCGGTCATCCCGCTGTTCCAGCGGCTGGCGCAGCAGGGCAGCAGCCTGCCGATCACCGACAAGCGCATGACCAGGTTCTGGATCACGCTGGAGCAGGCGGTCCGGTTCGTGGTCGACTCCTTCGACCTCATGCAGGGCGGCGAGCTGTACGTGCCGCGCATCCCCAGCATGCGCATCACCGACCTGGCCGAGGCGCTGGCCCCCAGCAGCTCGATCTACGAGATCGGCGTGCGGCCCGGCGAGAAGCTGCACGAGGAGATGATCGGCCCCGACGACGGCCGCAGGACCCTCCGCCTCGAAGACCGGTTCGTCGTCCAGCCCACGATCGCCACCTGGGGTTACAAGCCGCCGCAGTCCGGCGAGCTGCTGCCCGAGGGCTTCTCCTACCGCTCCGACACCAACGAGCAGTGGCTGTCGGTCGACGACCTGCGCGACATGGTGGCCGGCTGATGCTGCCTTACGGCCGCCAGTCGATCACCGAGTCCGACATCGAGGCGGTCGCCGAGGTGCTGCGCGGCGACTGGCTGACCACGGGGCCCGCGGTCGGCGCCTTCGAGGCGGAGCTGGCCCGCTGGACGGGCGGCGTGCCGTGCGTGGCGGTCACGTCGGGCACCGCCGCGCTGCACGTCGCCTACGTGGCCGCCGGGGTCGGGGCGGGCGACGAGGTGGTCACCTCGCCGCTGACGTTCGTGGCCACGGCCGCCACGGCCGCGCTCCTGGGCGCCCGCGTGCGCTTCGCCGACGTGCAGCCCGACACCGGCAACCTCGACCCCGAGGCCGCCGCCGCGCTGGTCACCCCCAGCACGAAGGCGATCACGGCGGTCGACTACGCCGGCCACCCCGCCGACTACGACGAGCTGCGGCAGGTCGCCGACGAGGCCGGGGCGGTGCTCGTGGCCGACGCCGCGCACTCCATCGGGTCGGCGTACAAGGACCGGCCGGTGGGCGCGCTGGCAGACCTGACCACGTTCTCCTTCTTCCCCACCAAGACCGTGACGACGGCCGAGGGCGGCGCGGTGGCCGCGGCCGACCCCGCGCTGCTGCGGCGGGCCGCCCTGTTCAGGAACCACGGCCTGGTCAGAGAGCCGGCCGAGCAGCGCGACCCCGGCGAGGGCGGCTGGCACCAGGAGGTGCACGCGTTCGGCCTCAACTACCGGCTGCCCGACGTGCTGTGCGCGCTCGGCGTCAGCCAGCTGCGCCGGCTGGCGCGCTTCCGCGCGCGCCGGGCCGAGCTGGTCGCCCGCTACCACCGCCTGCTGGGCGACGTGCCCGGGCTGACGCTGCCGGCCCAGCGCGCGTACGTGCGGCCGAGCTGGCACCTCTACCCGGTCCGGGTCGGCGACGGGCGGCGGCGCGAGGTGTACGAGCGCATGCGGGCCGCCGGGATCGGCGTGCAGGTCAACTACGTGCCCGCGTACTGGCACCCCGCCTTCACCGACCTCGGCTACCGGCGCGGCCTGTGCCCGCGCGCGGAGGCGTACTACGCCGAGGAGCTGTCGCTGCCGCTGTTCCCCGGCCTGACCGACGACCAGCAGGACCAGGTCGTGGAGACGCTCGCCAAGATCCTCGGATAGCCCGCCGGTTCAGCGCTCGGCGAGCAGCAGGCAGCCGTCCTCGCCGCGGTCGATGAGGAAGCGCCGCTCGTCCACCGTCGCGACCGCCCGCTGCCGCGTGCGCACCAGCGGACGCAGCGCGGTGCCCTGGTCGATCACCACCTCCCACCACGACTCGTGCCCCACCCGCTCGTCGATGTCGGCCAGCGGCACCCGCGCCTGGAAGTCCTGCCCGGCCAGCGCCACGGGGAAGTACATCTCCTCGCCGTCGCTCCTGCGTTGCAGCCGCACCACCGGCTCGCCGTCGCCGACGTCGGCCATCTCGCCGGAGAAGACCAGGTCGCCGCCGTCCACGCGGTACTCGCCGATGACCGCCTCCGCCGTGCGCAGCCGTACGCCCCAGGCGCCCTTCGCGTTGCGCGCCGGCACCAGCCACACGCCCGACTTCCTGCGCGGCACCGGCATCAGCGGCGGCAACCAGCGCGGCCCGGCCACCCGGCCGTCCAGCCGCAGGCCCTGCCCCTTGAGCTGCACCTTCAGGTCCCAGTGCCCGTGCCGGGCGAGCTGCGCCCGCGTCAGCGTGCCCGGGTCGAAGGCGAACCGGAACGGGAACGCGTGCTCCGGCAGCCGCCCCCCGTCCTCCTGCTCGACGCTCTCCCAGACGGGCACGCTCTCCTCGTCCGACAGCGGCACGACGTCGCCGGTACCCCGCTCCTGCATCCACGTACGCACCCGCATCCGGCGCAGCTCGCCCACGTCGAAGCGGCCCACGGCCACCCGCCCCGAGCCGTGCAGCACGCCGTCGCGCCAGTCGAGGCTGACGAGCCTGGTCAGCAGCGCCAGCTCGCCGGAGACCTCCGACAGGTGGCCCGGCATCGACGGGTGCCGGCCGTACCAGCGCTTGCGCAGCAGCCCGGCCGAGCCGATCCTGGGCCGCAGCCGCCCGTCGCCGGCCTGGGCGAAGACCGCGGCCAGCTCGTCGAGGCGGCGCTCGTGCAGCAGGTGGACCAGCAGCCGCTGCTCGAACGGCAGGCTCTGCCACGCCTCGCGCGACACGCCGTCGAGGTAGCGCACGGCCAGGTCCACGAGCTCCGGGTCGGCGCAGCCGCCCATCGTGGCCAGCGCCTCCACGGCCACGGCCATGTCGATGTCGAGCGTGTCGCGGTCGAAGTCGGGCTTGAGCTTCGGCGCGCCGGCGGCCAGCAGCCCGGCCGTCTGGAGCACGGACAGCAGGCGGTCGCGCAGGTTGCCCGGCTCCAGGCGGCGCTGGGTGATCGAGGCGTCCGGCTCGTCGCGGTGCCGCCAGTGGTAGACGACCCTGGCCAGCACGTCCACGGCGCGGGCGCCGATGTGCGCGGCCATGGCCACGGGCTGGTCCTCGTACATGCGCTCGGGGAAGCTCAGGCCCTGGGCGTCCCAGAAGGAGCGGCGGTAGACCTTGTTCCACAACATGCGGTCGCGGATCAGCAGCGGGTGGCGGGTGATGTGGGTGCGCCGGGCGGGCCTGGCGAACGCCTCGCGGTGCGCCCACGACGGCACGAGCAGGTTGCGGTAGAGGCGCATGACGTTCCCGCAGGCCAGGTCGGAGCCCGTGTCCTCCAGGGAGGACACCAGGCGCTTGAACGCGTCGCGCGGGACGGTGTCGTCACCGTCGACGAAGGCCAGGTACTCGCCGCTCGCGTGCCGCACCCCGACGTTGCGGGCGTGGCCCACCCCATGGTTGTCCTGCCTGATGAGGGTGATCCGCGGGTCGTCGCCCAGCTTCGACTCGACGACGGCCGCGCCCTGGTCGGCGCTGCCGTCGTCCACGCAGATCACCTCCAGCTCCGCCAGCGTCTGCTCGGCGATGGAGTCAAGGCACGGACCGATGTACTTCTCGACGTTGTGGAACGGGACGATCACCGAAAGAACCGGCACAAGCACTCCTCATCGTTTCCTCAGCTCATTTCCTCACCCGGACAGCATGCGGAAGACGCGGCGGGCGACCTTGCGGGGGCGGGCCAGGCGGCGGGAGAGCCGGTAGCCGAGCGTCCGGCGGTAGGCGGTGGCCTTGCGCTGGGTCCTGCGCAGCTTGGCCTTCGCGCGCACCAGCTCGCGCTCGCGGTAGGAGAGCTTGGTCTCCAGACGGGAGATCCTGGCCAGGGCGGCGGTCAGCTGGTCGGCCAGCCGGTCGCGGGCGGCCAGCAGGTCACGGTACGTCGGGGCGTGCTCGGTCAGCTCGGCGGGCTGGCCCAGCTCGGCGTCGAGCTTGCGGGCCCGGTCGAGGTCGCCCGGCTCGCACGGCCGCCCCGCCATGCCGCACAGGGTGAGCGTGAGCTGGTCGGCCTCCAGCGGCCACGGCCACGGGTGGTGGTGCCCCGCCGCCAGCAGCCGCACCGCGAACCGCCACAGGATCCGGCACAGCACCACCTTCGGCCCCGGCAGGACGGCCAGGCCCACCGGCGGGTTGACCGCGGCGAACCGCTCGCCGTCGTAGACCAGGCTGTCGGTCGCCGCCGACACGTCGCCGCCCGCCTCGATCCACTCCGCCAGCTCGGCCAGCAGCTCGCGCACGGTTCTGACGTCCTCGCGGGCGCACGCCTCGACCAGGATCTCCTCGACCACCCGGCCCGCCGGGATCGGGCGCTCCTCGCCGCCGGGCAGGCGCCTCATGCCGCCGGGGGTGAGCTCGTACAGGGCCGGGCCCTCCTCGATGAGCCCCAGCGGCAGCTCCACCGCTCGCGGCCGATCACCAGTCGGTGGTGTTCTCGTGGCCACGGCCAGCCAGAGCGGGGCCAGTTCCTCACCGAGCCGGTGGCGGAACACCAGGCGGGTCAGCCGCAGCGGGTCGGCCACCAGCATCCGGTCGCCGTCCCTGGCGCTCAGCGGGAACGTCAGCGCCTCCGGCAGGTCGAACGCCAGCGCCTCCCTCGACAGCAGCGACCGCGGCGCCCGCCGGTCGGGATAGGCCGCGTAGCAGCGCCGAAGGCTCAGCCCCGCCGACTCCAGCCCCAGGTCCAGGGCCTCGGGGCCGCTGGGGTAGCTCGGGTCGAAGCCGTGCGGCGCCCACTGGTCGTCGGCGCACTCCCGGTCGGCGGGCCTGGCCTCGATGAAGCGGTCCACGCCCAGGTCGTTGCGGACGCCGAGGACCAGCGTGCCGCCGGGCGCGACGAGCGCGGCCAGCGCGCCCAGCGACTCGTTCCACGCCGCGGCCGGCGCCTCGGCCGAGTGGGTGCGCAGCAGGCCGTCCATGGCCAGCACCAGGTCGTACGGCTCGTCGGCGTCCAGCACCTCCAGCCGCCCGCAGAACACCTCCAGCTCCGGATGCCGCGCCCCCAGCGCGCAGGCGTCAGGGTAGGAGCGCAGCAGCACGGCGGCCGAGGGGGCGCGCGCGACCACGTCGTCCACCAGGGCCCGGGGGTGCGGCCCGACCAGGAGCACCCGCCCGCGGCCGGGGATCGTGCGCCTGATCAGCTCCAGCGCGGCGCCGCGCCACTCGGTGACGCCGCCGATGGTGCTCAGGTCCGACCACAGCAGCATCTCCCCGCCGATCAGCCGGACGTTGCCGGGTGCCTCGTCGCTCGTGGGGCCCTTCATGCGGTGCGCACCCGCTTCCATCCGAACATTCGCCGTAGCTCCTCCGGTGTCGCCTGATACTCGAACCCCAGCTCGCGCCGCGCCACCTCGGCCGCCAGCTCGCGATCGACGTGCGTGCCGTGCAGCTCGGGCCAGAGCCGCATGCGGCGGGCGGTGCCGCCGTACTCGGGGCGTTCGTCCTCGAACTGCATCGGGTCGCCGTAGACGGCCACCTCGCAGCCGACGGAGGCGCCGTAGAACAGCGCGCTGCCGAGCCGGTTGGAGGCCACCCTGCGGTGGCGCCGCAGCTCGATGAGCTGCTTGCGCAGGAAGTCGCGGCCCTTTCCCTCCCAGCGGGATCCGCGCTCGCCATGGCAAATAACCCGGAAACCCCGTGATTCGTACGAACGCCGAATGTCCGGATTTGCATATTCAAGCCAATAAAGGCAGATCGTAACCGGACCAATCTCGACATCACGGATCTCGTCGGCAAGCCGGGCATGGTCCCCGCTGACGGAATGCTTTTCCCAGCCGTGGAAGGGATACCAGATCGTACCCTCGCGATCGGGCTGCACGCCCAACTCCGGCTCCAGGTAAAGGAGGTAGATCCAGGGGGCGCCGATCAGGTAGTGGCCCCTGCGCCCCATCGACCAGCCCCTGCGCCGCAGCACGTCCGACCAGACGAAACGGGGGTATCCGGGGCTGCACCAGTGGTCGTTGGGGGGGAATCCGTGGAGATAGTTCCATCCGTGCTGGAGGAAACCTTGGATTCGTTTTGGCGCCTCGTCCGACAGGCCACAGTACGTGCCGAGTATGCGGGAGTGCCCGTACCAGTGATTGGATTCGTCCATCATTCCCCCCGTACGGTTGCCGTGGTCCCATGCGACATTCCCAGCCCTCCTCGGGGGTCACGCCTCGTTATACGGTTCCATTACTCAGGCCGGGGGCTTGGTTTTTCCTGGCGGGCGATTGCCGCTACACTTCGTCATGGCTTGAGGACAGAGAGTGAGTGGTCATGAGTCATCTCGATCGCCTGCGGGCCGTCTTCCGCATGGCGCTCAACCTTCCGCCCGACACCGACGTCGACGGCCTCGAATACCGCGCCATCCCGCAGTGGGACTCCCTTGCGCACATGGCGCTGATCGCGGCGATGGAGGACGAGTTCTCCGTCATGATCGACACCGACGAGATGATCGACATGAGCTCGTTCGCCAAGGCGGCCGGGCTGCTGGAGAAGCATGGCATCGGCGCGGCCGCCCTCTGACCCGCCGACGGCCCGCGTGGCGCTGGTCACCGGCTCGACCAGGGGCATCGGCCGGGCCGTCGCGGCCACGCTGGCGAGCCGCGGCCACATGGTCATGGTGCACGGGCGCGACGACGAGCGGGCCTCGAAGGTGGCCGCCGAGCTCGCCGCCGAGACCGGCGGCACGGTCGACCCGGTCGCCGGCGACGTGGGCGACCCGGCGCAGGTGAGCGCCGTGATGCGGCGCGTCCACCAGCGGCACGGGCGGCTCGACGCGCTGGTCGTCAACGCGGGGGTGCACGAGGCCGCCCTGCTCGGCATGACGGGCTCGGCCACCATCGACCGCCTCTTCCAGGTCAACGCCGTCGGCGCCGCCCACACGCTGCAGGCCGCGCTCGGGCTGCTGCGCCGGGGCCGGTCCCCGGCCGTGGTGCTGACGGCCTCCGTCATGGGCCGCTCCGGCGGGCCCGGGCAGGCGGTCTACTCCGCGACCAAGGCCGCAGTCATCGGGCTCACCCTGGCCGCGGCCAAGGAGCTCGGGCCGGCCGGGGTCAGGGTCAATGCCGTGGCGCCCGGCTACATCCGTACCGACCTGCTCGGCACCCTCGACGACGACGCCCGCGCGGCCGTCGTCGCCGCGACCCCGCTCGGCCGGCTCGGCGAGCCCGCCGACGTCGCCGAGGCCGTGGCGTTCCTGCTGTCGCCGCAGGCCCGGTTCGTGACCGGGCAGGTGCTCGGCGTGGACGGCGGGCTGGTGTGGTGATGTTCCCCCACCCGCGGGCCCGGCTCATCCCCTCCGGCGCGGAGGAGGGCATCGGCGGCGACCAGCTCGCCCACTACATCAAGCGCGCCGCGGAAAACCTCGACGGGCTGCGGCCCGGGCCGCTGTTCTGCGCCATGCGCAACACCCTGGCCTCCGTGTTCTGCTACCTCGGCGCCTGGCACGCCGGGCGGCCGATCGCGCTGCTCGACCCCGACCTGCCGGCCGCCACGCTGGCCGAGCTGTCCGAGCGGTTCAGGCCGGCCGCGCTGCTCGGGTTCACCAACCCGCTCGACGACCCGCCGCCGTCGCGTGCCGACGTGCCCGACCCGCACCCCGACCTCGGGCTGCTGCTGGCCACCTCGGGCTCGACCGGCGACCCCAAGCTCGTCCGCCTGTCGCGCCAGGCCGTGCTGTCCAACGCCCAGGCCATCGCCACCGCCCTGTCGATCGGGCCCGGCGAGATCGCGCCCACCAGCCTGCCGCTGCACTACAGCTACGGCCTGTCGGTGCTCAACAGCCACCTCATCTCCGGCGGCACCGTGGTGCTCACCGAGGCCGGGCTGCTGGAGCGATCCTTCTGGGCCGACCTGCACACCTACGACTGCACGTCGCTGGCCGCCGTCCCCTACCAGTACTCGATGATGCGCCGCATCCGCTTCGACCGCTCGAAGTACCCCAGGCTGACCACGCTCACCCAGGCGGGCGGGCGGCTCGCGCCCGAGCTCGTCCAGGAGTTCGCCGGCCAGGTGGAGCGGTTCTACGTGATGTACGGGCAGACCGAGGCCACGGCCCGCATGGCCGTGCTGCCGCCCGACCGGCTGGCCGACAAGCTCGGCACGGTCGGGGTGGCCGTGCCCGGAGGGTCGTTCGAGATCGACGACGGCGAGGTGGTCTACCGCGGGCCCAACGTCATGATGGGCTACGCGGAGAGCGCCGAAGACCTCGCCAGGGGCGACGACCTCGGCGGCGTGCTGCGCACCGGCGACCTCGGCACACTCGACCCCGACGGGTTCCTGCAGATCACCGGGCGGCTCAAGCGCATCGCGAAGGTCTTCGGCACCCGGGTCAACCTCGACGACGTCGAACGCATGCTGCGCGGCCTCGGCCCCGTGGCCGTCACCAGCGGCGACGACCGCGTGACCGTCTGGACAGAAGCGCTCGACCCCGCCGCCCAGGTGCGCATGGCCCGGCGGCTGGGGGCCGAGCTGCGGCTGCACTGGAGCGGGTTCGACGTCCGGCACATCGACCACCTGCCGCTGCTGGCCACGGGCAAGATCGACTACCGCACGCTGGAGTCCCTGACATGACCGACCGGCACCGGCCGCTGTGCGCGGAGAGGCGTTCCAGTGGGAGGGGGCGCCGGTGTTCACGTTGAGCGCGCCGGAGCGGGAGGCCGCGCTGGTGCCGGAGCTGGCCGCGCTGACCGAGCGGCACCGCGCCGCGTGCCCGCCGTACCGGAGCATCCTCGACGCCATCGGCGCGGCGCCGCCCTACGAGCGGCTGGCCGACCTGCCGTGGCTGCCCGTGCGGCTGTTCAAGACGCACGAGCTGCGCAGCGTACCGGCGGAGGAGGTGTTCAGGGTGCTCACCTCCAGCGGCACCACCGGGCAGCGGCCGAGCCGCATCCACCTCGACCGCGAGGCCGCGGCGGCACAGACCCGCATGCTGGCCGCCACGATCAGGGCCGTGCTGGGCGAGCGGCGGCTGCCGATGCTGATCGTCGACACCCGCTCGGTGGTCCGCGACCCCACGCTCAGCGCGCGCGGCGCGGGCGTGCTCGGCATGATGACCTTCGGCCGAGACCACACGTTCGTCCTCGACGAGCAGGGGCGCGTGGACGCCGAGGCGGTCAAGGCGTTCCTGGCGCGCCACGGCGGCGAGCCGTTCCTGGTCTTCGGGTTCACGTTCATGGTCTGGCTGCACCTGCGCGGCCTCGGCGCCGACCTGTCACAGGCGGTGCTGATCCACTCCGGCGGCTGGAAACGGCTGGCCGAGCAGGCGGTCGGCAACGCCGAGTTCCGGCGGCGGCTGGCCGAGGAGTGCGGGCTGCGCAGGGTGCACAACTTCTACGGCATGGTCGAGCAGATCGGCACCGTGTTCCTCGAAGGCCCCGACGGCGACGGGCTCTACTGCCCCGACTTCGCCGACGTCGTCATCCGCGACCCCGAGACCTGGCAGGAGGCGCCGACCGGGGTGCCGGGGCTCATCGAGGTGGTCAGCACGCTGCCCACGTCCTACCCCGGCCACGTGCTGCTGACCGAAGACCTCGGCGTGGTGCGCGGGATCGACGACGGGAGCTGGCCGGGCAAGCGGTTCGAGGTCCTCGGCCGGCTGCCCCGGGCCGAGGCGCGCGGCTGCAGCGACACGATGGGGCAGAGCTGATGCCGGGCGACCACGCCGACGCGCAGGACACGTCGTCCACCGTCGAGGCCAGGCTCCCCGCCCACGTGCACGAAGCGCCCACCATCCAGGCCGAGCTGCCCGCCGGTGGGCGCGAGGCGTCCGCCCTGGAGGCGAGGCGCACTGACGGCGCGCCCGAGGCGGCGGTCGTGCAGGTGCGGTTTCCCGCCTGGGGGACGATGCCGGTCGAAAGGGTGCTCGGGGAGCTGGGCAGCGCCCTTCCCGGTGGCCTTCAGGTGGGCGACGAGCGGGTCAGAGACTTCCTTGCCGCGTTCGGGCGGCGGCTGTTGCGGCCTGTGCTCGCGCGCCGGCATCCCGAGCTGGGCTCGCTCGGCTTCTTCCTGCGGCCGAGCGAGCTGGCCCGCACGGTCGAGGCGCTTGATGGCGAGCACGTACGCGTGCCGCGCGGCCTGATCTTCCACGTTCCGCCCGCGAACGTGGACACCGTCTTCGTCTACTCCTGGGCCCTGTCGGCGCTCATGGGCAACCGCAACGTCGTGCGCCTGTCGCAGCGCTCGGGCCCGGTCGCCGAGACCATCCTGGAGACGCTGCACGAGGCGCTGGCCGACGCCGATCCCGCGATCGCCGCCACGCAACGCATCGTCACCTACGGCCGGTCCGACGCCGTCACCGCCGCGCTGTCGGCCGCCTGCGACCTGCGGGTGGTGTGGGGCGGCGACGACACCGTACGCGGGATCAGGCGGCACCCGCTGGCCCCGCACGCCCGCGACCTGACCTTTCCCGACCGGTCCTCGTTCGCGGTGATCCGGGCGGCGGCGTGGTTGTGCGCGCCCCGGGCGGCGCGGGTGACGGTCGCCGAGGGGTTCGTCAACGACACCTACTGGTTCGACCAGGCCGCCTGCTCCTCGCCTCGCACCGTGTTCTGGGTGGGGGCCGAGGGAGACTGCGAGGCGGCGCGGGCCGACTTCACCGGTCACGTCTCGCGGGTCGTGACGGTGCGCGGGTGGGGCGTGGACACGGCGATGGCCGTGGAGAAGCGGGTCTCCACGTACGGGCTGGCCGCCGACGGGCTGGCGGAGAGCGTGGAGTTCCACGGGAACGCGCTGGCGTGCGTGCGCCTGTCGGCCGCGGCGGCGCCGCGGCGGTGGCTGGGGGCCGGGACGTTCGCGCACGCCAGGCTGGGGGCGCTGGGCGAGCTGGTGCCGCTGGTGGAGCGGCGGGATCAGACGATGACGCACTTCGGGTTCGGGCAGGCCGAGCTGGAGGAGCTGGCCAGGGGGCTGGCGGGGCGCGGGGTCGATCGCATGGTGCCGGTCGGCAGCGCGTTGAGCTTTCACCGGGTGTGGGACGGAGTGGATCTGCCGGCCGAGTTCACCCGCCTGGTGACCGTGATCAGATGACGCCGGCGGTACCCCGGGGGCCGCTCGTCCGCTGGCGGGTGTCGCCGGGGCGGGGGGCCTGGGTGCCGGTGGCGCTCGTGTGCGCCGGGGCCGTGGCCGCCTTCCTGTGGTGCGGGGTCTCCGCCCGCGACCTGTGCGCCTTCGCCGCCTACGTGCTGGGCGGGGTGGCGCTGCCTGGCACGTTGTTGTGGCGCGCGCTGGCCTGGCGGGAGCGGACTGCGGTGCGGGAGGACGGGGCCGGGCGGGAGCGGACTGCGGCGCGGGAGGACGGGGCCGGGGCCGGGCGGGAGCGGACTGCGGCGCGGGAGGGCGGGGCCGGGCGGGGGTGGGCGGCGGCCGAGGAGGTGGCGGGTGGGCTGGCGCTCGGGTACGCGGTCGAAGTGCTCGCCTACATCCCGGCGCGGGCCGCGGGGATGCCGTTGCTGGTGGTGCTGCCGCCGGTCGTGGTCGTCGGGGCGTTCGCGTGCGTGCCCGGGCTGCGGCGGCACTGGCGGCGAGAAGCGGGCGGCGAGCGGGTGCCGGTGTGGTGTGCCTGGGTGCTGGCCGGGATCGTGGCGTTCCTGATCGGGTGGAGCGCGCTGTTCCAGTTCCGGGTGCCGGTCGAGGCCGGGTACGTGGACCTGCCGTACCACCTGGCCCTGGTCGGTGAGGTCAAGCGGCACGCGCCGCCGACCATGCCGGCGGTGCTGGGTGAGCCGCTGGCCTACCACTGGTTCGTCTACGCCGATCTGGCCGCGACGAGCTGGGTGACCGGGGTCGAGCCGGTGACGCTGGTCTACCGGCTGGCCATGCTGCCGATGGCGGCGGCCATGGTGGTGCTGGTGGCGGCGGTCGGCAGGCGGCTGGGCGGGAGCTGGGGGGCGGGGGCCGCCGCCGCCGGGGTGACGTACTTCCTGTTCAGCCCCGAGCTGGTGGCGGAGGTGGTGTTCAGCTCGCGTTCCATGTTCACGGTCTGGACGAGCCCGACGCAGACGTTCGGGGCGCTGCTGTTCGCCGCCCTGGTGCTGCTGCTGACGGGCGACGGGCGGACGCGGTGGGTGGTGCCGGGCGTGTTGCTGGTGGCGCTCACCGGGGCGAAGGCCACCTACCTGCCGTTGTTGCTGGCCGGGCTGCTCGTGGTGATCGCCGTGCGGTGGGTGGTGGCGCGGCGGGTGCCGGGCCGGTGGCTGGGGGTGGCGGGGCTGACGCTGGCGTGTCTGCTGTTCGCCCAGCTCGTGCTGTTCGGGCGGGGGGCGCAGGGCATGAGCGTCTCGCCTCTCGCGACCGCGCGGACGGTGTGGGGGGCCGTGGCGGACGTGGGGATGCCGGAGCCGGCGTCGGTGTCGCCGGTGCCGCTGGTGGTGCTGACCGGGGTGCACCTGTTCTGCCTGGCCTGCGTGTGGGGCGGCGTGGCGGGGCTGGGGCGGCGGGCGCTGGAGCCCGCCGTGCTGCTGTTGCTGGGGATCGGGGCGGCGGGCATCGGGGCGACTCTGGTGTTCGGGCATCCGGCCGAGTCGCAGCTCTACTTCCTGGAGGCGGCCCGGCCCTACCTGTCGGTGGCCGCCGTGTGCGGGGTTCTGGCGGCGGCGCGGACGTCGTGGGTGCGGGTGGCGAAACTGGCCGGGACGGGGGCGGTGGCCGCGCTGGTGGTGGCGCATGTGGGCTTCCTCGGCGGGGCGCTGGAGCGGGTGGTGGCGCCGTACCTGGTGCTCGGAGCGGGCGCTCTGGCGGTGCTCGTGGGGGCGCGCCGGCGGGGGGCCGTGCCGGTGGTGGCGGTCCTGGCCGGGTTCGCGCTGCCCACGTCCGTACGGGACGTGGCCGGGCACGTCCTGCCGTCGGCGCAGTGGCGGGAGCGGCTGATACCCGAGGGGGCGCTGGAGGCGGGGCGGTGGCTGCGCGCGCATTCCTCGCCCGATGACGTGGTGGCCACGGATCTGCACTGCCGCCACGACTGGTGGCAGGTGTGCGACAGCCGGCACTTCTGGGTGTCGGGGTTCAGCGAGCGGCGGGTGCTGGTGGAGGGGTGGGCGTACGCGGAGAGCACGCTGTCGCGGGCGCGGCCGTTCGTCCGGTCGTACCTGGCGGTGCCGTTCGCGGATCCGGGCCGGCTGGCGGCGAACGACGCGGTGTTCCGGGCGCCGACGGCGGCGAACGTCCGCACACTCGCCCAAAAATATGGCGTTAAATGGCTTTTTACCGGCATAAATCCGGAGTTGGGGAAATATGCTCGATTGAGGTTTCAGAACGGCACCTCCTCCGTCTACGAGCTCCCGGAAAGGTAAAGATCTTTCCGCTTCCCGGAATGGAGCGTAAAAAGCCGCACGCGCCCCGCTGGACTCCCCCACCACCATGTCCGTGGACCCACGGCCACGAGCAGATCAGGGGAGCCTATGGACACGCGCGCCGCCATGGAGCCGAGCCCCGGCGTGCTCGCCCCCACCGCTCTGGCCAGCGTGGACATTGTCATCCCCGTGCTGAACGAGGAGCGCGCGCTGCCGGGCTGCGTCCGCACGCTGGCCCGCTTCCTGGAGGCCGGGTTCCCGCTGCCGTGGCGGATCACGATCGTGGACAACGGCAGCACCGACGCCACCTGGCCGCTCGCCACCGCCCTGGCCGGGGAGCTCCCCCACGTGTACGCCCGGCGGCTGGAGATCCGCGGCCGGGGCGCGGCGCTGCGCGCGGCCTGGCAGGACAGCCCGGCCGACGTCGTGGCGTACATGGACGTGGACCTGTCCACCGACCTCGGCGCGCTGTTCCCGCTGGTGGCGGCGGTGGCCGGCGGCCACTCCGAGATCGCGGTCGGCACCCGCCTGGCGCCCGGCGCGCGCACGCGCAGGTCACTGCGCCGCGAGGTGGTGTCGCGCGGCTACAACGCGCTGCTGCGGCACGGGTTCGGGGTGCGCTTCAGCGACGCGCAGTGCGGGTTCAAGGCGGCCAGGGCCGACGCGGTGAGGCCGCTGCTGCGCAAGGTCGGCGACGACTCCTGGTTCTTCGACACCGAGCTGCTGCTGCTCGCCGAGCACAACGGCCTGCGCGTGCACGAGGTGCCGGTCGACTGGATCGAGGACGGCGACTCGCGGGTGCGGGTGGTCAGGACCGCCGTGGACGACCTGAAGGGCCTGGCCAGGGTCGCCTGGACGATGGGCACGGGACGGGCACGGGTGCGGGTGCGCAGGGCCGAGCCGGCGCCCGCGCATCCGGACGCGGTGCTCACCCACCCCATTTCCGATATCTCCGCGCTTATCGGGCTGATTCCCGGAATCACGCACGCGCTGGCCTATCTCACGTTACGAGAAATGTGGTCGCCGGTGACGACGAACCTCGGCGCGCTCTTTCTGGCCGCGTTCGTCAGCGTCACGACCCGTCGCCGATCGGCCTTCCACCACACCGCGGCCCGGTTCGCGCTCCTGTACGCCCTCACCACCGCGGCCGTGCTCGGCGTGCCCGCCGGCGGCGCCGTGCCCGAGTCGGGCGCCGTCGCGGCCACGTACTGCCTGCTCGCCCTGCTCCGCTGGGTCTTCACCCGGACAAGGAACTGAACGATGGAAACCACTGAGCTCCGCCGCCTGATCGCGCTCGAGGACACCCACTGGTGGTACCGGGAGCGCCGCGCCATCCTGCGCAGGGAGGTGCGCGCGCTGGGCCGGCCCGGGCGGGCGCTCGACGTCGGCGCCGCCGGCGGCGGCAACACCCAGGTGCTGGTCGAGGCGGGCTGGGACGCCACCGCGACCGACCACTGCGAGACCGCGGTGGAGACGGCCAGGCGGCGGGGGCTCAAGGCGGTCCGGGCCGACGCGCGGGCGCTGCCGTTCGAGACGTCGAGCGTGAGCCTGGTGACCGCGTTCGACGTGCTGGAGCACATCCGCGAGGACCACCTCGTCACCGAGGAGATCGCCCGCGTGCTCGCCCCGGGCGGGCACGCGCTGATCGCGGTGCCGTGCGACATGTCGCTGTGGTCGGCGCACGACGACGCCGTCGGCCACGTACGCCGCTACGGCCGCGACTCGCTCACCGTCGTCGTCGAGAAGGCCGGCCTGACCGTCGACCGCCTGTGGAGCTGGAACGTGCTCCTGCGCCCCCTCGTGGCCCGCCACCGGCGCCGCTCCACCGGCGGCAGCGACCTGCGCAGGACCCCGCTGCTGCTGAACGCGGGCCTGTCGGCGGTCGTCTGCGCCGAGCGGTATCTGCCGGTCAAGTCGCTCAAGGGCGTGACGCTGTTCCTGCGGGCCAGGCTCAACCGGTAACGGTACCCAGAACGAGACGTACGGGCACGCATGGGCGGGCGGGGTTGCCTCTAGGCTTTGCTTTGTGGTGATTCAAGCCCTCCTCGCGGCCTCGCTGGCCTTGACCTCCATGCCCGCCATGCCCGCCCAGGCGGCCCAGAGCGCCGCCGTCGACTGCGCCCGCGTCAAGTGCCTGGCGCTGACGTTCGACGACGGGCCGGGCAAGTACACCCCCGCCCTGCTCAAGACGCTCGCGAAGGCCGGCGCCAAGGCCACGTTCTTCCTCGTGGGCAAGCGGGTGGAGGAGCGGCCCGAGGTGGCCAGGCAGATCGCCGCGCGGGGGCACGCGATCGGCAACCACACCTACTCGCACGCCTCGCTGCCCGCCCACTCCGACAACGACGTCCTCGACGAGCTCAAGGTCACCCAAGACGTGATCGGCGAGGTCACGGGGCGGCGGCCGGTGATGTTCCGCCCGCCGTACGGGCAGACGGACGAGCGGGTGCTCGGGCTGGCGGGCCAGACCGAGCTGGCACAGATCCTGTGGACGGACACCACTCTCGACTGGAGCCTGCGCGACACCAAGAAGATCAAGGCGACCGTCCTCAAGCAGGCCAAGCGTGACGGCGTGATCCTCATGCACGACGTGGTGCCGCAGACGGTGCAGGTCATGCCGGAGATCCTCGAAGAGCTCAAGAAGCGCGGCTACCACCTCGTCACGGTGCCCACGCTGCTGCGCGGCAACGGACCGACACCTGGGCAGAGCTACTTCTGACCGGTTCCCCCTCTGCTCGGGAATGGGACCATGGGGAGAGACACCAGGCGCAGGCCCTGGGTCGCGCTGGCGACCTTCCTGATCGTCCAGGCCGTGCTCGGCTGCTGGTGGGCGGCGCTCTATCCCGGTCTGTTCAGCCGCGACTCGGTGCTCTACCTCAGCCACACGATGGTCGGGCCCTGGGTGAGCGACCATTCGGTGCTCTACGACGCGCTGGTGTGGCTGAGCTTCACCAAGACCGGTGACCTGGGCGCCGTCACGTTCGCGCAGACCACGGCCATGGCCGGGGCGCTGACCTACCTGGCGCAGTCGCTCAAGGCGCTGGGCGCGCCGAAGCTGCTGACGACCGTCGTGGCCGTGCTGATGCCGCTGGCGCCGCCGGTGGGCGCGTTCACGGTGACGCTGTGGAAGGACGTGCCGTTCACGATCTGCGCCGTCGCCATCGCCGGCGTGTGCGCGCGCATCGCCGCCCGGCGCGCCGTCGGCGTGCCCGCGCTGGCCGGGCTCGCGCTGCTGTTCGTGGCGCTCGGGCTGTTCCGCGCGAACGGCTTCCTCGTCGCGGGTGTGGCCGTGCTGGCGCTGGTGGGGCTCATCCCTCGCGCGCGGATCCGGCTGCTGCTGGCCGGCACGCTCGCCGCCGCCCTGCCGCTCGTGCTCTCGAACGCGGTCTTCCCGCAGTTCGGCATCGTGGCACCGTCGAAGACGTACGTTTACCACACCGCGTACGGGGACATCGCGGTCGTCTACCGGCAGCGGCCCGACCTGTTCACCCCGCGCGACATCAGCCTCATGGCGGCCGTGGCGCCGGTCAAGCGGTGGTGGGAGGGCGGCACCTGCTACACGATCAACCCGCTGATCTGGCGCAAGGACTTCAGCTGGCAGCAGGCCGACCTGCACGCGAGCGAGCTGCTGGAGCTGTGGCAGCGGCTGCTCGTCACCGAGCCGCGGCTGGTCGTGGACGCCCGCCTGTGCCGCGGGTCGATCGCGTGGCGGCCGGCCCAGGACACGTCCGCGACCGGGGGGATGACCTACCGGCTGTCGCGGCGGCCCAACGCCGACACGTACGTGGGGCCGTACAAGGTGGCCGACTTCCCCGGCCGGTGGGTGTTCTCGCTGCGGCCGCTGTCCATGGAGCTGAACCGGGTCGCCGACCCGTGGCTGACCGGGGCGCTGACGCCCGAGTGGGATTGGGTGCTGTGGCGGGGGGCCGCGTGGGCGTACCTGTCGTACCTGGCGGTGGCGCTGGCCGCGTGGGCGCTGCGCAACCGGTACGTGCTGGGCGTGGCCGCCGTGGTGGCGGGGCAGCAGCTCGCCGTGCTGGCCAACATCTCGGCGCAGGACTTCCGTTACATGGCCTCGCCGATCTTCGTGGGGGCGCTGCTGCTGCCGCTGTTCCTGGGGAGCCTGGCGCGGCTGTCGGCCGAGGCGGGCCAGGTGCTGCGGCGGCGCTTGCGGCGCCGCCCGGCCATCCCCGCCCCCGCCCCCGCCCCCGCGCCCGAGCCCGAGCCTGAGCCGGAGAAAAAAGACGAATCGCTTGTGGCGTCCAAGTCCGAGCCCCTCGACCCCGAGGATCCGGGCTAGAGGCCGTCGTCCCCGCCGTACGCCCGCGCCCGCCCCGGCAGCCGCACCACCGTGACGAAGAACTCGTCGATCTGCCGGATGACGGCCATGAAGCGGTCGAGATCGACGGGTTTGCTGACGTACGCGTTCGCGAACAGCTCGTAGCTGCGCAGGATGTCCTCCTCTGCCGAGGAGGTGGTGAGCACGACGACGGGGATCGAGCGCAGCTCCGGGTCGCCCTTGATCTGCTCCAGCACCTGCCGGCCGTCGTATTTGGGCAGGTTGAGGTCGAGCAGGATCAGGTCGGGGCGGGGCGCGCCGGCGTAGGCGTTGCGCCGGTAGACGAAGTCCAGCGCCTCCAGGCCGTCCCTGACGACGTGCAGGTTGTTGCGGATCTTGTTGTCCTCGAACGCCTCGCGCGTGATGAGCTCGTCACCGGGGTCGTCCTCGACGAGGAGGACTTCGATGGGTTGCCCCGTCGTCATGAGCTGGTTCCTTCGTGGTCGGTCCCGGGATCGGGTGGCGGGTCGGCGGCGGGCTGGGGGGCCGGCTGGGTGGCCGGCAGGGTGAAGCAGAGCCGGGCGCCGCCGGTGTAGCCGGTGTCCAGCCAGATCCTGCCGCCGTGGTTCTCGACGATCTTCTTGCACATCGCCAGGCCGATGCCGGTGCCGCTGTACTGCTCGCGGCTGTGCAGGCGCTGGAAGATGACGAAGATCTTATCGGCGAACTCGGGCTCCACGCCGATCCCGTTGTCCGACACGGAGAATTCCCACCCGTCCGGCCCCTGCTCGCAGCCGACGCGGATCAGCGGCTCACGACTCGGGTCGCGGAACTTGATGGCGTTGCTGATGAGGTTCTGCCAGAGCAGGCGCAGCATCGTGGGGTCCCCGACGACGGTGGGCAGCTTGTCGGGGCGCTCGAAGCGGGCGCCGGACTCCTCGATCGGAGTCGAGAGGTCGTCGAGCACCTTGTCGAGCGTCTCCTCCAGCTCGACGGGCTCGCGGTCGTCGTACACCCGGCCCACGCGCGAGAAGCGCAGCAGGTCGTTGATGAGGACCTGCATGCGGGTGGCGCCGTCCACGGCGAAGCGGATGTACTGCTTGCCGCGCTCGTCCAGCACCTCCCCGTACCGCTTCTCCAGGAGCTGGCAGAAGGTGGCGACCTTGCGCAGCGGCTCCTGGAGGTCGTGCGAGGCCACGTACGCGAACTGCTCCAGCTCGGCGTTCGAGCGGCGCAACTCCACGGCCTGCGCGTCGAGGTCGGCGGCCTGGTCGCGCAGCAGCACCTGCTGGCGGTGCGAGTCGCCGAGCGCCTGCACGATCCGTACGCGCATCAGGTCGACGTCCTGGGCGACCTCGCGGATGTCCGCCGGGCCCGCGGCCGGGATGACGTGGTCGAACTCGCCGGCCGCGATCTCGCGGGAGGCGTTGCGCAGCTGGTCGAGCGGCCGCACGACCGCGCGCCGCAGCAGGATCACCATGCCCGCCATGGCCAGCGGGAACAGCACGAGCATGGCCAGGAAGGCCCAGTTGCGCAGCCGCTCCGCCCGTGACAGCTCGGTCCGCGAGGTCTCGCGCAGTTGATCGAGGAGGCTGTTCTGCCGTTCGAGCAGCACCCTGATCTCGTCGAACGCCCGCTTGCCCGCCTCCACCGTGCCGCCGGGGACGGTGCCGTCGTCGCGCCGCTCCGCCGTCATGGGCTCGGCGTAGTCCCTGCGCCAGGCGGCGGCCTTGGTGCTGATGGCGTCGAGCCCGCGCAGCAGGTCGGACCGTCCCGCGAGGTGCGCGGCGACCCGCGCGCGGCTGCGCCGCTCGGCGGCCACGCCCTCGGCGTACGGCTGCAGGAACTCCTGCCGGCCGGTCAGCAGGAAGCCCCTGACTCCGGTCTCCTGGTCGATCAGCGCCTTCTGCATCTGGGACGCCTCGATGGCGGCCGGCGTGATGCGCATGGTCAGCTCGTCCGACAGGTTGCTCGTACGGTCGATCATGACGGTGCCCAGCACCGCGAAGACCGCGACCAGCACGGTGAAGGTCGCGACCATCAGCAGGAACCAGCCGTGCACCGTCAACCGGCGCAGGCGTGAGCCGTCGGTCATGCGCGCTCTCTCCACCGCAGGTGCACCACGGCCAGGTCGTCGGCGGGCGCGTCGGGCGCGGTGACCTCCTCGACGTCGGCGAGCAGCGCGTCGAGGAAGCCCTCGCCGTCGAGGTGCGCGTGCCGCTGGGCCAGCTCCAGCAGCCCCTCCTCGCCCAGCCAGCGCGGCGGCGCGCCGGGCAGGCGGCGCTCGAACAGGCCGTCGGTGTAGAGCGTCAGGCCGCCGCCCTTGGGCAGCTCCAGCACGTCCTGGTGCCAGTCGGCCTCCACCGGCAGGCCCAGCGCGAGGCTGGGCTCCGGCTCGGCCAGGCTCACCGTGTCGCCGTCGTGCAGGAGCATGCCCGGGTGGCCGGCCCGCCAGATGCGGACCGTGCGCTGGTCCGGCTCGAGGACGAGGGTGGACAGCGTGACGAAGATGTCGGCCCCCGGCCGCTCCGCCTCCAGGATACGTTCGAGCCGGCGCAGCAGGGCCGCGCCGGTCACGCCGCTCAGCACCAGCGCCCGCCAGGCGATGCGCAGGCACACCCCCAGCGCCGCCTCGTCGGGGCCGTGCCCGCACACGTCGCCGATGAGCGCGTGCACGGCCTTGTCGTCGGACTCGACGACGTCGAAGAAGTCGCCGCCCAGCGTGGCCGAGCCCCTGCTCGGCCGGTACCGCGAGGCCACCTCGATCGGCATGCTCTGCAGCAGCGGCGTGGGCAGCAGGCCGCGCTCCAGACGCTCGTTCTCCTTGGCGCGCACGCGCTCGGCGTGCAATGCCACGGCGGCCTGCTCGGCCTGCTTGCGCTGCATCGCGTACCGCAGCGTGCGGCCCAGCCACTCCGCCTCGACCCGGCCCTTGACCAGGTAGTCCTGAGCGCCGGCCGTCACCGCCGCGAGGCCCGCCTGCTCCTCGGCCAGGCCCGTGAGCACCACCACGGCCGCATCGCCCGCCTCCTCGATCACGGCCGACAAGGCCGAGAACTCGTACGCGTCGGGCAGGCCGAGGTCGAGCAGCACGCACTGGGGCCGCAACCGGACCAGGGCCCGCCGGGCCTCGTCCACGGAGCGCGCCCACTCCAGGCGTACGGACAGACCGCTGTCCTCCAGCAGCTCCTCGACGATCAACGCGTCCTGCGGATCGTCCTCGACGAGCAACACCAGCGGCTGCCTGCCGTACTCGCTCGCATGGGACATGCAGGCTTCGCCACTCCTTCCGAACCGCGGGTCACGGGCACCCCCTTGCCAACCGCGGTCCGCGTTGGCCCAGGAGATGCCTCCCTTCCCTCAATTATCGAATGTATTCGCACTGATTTCGGAAAGGCGACACGGAGGCGACAGGGAGGCGGCACGGAGGCGGCACGAGCTGGTCAGCGGGGCTGGTAGCAGCAGCGGGCGCCCGTGCGGACGGTGGCGCGCAACTCCTCGCCGATCGCCGCGTCGACCGCCGCGACGCGGTCGACCGCCCGCCAGATGGCCTTGCCGACGGCGATCCTGGCCCGCTCCTCGCTGCCCGCGAACGGCCGGGCCCGCCCGCCGATGCCGGTGGCCGCGGTCAGCTCGGTCAGCAGCCAGTCGCGCTCGATGCGCAGCGCGGCGGCCCGCTCCAGGTCGTGCATCGACTCCAGCTCGTCGATCTCGCCCTCCAGCCGCGCCAGCCGCTCCTTGTACGTCCGCCTGGCCACGTCGTCCAGCACCGGCTGCTCCGAGTTCGCCGTGCTCCTGGCGGCCTCGGCCCCGGCGGCCAGGTCGATGGCGGGGATCTCCTGGCCGGGGTTGGCCGTCAGCGCCGCCAGGTACCCCATGCCGACGCTGTGGCTGACCAGCGCGCTGCGCCCGTCCAGCTCCAGCAGCCAGTGCAGGCCGCGCCGGCGGCAGCGGCACAGGCCCCTGGGCGCGCCGGGCCGCACGCTCGCCTTCGGCAGCACCATGCCGAGCTCGGCCGCCTCCCGCGCCGCGCCGGGCCCCTCGTCGCCGGGGTCGCCCTTGAGTGCGAGCGCCTGCCCGAGCCGGTGCCGGGACAGCACGGTGGCGGGCCAGTGCCCGAGCGCCAGGTTCTGGCGGACGGCGGTGCGCAGGTGCTCCACCGCCCGGCCGGCGTCGCCCAGCGTGAGCGCGGCCACGCCCAGGGGGTGGTGCGCGGAGCCGAGACAGGTGACGCCGTGGCCGGCGATCACCGGCAGGTCGGCGAACGGAGTGAGCGCGGCGGACACGTACGCGGCGGTCTCGGTGTCGCGCAGCAGGTGCGCGGCCTCCCCCATGAAGTACATGGACGTCATCCACGTGCTGGAGCGCGGCAGCTCCGTCCCCCGCAGCCGGGCCAGCAGCCCTTCGGCCGTGCGGCGGTCGCCCACGTCGGCGGCGGCCGCGGCCAGGCTGGCCAGGTAGGAGTTGTCGAGGGCGCTGAGGGTGGGCGAGTGCACCATTTCCGACAGGGCGGGCACCAGCTCGGCGCCGCGCCCCTGGAGCCAGCGGATGGCGACGAGCTGCCAGCCGTACCAGCCGGTGGCGTCCACGTCGCCGGTGGCGTCGCCGAACTCGGCGCAGGCCGCCGCCAGCGTCTCGGCCTCCTCGAAGCGGCCGGCGCGGATGCTCAGCATCACCCTCATCGCGCTGACCACGAACCCGATCGCCCGGTGCTCCTTGGCGGCCAGCATGCCCTGCAGCTCTTCGAGGCTGCGCTCGGCCGTCGGCGACGCCTCAAGGAACAGGTCGACGGTCCGCAGCAGCAGCCCCATCAGCGCGTCGCCGCGGCGGCCGGTGCGGACGGCCTGCCCGATCAGCTCCTGGGCCAGCATCAGGCGCCGCTCCCCGTGCTCGGGACCGAGCAGGCAGTTGTGGGCCAGGCTCAGCGTCTCCGCCAGCGCCACGGGGTCGCCGGCGGCGCGGGCCCGGTCGAGGAGCCCGAGGATGGCGTCGTGGGTGCCGGCGCGGTAGTCCTCCTCGGCGGCCTGCCGGGCGCGCAGCCGCAGGGCCAGCGTCGAGCGGGGGTCCAGCCGCCGCAGGGCGTGCCGCTGGCGGGTGCGTACGCGCTCCCAGTCGGCGCAGGTGCGGTGCTCGTGCACCCACACGCCGCTCAGCCCGAGCGCGGCGCGGCCCATCTGCTCGGGGTCGCCGCGCAGCTCGGCGTCCTGGTAGGCGGTGTCGAACCAGTAGCGGGCGGCCCGCAGGTCGCCGTCCACGGACAGGGCGCGCTCGCCCGCCAGGATGGCGAAGGTGATGTTGCCGCGCGGGACTTGGTGCATGTCTCGTGTGACGCCCACGTTGTGCGTCCCCCCTGGATCGGCCGGACTCGCCCCGACTGTCAGGAGCCGGCTCACCGGGTTTTGATACAGATCACGGCCGGGGAATTTCGGAGGGCGCGGGCTCAGGGGGTGGCGAGGGCCCGGAGGAGGGTGGTGTGCAGGGCCCGCTTGGACTCCTCCGGTGACATCCGGCCGGCGGCGGCCTGCTCGCTCGCCGCGTGCGCGAGCCTGATCGTGACCGCGACCAGCCATTCCGCCGGTACGTCGGGGTCGAACTCGCCGGCCTCCTGGCCGCGCCGGATCACCCGCTCCAGCCGTTCGGCGACCGGCGCGTGGCGGTCGTGGTCGGACTCGGGGGTGACGGGCAGCGAGCCCAGGCGCTGGAGGAGGGCGGGGTGGCGCCCGGCCACCCGCTCGCCGGCGTCGAGCAGCCGCAGCAGCGCCTCGGCCGCCGGGCCCTGCCCGGGGTCGGCGGCGTCCATGGCGGCGACCGTCTGCTCGGTGAGGTGCGCAAGGACGGCCTCCAGCAGCCGGTCCCGCGACGGGAAGTGCGCGTAGACGGTCTGCCTGCTCACGCCGGCGGCCGCGGCGATGGCGTCGACGCTGGTGTCGGGGTCGGCGTCGAGCAGCCCGGTGGCCGCCTCCAGGATGGCGGCCCGGCTGCGGCGGGCGTCGGCACGAAGGTTGCGCGCACTCATCTCTTACACCTTGTCCAAGTTAGTGGGACGTGTATATCTTACAGCGCGTAAGAGTTAAGCGAGTTCCGGGAGCAGCATGAAGACCGACCCGAAGACGTTCATCAGCGACTTCATCACCTCGCTGACCGCGGACCTGGTGAACACCGACGAGGACCCGGCCGCGATCATCGACCGCTACCACACCCCCGACATCGTGCAGGTCGCCGACGGCCACCGCATGGACCGGGACAAGCTCATCGCCCACACCCGCCCCATCCGCAAGAACCGCCCCGAAGGTTGCATGGAGGTGCACGACGCGGTCATGGACGGCGACCGGCTCGCCGCCCGCTACACCCTGCACGTCCGGCAACGCGGCAAGGACCTGGCCATGGACGTGTACTTCTTCGGCCGCTTCGCCCCCGACGGCCGGATGCGCGAGGCCCACATGCTGACCAGGGCGCTGCCGGCATGACGACGACGAGCACGTACACGGTGACCGGCATGGCGTGCGGCCACTGCGCCGGATTCGTCACCGAGGAGATCGAGCGCATCCCCGGCGTGAGCGCCGTGACGGTGGACGTCGCCACCGGCACGGTGAAGGTGACCAGCGACAGCCCGCTCGACCCCGGCGACGTGCGGGCCGCCGTGGAGGAAGCGGGCTACGAGCCGGCGTAAGGGCGGGTCACTCCCACTCGATGGTGCCCGGCGGCTTGCTCGTCACGTCGAGCACCACCCGGTTGATCTCGCGCACCTCGTTGGTGATGCGGGTGGAGATGCGCGACAGCACGTCGTAAGGCACCCGCGCCCAGTCGGCCGTCATCGCGTCTTCGGAGGTGACGGGCCGCAGCACCACCGGGTGCCCGTACGTGCGGCCGTCGCCCTGCACGCCCACCGAGCGGACGTCGGCCAGCAGCACCACCGGGCACTGCCAGATCTGCCGGTCGAGCCCGGCGCGCGACAGCTCCTCGCGGGCGATGGCGTCGGCCTCGCGCAGGATGGCCAGCCGGTCGCGGGTGACCTCGCCGACGATGCGGATGCCGAGGCCGGGGCCGGGGAACGGCTGGCGCCACACCATGGCGGCGGGCAGGCCGAGCTCTTCGCCGGCGCGGCGCACTTCGTCCTTGAACAGCGCCCGCAGCGGCTCGACCAGCTTGAACTGCAGGTCTTCGGGCAGGCCGCCGACGTTGTGGTGGGACTTGATGTTGGCGGTGCCGGTGCCGCCGCCGGACTCGACCACGTCGGGGTAGAGCGTGCCCTGGACCAGGAACTCCACGGGGCCGTCGGCCATGATGGCGCGCTGCTCGTCCTCGAAGACGCGGATGAACTCGCGGCCGATGATCTTGCGCTTCTCCTCCGGGTCGGTGACGCCTTCGAGGGCCTTGATGAAGCGCTCGGAGGCGTCGACCACGCGCAGCTTGACGCCCGTGGCGGCGACGAAGTCGCGCTCGACCTGCTCGGCCTCGCCCTTGCGCAGCAGGCCGTGGTCGACGAACACGCAGGTCAGCCGCTCGCCGATGGCACGCTGCACGATCGCGGCGGCCACGGCGGAGTCGACGCCGCCCGACAGCGCGCAGATGGCGCGGCCGTCGCCGACCTGGCGGCGCACGGCCTCGACGGAGTCTTCGACGATGTTGAGCATCGTCCACGACGGGCGGCAGCCGGCCGCGTCGAGGAAGTGCTTGAGCACGGCCTGGCCGTGCTCGCTGTGCAGCACCTCCGGGTGGAACTGCACGCCGTAGAGGCCCCGCTCGACGTGCTCGAACGCGGCGACCGGCGTCTCGCGGGTGGAGGCCGTCACCGCGAAGCCCTCGGGCGCCGCCGCCACGCTGTCGCCGTGGGACATCCACACGGTCTGGCTGGCGGGCAGGCCCGCGAAGATGACGCCCTCGTCGAGCACCTCCAGGGCGGTGCCGCCGTACTCGGCGACGCCGGTGCGGGCGACCTCGCCGCCCAGCGCCTGCGCCATGGCCTGGAAGCCGTAGCAGATGCCGAACGTGGGCACGCCCGTGGAGAACAACCCGTGGGGCACCGGCGGGGCGCCCTCGGCGTAGACCGAGGAGGGGCCGCCGGACAGGATGATCGCCTTCGGGTTCTTCGCCATCATCTCCTCGACCGGCATGGTCGAGGGCACGATCTCGGAGTAGACGTGGCACTCGCGCACCCGCCTGGCGATGAGCTGCGCGTACTGTGCGCCGAAGTCGACCACCAGCACTGTGTCGAATTCAGACACCGTGAGAACCCCCCAAAGGCGAATGCGGTGCACCCAGTGTATCGGCCTTGGCCCTTACACCTGGCCTGGCACCGGCCGACGTGCTAACACAGAACAATGGATCTTGTCTGGCCGGCGGCGGCGTGGGCCCTGTGGGTCGCCACGCTCGCGGCCGCCTTCAAGGTGTCCAGCAGGCACCCCCCCGGGCCGGCCCCCGAGGGGCCCGCGCCCGCGCCCGTGGCCGACCTCTTACGCGGCACGCGGGCCCAGGAAGTGTTCCACTCCGCGCTGTTCGAGCTGGCCGAACGCGGGTGGGTGGCGATCGAGGGCGACCACCTGTCCCTGCGGCCCCCGCCGCGGGAGCCGCTGCCGGCCTACGAGCGGTGGGCCATGGAGCAGGTACGCGCCCGCCTCGGCGACGCCCCCGAGGTCGCGGTGATCGACCTCATGCCGCCGGCGCCCGAGCTCGACCGCGCGTTCGTCCCCCTCGTCCGCCGGCACGCCATCGACCTGGGCCTGGCGCGGCGGCGCTGGCCGAGCCTGCTCGTGCCGGTGCTGCTGGCGGCCGGGCTCGCCGTCCCCTGGTGGGTCACCGTCGCGGCGTCCGGCGTGTCGTGGCCGGGGATCATCGCCACGGCCGTGTCGTTCGTGGCGGGCGTCGGGCTGCTCATGGGCGGGCGCGGGTTCGTCCTGACGGCGCGCGGGCGCGAGGTCGCCGAGGCCGGCCCGGCCGGCTCCGAGCAGGAGTGGATCTTCACGGGCAGCGGCTGGAGCAGCGGCGAGATCGTGCCCGCCCGGCCGCTCCCCCGCCGCCAGGAGATCACCGGGCACGTCGTCAAGCGGTGGGCCGACACCGGCCGCTACTACATCGCCCTGCACGACGGCAGCTCGGCCAAGGCCACCGCGTTCGAGGTCGAGGAGGGGCTCTACCAGGACGTGCTGCCGGGCGACTCCGTACGGGTGCTGGTCAGGCCGGGCAGCGGCACGGTCGTGCGGATGCTCGCCCACGACCGTCACTGGTAGGCGGGCACGGGCAGGCGGTCACCGGTAGTCGGGCAGGCTCCCGGTGAGCAGGGTCTCCGTCTGCTCGCGCAGCCGGTCGGCGTACTTGGGGTCGGTCAGCAGCAGGAACCGCTCCTCGCGGATGCCCGCCACCACCAGGTCGGCCACCTCCGACGGCTCGATGCCCCGCTCGGCCGCCCTGCTGACCGACTCCCGCGACTCCACCTCGTCGGGGGTCGGGGTGACGGCCAGGCCGGGCGGGCGGGTGCGGTCGGAGTCGCCGATGCGGGTCCTGACCGCCCCCGGGCACAGCGCGCTCACGCGCAGCTTGGACCCGGTGGCGGCCAGGTCCTGGGCCAGCGCCAGCGAGGCGGCGAGCGCCGCGTACTTGGTCACCGCGTACCCGCCCGCCCCCGGCGGGGCGAACAGGCCCGCGACGGAGACGGTGTTGACGACGTGGCCCTCGGTGTCCTGCTCGATCATGCGCGGTACGAACTCGTGGACGCCGTGCAGCACGCCCCACAGGTTCACGCCGAGCAGCCAGGAGAAGTCCTGCTCGTCGCGGGTCCACAGGTGACCGCCCTGGAAGACGCCCGCGTTGTTGCACAGCACGTGGACGGCCCCGAGCTCCCCGAAACAGCGGTTGGCCAGGTGACGTACCGCCCAGGCGTCGGAGACGTCGGTGATCTGCGTGAGCACCTCGACGTCTCCCGCCATCGCGGCCGTGCGCGCGAGCCCGTCGTAGTCGACGTCGGCGAGCATCAACGTCATCCCCTCGGCCGCGAACCGGAGGGCCAGCGCCCGTCCGATGCCGCTTGCCGCACCCGTCACCACCGCGACCTTGCCGGAGAGCTCGCGCACGGACAGCCTCCCTAGCGACTCGACGCTACAGACGTTCCCCCGATCACCGCGGAAGACGCCACCCGGAGCGGGCGCGCGTCTCCCCGGCGGACGCCGACCGGGACCGGCGGGTCAGAGGGCGGCGTCGATCAGGCCGAGCGGCGGCGAGCCCAGGTGCAGCAGCTCCTTGTGGAAGCGCTGCACGGTGAAGCCGGCGCCCCACTCGGCGCGGGCCCGCTCGCGCAGGTCCATGATGAGCAGCTTGCCCCAGGTGTAACGGCCGTACGTCGGGTCGAACGAGGCCCGGCGCGCCTCCGACAGCGCCGCCGGGCCCGCCAGGTGCGTGTCCGACTCGAACCGCCGGGCGCCCTCCTCCACCGTCATCTGCCCGGTGTGCACGCCGATCGCGCAGGCCAGCCGGGTGACGCGGATCAGCGCCTCCACCCACACGCCGATCTCGAAGCGCGGGTCACCGGCCTCGAAGCCCTCTTCGACGCACAGCTCCTCGGCGTAGTGCGCCCAGCCCTCGATGAACGCCAGCGACTGCAACACCCTGCGCACCTCGGACGGCGCCCGCCGCAACGCCCTGGCGTGCGAGAAGTGCCCCGGCGCGACCTCGTGCACGTTGATCGCGGGCAGGGTCGTGGCGCTGAAGACCTCCAGCCAGTCCTCCTGCGCCTGCTTCGTCCAGGACGTGTCAGGCGGCGTGATGTGGTACCACGACGGGCCCTCGGGCTCGCCCGGCGAGTTCCACGCCATCATGGCCATCGCCCAGCGGCGCGACTCGGGCGCCAGGCCCACCAGGCACTCGCCGTCGTGGTAGGGCACGAGGTCCTTCTCGCGGGTGAACGCGATCGCCTTCTCCGTGCCGATCCGGGCGGCCTCGATGACGCCTTCGGGGTCGGGGTGGTCCTTGACCAGCTCCCGTACGACGTCGAGCGGCGCCTTGTCCTTCTCGCCCAGTTTGGCGCACGACTCGGCGAGCAGCGCCATGAGCCGGTCGCGCTCGGCGTCGGCCCGCTCGGCCAGCTTCCCGAGGTCGACGGGCAGGCCCTCGGCGGTGCCCATCAGCTTCGCCAGCGCCTCGCCGCCGAGCGACGCGTCGGGATCGCCCTCGGCCGCGGCCCGCTCGACGTGGGCGACGAGCCGTTCGTGCGCCCGCAGCGCGGCCTCGTCCGTGACCCCGGCCGCCAGCCCCTTCACCGCTCCGAGCAGGGACTTCGCGACGGGCGCCGGCACCTGGTCGAGCGCTTCGACGGCCTGGTCCACGGCCTCGGGCCAGAGCGCGAGGTGGGCCGCCCTGGCGGCATCGCGCTCCTCCTGCGGGCCGTAGTCGCGGTCGTAGCAGGCCAGGTCGAGGTTGGAGAGGTGGAACAGCGGGTTCTTGCGGTGCAGCTCCAGCTCGCCGAGCTGGGTACGCAGGCTCTCCTCGAACACCTGTAGGTGCCTGGCGTCGTGCGCGTCGTCGGGCGCGGGCCCCTCACCGAGCCGGGCCAGCCCCGCCCGTACGCCGTCGGGCGACAGGTCCTGGATCTGACCGTCGTACTCGTGCCTGCCGCCGCCCTCGCGCGCCTCGGCCACCATCAGGTCGGTGATGGCTCGTAGCCTGGCGTCAAGTTCTGTCATGGCGCCGACGCTAGCGCACCTCGTCTTGGGATCTTAAGTACCGGTAACTCCGGGAAAATGGGACGCGGGCCCGCCTGCCCGGACGGCAGGATGTCCGGCATGGCCATCCGCATCACCACGCTCGCCGAGCGCCCCGAGTTCGCCGCGACGCTCTGGGACATGGACCACACCTGGCACCGGTTCATGCTGGAGGACCCGGTCGCGGACCTGTACTACGCGGTGGTCAAGACCGCGTACCCGGACCACGTGCTGGTGGCCGACGACGACGCCGAGCCGGGGCGGCTGGTGGCGCGGGGCTACATGACGCCGTTCGTGTCGGACGGGGGCGAGCTGCCCGACAGCGGATGGGACGGCGTGATCCGCTCCGGCTGGCTGGCCCGCGAGCGCGGCCTGCCCACCGACGCCGTCTCCGCCCTGGAGATCACCGTCCGCCGCGACCTGCTCGGCAAGGGCCTGTCGGCGGTGATGCTGGGCGCGCTGCGCGACCAGGCCGCCCGGCTCGGCCACCACGAGCTGGTCGCCCCCGTACGCCCGAACCTCAAACACCTCGAACCGCACACCCCGATGAGCGAGTACGCCTACCGGACCCGCCCCGACGGCCTGCCCCACGACGCCTGGCTGCGGGTGCACGTGCGGGCGGGCGGGAAGATCGTCAAGGTGGCGCCGCGCTCGATGGTGGTGGCGGGCACGCTGGCGGAGTGGCGCGACTGGACCGGCCTGCCGTTCGACCGCTCGGGGCCGGTGGAGGTGCCGGGCGCGCTCG